>CALWTL010000004.1 GCA_944384445.1 uncultured Clostridia bacterium | reverse complement strand
TTTTTTGTTCACACAAAAATAATAAACAAAATGAAAAATTTTTACAAATAAAATGTCGAAATTTGTTGCAAATAGTTAGTTTCTTCGTAAGATTAGTAGATTTAATTTAATTTTTTTTAATTTACTAAAATTTATTTTATAATAATTTATAAAAGAGATAAAATAATTAAGGTAAAATGCATTTATTCTATTTTTAATAAAAAACAGTTGTAAAAAATTTTTGAATTATATATAATAAATTATCAATTGTATGACATTGTGTATTTTTTGGAGAAAACATGAAAAATATAAAAAAACAAAAATGTATTTTTGACTTTGACCCTGGTGCAGACGATTCAGTAGCATTAACTTTATCGTTGTATGACGAAGTATTAGATATTAAGTTGATTACTACTGTATGTGGTAATTTGAGTTTAGACAAGGTGACTAGAAACGCACTTCATCTTTTAGAAAAATTTAATCGTACAGATATTCCATTGGCTAAGGGAGCAAAAAAAGCGATGTTTAGAATTAGCCCAGATGCTACTTTTATTCATCAAAACGAAGGTATGGGCGGTTATATTCCACCAAAAGAAGTTCAAACCAAACCCATCAGTGATGATGCTGTTGAAATCATGTACGAAACTATAAAAATATATAAAAAAGATATTATAATCTTTGTACTGGGACCACATACAAATTTAGGTCACTTGATAACAAGACACCCTGATGTTGTTGATATGATTAATCATATTTATTGTGAAGGCTGTGCACCTTTTGGTTTAAAATCGGAAGGTAATTGGGTTGAGTATATATCATTCAATGTATCGTCAGATCCAGAAGCATTTCAAATTGTACTTAATAGCGGAATACCTATTACAATTATTCCTTCACGCATGGGGCGAGAACTTGCAAATTTTACTGAAGAAGAAGTGGGTTTCATTAAAACAATTAATGACGTTGGTAAATTTGTAAATGAAATTTATTCTGGATATTGGGAGCCTAATTATCCTGATAGAAGAATTGCAACAAATGATACTTGTGCATGTATGATTATGAGATTTCCTAAATTATTTAAAACAAAAAAAGCTTTCATCTCTGTTGATACAGACAAAGCTCCCGGTAAAACAAACATAACCTTTAATAAAAAAGGAAATGTATGTTATGCTTATAAGGTAAACAAAAAACAAATGCATAAGATTTTTTATGAAGGTATTAAAAAATTGGATAGATTTAAATTTTATTAATATAAATTTAAAAATAAAAATTGAAGATTTTTTATATATATTTTGAATGTTATTAATTATAAATTAATGTTATTCGAGTATATGTGTTTGATAAAATTTTTATAACGATATTGTTATAAATCTAGTTGTATTTGTTAGGAATAATATGTTTTATATTTGGTTAGTAATTATTGTTTTAGGTTTGATTGCAGAATTGATTCAACCAATGTATCTATTTGGTGCATGTTTTTCTTTAGCTGGTTTGATACCGTTTTTTATGAGCATTTCATCTAATAATTTTACATGGTATATAATTATACAAATTTTAATATTTGTTATCATTTCATTAATATTAATCTTTTTATTTAGAAAAAATGTTATTAATTGGTTAAAAGATTATCAAAAAAAATTATCGATAATAAATTCGATAGGGGTATTGCTTAAAGAAGATGATTGTTATTATTGTTTAATAAATAATGAAAAATATATAGTTTCAGGCAATGCTGAGGAACTGGACAAATATTTAGAAAATAAAGTAATAATATCTAAAATAGAAAGAGGTAAATGTAAAATTAATCCATTATTAGATTATAAAAATAGAGAAGATACAAAAGATAAAGATATTAAAAATGATAAAAAATAATGTAAATTATAAGCAAAATTTATTTAATAGTTAAAGTTTTAAAATCAAGAAAATCAATTAAAATAGAAGTTAAAAAACTTCTATTTTTTGTCTATTTATGTCGTATTTTGTAAATTAAATAGATGGTATATTTTTTTTGCTATTATTAATTAGGAGAGTATATGAAAAATTTTTCAACGAACCTTAAAAAACTAAGAACTAAATTTTGCATTTCAAAAGTTTGTCTTGCAAAAGAATTGAATGTATCGGCGACAACTATTGATAGTTGGGAAAAGGGGAAAAATCTTCCTAATATATTTAATTTGTATAAAATTTGTAAGTTTTTTGATTATTCGTCGGATAAAATTTTAGAAGTAGAAAGTTTGTTATATTATATTAGCAATAATTGATTTAAGTATTGATAATATTTTTTCATTATAATAGTTAATTATTTGTACAAATTAAAACATGGTTTATTTTGCTTGTCGTTTTTCTATTCGTTTGTTATAATTAATGTAATCAAAAACTAGGAGTATTTATGAATTTACCTAATAAATTGACAGTTTTAAGAATATGCTTAATACCATTTATGATGTTCTTTTATTTTGCAAATTTTATTCCTTATGGTATTGGTAAAATTTTGGCTTTAGTATTTTTTATAATAGCAGCATTTACTGATTTACTTGATGGCAAAATCGCAAGAAGTAGAAATTTAGTGACAAATTTTGGTAAGTTTTTAGACCCGATAGCTGATAAAATTCTAACTTCAACCGTTTTCTTTTTAATCATTGCAGATGGTACTATTCCTAATCCTTGGGGAGCAATTATTGTCACAATTATCATTGCCCGTGAATTTATGGTAAGTGCATTGCGCTTGCTTGCTGCGAATAGAGGGGTAGTGTTGGCAGCAGATATATGGGGGAAAGCAAAGACTATGGTGCAAATGATAGCTTTACCTATTTCTATTGTACTTTCATATTTGTATACAGCGGGAATAAACTTCAATTCAACATTTGTTTTGATAGTGGAAATCATTACTTATATTATGTTGGGATTGGCAACAATTTTAACAGTAATTTCTGGAATAAACTATTTAGTAAAGAATAGAGATTGTTTAAAAGAAGATAAAAAGGTTGAAGCTAAAGAAAAAATTGATAATAAATAATAATTTAAAATGTCGAACAAATGTTTGACATTTATTTGTTTATTTGATAAAATCAAAGAGAATATAGTAAGTTAATAAGGAGATTAATTTTGACAGACGAAAAGAAAAAAGCTTTAGAGCAAACAATTGCACAAATTGAAAAACAATATGGGAAAGGTGCAATTATAAAAATGGACGAAACAAATTTATATGAAGGGATAGATGTTATACCTACAGGTTGTCTACCCCTTGATATTGCTTTGGGGGTAGGTGGATTACCTCGTGGAAGAATTGTTGAAATATATGGTCCAGAAAGTAGCGGTAAGACTACAGTAGCTTTGCATGTTATAGCCGAAGCTCAAAAAATGGGTGGTACAGCAGCTTTCATAGATGCAGAACATGCTCTTGACCCTATTTATGCTCAGAAGTTGGGAGTTGATATTGGTGCAATGTATGTTTCACAGCCAGATACAGGAGAACAAGCACTTGAAATCACTGAACAATTAGTTCGTAGTGGGGGTATTGATATCGTGGTAATTGACTCAGTTGCTGCGCTTACTCCAAAGGCAGAAATTGATGGTGAAATGGGAGATAGTTTTATTGGACTTCAAGCAAGATTAATGTCACAAGCTTTACGTAAGTTGACGGGAGTGACTGCAAAAAGTAAAACTCTTGTTATCTTCATCAATCAATTGAGAGAAAAAGTAGGTGTAATGTTTGGAAGTCCAGAAACAACACCTGGTGGAAAAGCTCTTAAATTTTATTCGTCAGTTCGTTTAGATGTTAGAAAAGTAGATACAATCAAAAGCGGTCAGGACATAATTGGTTCACGTACTAAAATTAAAGTTGTAAAAAACAAAGTTGCTCCACCATTTAAATCGGCTGAATTTGATATTATGTATGGAGAAGGAATTTCTATTTTAGGTTGTTTGATTGATACAGCTATTGATATGGGTATAGTTGAAAAAAGTGGTTCATGGTTTAGTTATAAATCAGACAAAATCGGTCAGGGAAAAGAAAACGTAAAAGCGTATTTAAATTCTCATCCTGAAATTGCAGATGAAATTGATAAGGCAATTAGAGAGAAAATGGTTAAATAATGCTAGATACATTAAAAATTGAAAATGTGGCTTTGATTGATAAGGTCGTATTAAATTTTGATAAAGGGCTCAACGTTATTAGTGGAGAGACAGGTGCAGGTAAAAGTATTATATTAGATGCGTTGAGTTTTGTTTTTGGTGGAAGAGCAGATAGGTCTTTAATTCGCTCAGGTTGTGACCGTATGCGTGCAGAAGCAATATTTCATAATTTATCCGATAAATTAATTGATTTTATAAGTCAAGAATTAAATATTTCAGCAAAGGACGAAATGTTTTTGTCACGTGAGCTGGATATTAATGGTAAAAATATCTGTAAAATCAATGGAGAATTAGTACCAGTAGCAAGTGTAAAAAAAATTTGTCAAAAATTAATTGATTTGCATGGACAAAGTGAACATTTAGCAATTTTAGATAATAATTATCAGTTAGAAATAATTGATTTATTTGGTAAAGAATCAGAAAAATATTTAAGTCTTTTACGAGAAAAAATTGAACAAATCAAGCGGGTTGAAGCGGATATCATTTCGCTAGGTGGAAGTGAGAGCGAAAAACAAAATTTGATTGATTTATATTCATATCAAATTAATGAAATAACTCAAGCTAAAATTGGAAGTGACGAATTTGATTCATTGAATGAAGAAAAAAAAGAGATGCAACAATATGAAAAAATAAATGAAAGTTTGAAGTCTTGTTATGATTTAAATTGTAAAAATAATTTTTCTAATTCAACCATTGATAATCTTGCACTTTCCATTAAATCAATGCAAAATATTGCTAATGTAAACGAACATTATTCTAAGTTGCTTGAAAGATTGAACAGTTTGTTGATTGAAATGGAAGATATTAATGACACAGTTTTGGAAGATATCCAAAATAATGTGTTTGACCAAGATAGATATGATTTTATTGATAATCGACTAGATTTTATAAAGGGAATATTCAGAAAATATGGTGGTAATTATCAGTCTATGATAGATTACTATAATACTATTTCCAAAAAACTAGAAAATTTAATTAATAGCAACGAAAGATATCAGCAGTTAAATTCTGAAAAAGTGAAAATATTAAATGAAATTGAAAATATACAACTAAAATTAACTGAGATACGAAAAATATCAGCGAAAAAATTAATAGCAAAATTAGAAACAGAATTAAGAACTTTAGGTATGCCTAACGCACGCGTAGATGTCGATTTTTCTCGCATATCAGAACCATACTCATATTCAGGAGCTGACAAAGTTGAATTTATGTTTTCATCAAATTTAGGATTTGAATTGAAACCGTTAAATAAAGTAGTATCAGGCGGGGAAATGAGTAGAGTCGTACTAGCTTATAAAATAGTTGTTAGTGATGTTGATGATATACAGACGATTATATTTGATGAAATTGATAGCGGTTTAAGTGGAAATGTTGCTAGTGTTGTAGCAGAATATATGGCAAGACTAAGTCAGAAAAAACAAATAATTGCAATTTCACATCTACCTCAAATTTGTGCAATGGCAGATTATAATATCAAAGTTGAAAAATATTCAGATTCTATAACAACACACACAAAAGCGAGTATTCTTAATGATAATAATCTATATGAAGAAATTGCTCGATTGATGGGTGCAAACATTAATGAAAGGGGAATAGAAATAAGCAAAGAATTAAAAGAAAAATCAAATAATTATAAATTAAAAATAAATCTTAAATATTAAAAAATTAAAATTTTATAAAAATAAAAAATACTAGTATTACTAGCATTTTTTTATATTTTTTAATTAATTTTTAACTAATTTTTTACAACTAATTTTTTTCTTTTGTTGATTTTTCTGTATTAATATCTATTGCTCCTACTGGGCAAAATTGTGCACAACTCATACATTTAATGCATTTCTTTTGATTGATGGTCGCTTTTCCATTTATGATTTTAATTGCACCTACTGGGCATATTGATACACATGCTCCGCACGTAATACATTTTTTTTCGTCAACCATAATCTTCTCCTTTTTGTATTTTTCTATATTCCATTATACCATTATTTTGTGAATTTGTCAAGGAGTATAGACATTTGATGTCTTATATAAATTTTTAATTGAATTGCTTTTGATATATTCGCGTTTATTTATAAAAATTTAATTAAAATAAAAACATATACATTGTTTTAAATATTTTAACATTATTAAATTTAATTCAAATCAAAGATAATTATATAACTATATATAATTATTTAATAAAAATATTTTATTTTGTTTGGAAAATTTTTAATTTTGGGATACAATATATATATGAAATCCGATGTTATTATTATTGGAGCTGGACCAGCTGGGCTTACGGCCGGCATTTTTACTTGTCGCGCTGGACTTAAAAGTATTTGTATTGAAAAATTGTCAATAGGTGGTCAAGCATCTTTATCTTATGATATTGCAAACTATCCCGGATTTGATTCAATATCTGGTTTTGATTTGACTGATAAAATGGCAAAGCAAGCGGAAAAAAATGGTTTAAAATTCGTTTGGGGAACAGTTAATAGTTTGGAAAAGTCCAAAAATGGTTTTGTTGTTAAAACAGCAAATGAAATTTACAATTCAAAAAAAGTTATCATTGCTTGTGGATGTAAGACAAGAAAATTAGGACTTGAAAATGAAGAAAAATTAACAGGCAGAGGTATAAGTTATTGTGCTAGTTGCGATGGTTCATTTTTTAAGAACAAAATAGTTGCTGTAGTTGGTGGAGGAAATACTGCAATTGAAGATGTGGAATATCTTTCACGATTGGCAAAAAAAATATTTTTAATTAACCGTTCTAAACATTTTAAAGCAGGGGAATTTGCGGTAAATAATATTAAAAAATTAAATAATGTAGAAATTTTGACTGATGCTCAAGTCAAAAAATTATATGGTAATGAAAAATTAGAAGCTATATTAGTCAATATTGACGGTAATGAAGTTAAGTACGATATTGACGGCTTGTTTATTGCTATTGGTTATGAGCCCGATATTAGTTTTATTAAATTTGATATTAAAACAAATCCAGCAGGATATATTATTGTCGATGATAATATGCATACAAGTGTAAAAAATTTATATGCTTGTGGAGATATAATTAGTAAAGATTTTCGCCAAATTGTAGTTGCGTGTGCTGATGGTGCTAAAGCGGGAAATTCGTGTATAGGGGAAAAATGAAAAAGAAAGTTTTAAATTTATTTTCAATTATTTCATTATTAATAGCTTCACTCTTCGTTTTTTATGCTGTGGGCAAAGTTTACGCGTATGAACCAGATGAATTGGTGGATAGTAATTGGTTAGTTAACGATGGCGTTGCTTATCAATCTAATTTATCTGTTGGTTCAACCAGTGGATATGGAAAATTCGTTCTAGGTGAAGAAAACATTACGCTTACAACAAATGCAAATGAAGGGTTTCGTCTTGACGGTTGGCAAATAGTTTATACTGATGAACCTACTAATATTACATATATAGATGATAGTGATTTAGTTGTTGACGAATTTGGTGTCGGTAGCAAGACAATACAATTTGGAGAAGATGCTAATATAGTCGATATTACATTAAAATTTATTGATACTGATGCTGATGGGTATTTTGACCAAGGAACTTTTAACATCTCAAAAGTTTTTGATAACCTTCAAGTTGTTTCAGTGTTTGATTACATATATTACAACGTTGAGATTAATTCATTATTTAATATTTCTACAATTGGAGATTATTCATCTGAACAGATATTAGACTCTAATAATACTATCTATTTTGTAGATAAAGTTGTAGGAGAAACATATACAACTTATACAGAAGCAGTCATTAATTTCAATTCAAATGAAAATAGCAAATTATATTATTATGGGAATTTGTACTATCAAAATGGTTTATATTATACAATACATAACACTTCAGATGATAGAGCCATTGAGCAAAAAATTGATTATAAAAATGGAGCTTTTAGATTAAAAGAAACGGTTGAAGCTTCGTTTGATATAAATATTGATTCTTTATTTGAAAATAGTATAAATATTGATGTAAAGTCAATAAGTGTTAGTACGGACAATAATGTATTGAATTTAATACAAGATGCAGAATCTGAATCTTTTTACATTGAACAAGACTCGTATTTGCGTACTACGAATATTTCTTTTAAATTTACTATAGAAAAATCTACTAATCAAGAGTCTATAGTAAATATAAGTTATCATAATTTATATTTAGCAAATATTGAGGCTTATTTAGATGGAACTCTTACTGAAGGCGAAAATGAAAATAGTGTTTTAGATGTGATAACTGCTACATTTTACTATTCAAAAATTTCTGATGGCCTTTATTTTATAAAAAATTCTGCTGACAATAATAGCAATTCATTTAGAATAGTTTGTGCTCCAATGATTAGCAAAGTTATTGATGCAAAAACTTACAATTATTATAAATTTGATTCAATTGATGGTTTGCAATTAATGTATATGCAATACCCAAATGTTAACCAAAATATAAATATCAAAATAAACTATAATTCTATAAGTTATAATATAAATTTCGAATTTAGATTATATGATTCTGATACTGGCGCAATTAGTCAAATAGGTAATAATTTCAATCTTGAACCAGTTGTTTCTTTAGTTAGAGGAGATAGCATTACAATTAACAAAACAAATGCTTCAGACAATGTAGGATATGAATTTTATGGTTTTGCGTTTAGTGAGTTTCAAATTTCTAATAATAATTCGATTGATGTTGTAATTGATTTTAATAAACCTGAAGATTATACTATTTTAATGTTGTTTGAATATGTTGATTATTCAATTAAAATTACTAATTTTGATCAAATTAAATTGAATGATGGAGAAAACGATTATTATCCAATTTCAAAAACTACATTATCTATTACAAAAGGCAATTATACAAATACGGATACATTATATGCAGATGAATTGCGTGCTAATCTTGATAAAAATATAGCTTTTGATTTAGTCGCAAACATTGGAGATAATGTAAATTTATATTCAGACATGATAAATGGATTTTACTTATTAGGATATAAACTTGCAGGTACGGGAGATTATGTCAATAATAGCAATAGTATTAATTTCAATTTAACTTCGGATATTATTACCCAATTTGCTAACGATAATAATGAAATTGAAATATTTGTATATGAAGATTACACTACTTATACTTTAACTTATTACATTGAAGCGACAATGGATACTTATTCAGAAATAGACACAATAATGGCAGATTTGTCGTACATTACGGATAGTCAAAATGTTGAAGTTATTGAAGAAGATAATATTAAATATGAAATAATTATAAAAGGTCTTAAACTTTATGATACTGTGACGTTAAACTCAAAAGGTAAAACAGTTAATAATCAAGAGATTTCACAAGAATACACTTACATGTTTGTTAGATTTACAGAGAATGATAAAACAAATTTAAACTATTCTTATTCAAGTGAAACTGATACATATTCACATGTAGAAACTGTTTTACGTGATATTAGCATAAAAGTTGTGTATACTATGCCTAGTGCACGATTGCAAATATCTACAGATAAATTGAATGCTTATGATTTAAATAATCTAGTTATTTATCAAGATGGTATAGAATTAGAAAAAACTGATGACAGCGTCATTGTTGAAGCAGGGAAAACTATACAGGTAGTATTAAATCCTAACGGAGAAGATGCAAGTGAAATTATTTCTTTTGGTTATAGATTGGTAGGATATACCTTTATATCAGAAGGTAAAACATCAGAAATTCAATCTGATTCGTTGACATATACGTATACAGTATCAAGTTCTAATTTACAATATTTAATTATAAATTTTGTAGAAATAGAATATCATTTATCTATTTTACAATCTGGTGGTGGGCTAGGATATGATAAAGAATATGTAAGTTTTGGTGAAGAAAATTACAAAGTTATTACAGTAGATGATAGAGCATTTAGTTATAATATGCCAATAGGATATTTTGCTTCAAATGTTTATTTTATTAATAATGGCGAACATGAATATGTACAAATGAATCAAACTAATGAATATGAATCAAATGAATTTCGTTATGAATTTACCTTGCAAGAATTGATTAACTTAATTAGCATTTATGGTATAAATTCTGAAAATTATTTGGAATTAAATATGCTGGTATCATATCAAATTCACACTTATTCAATTAATATAGAATTCGAACTTACAAACCCTAAAAATAATGACTATGATTTAATGGTTCAATTCCCACAAATGACTATTCAATATCAATATGACAATTTACCTCAAACCATTACAGGGAATGTTGTCAATAATGCTATTCTTTTTGAAAACATTCCATATAACAGCAATATTCAAATCTCAGTCACAGGAAATATTCCTAATGGATTTTCAGCTTTTGGTTGGACTACCACAAGTGGTCAAGCACCTAGTTATTCACATAGCAGTACAAACATGATAATTCCAAGTTTGCGTCAAAATGAATTATTTAAGTATAAATTAAGTTATGATTCGTATACAATTAATCTGATAATTGACAATATTAACAGCGGTAATCCAACTGTAATGGTAAATAACAAAGTCTCAAATAAAATCTCTATGTATGATAATTTAAAAATAGAGATGAATGCTAATAAGAATAACGGATTTAAATTTGATTATATGTATTATGATGTTTATACTTATAATGAATATATTTACTCAGAAGAAAGTTGGAATCTAAATTATTTGAAATTGTATACTTATTCACCAATTGCTGGTTATGTTTTGAATACTTCTAGTGAATATAATCCAAATACTTTATATTATACTTACGAATTGTCTCAAGTATATTATGATGAAAATACAACTTTTGAAGATACACTTTTCAATATTAGCAATTACTATTTAGAGGGTGGCGGAATAACATTTTATATACAATATGAATATCTTGAAATTTCATTAATAAATGATAGTTCAAATTATTCAGATGTCACTTTAATTCGTGGAGATATAAGTATTGACCCAAGTCAATATAGTACATATCAAATCATTGTCACTACTAATGGCGAAGAACATATTTTGCAAGAAAATGAGACTGTGAATTATTTAGACAGTGTTGATATTTATATTACTTTAAATGAAATAGCAATTAATGACGATGAAACATATAATTTAAGTTCGGGTGTATACCTTGCTGAAATTTATATGCTTTCAAAAAACTGCATTTTTGAAAGTTTACAAACAGGTAATTACAAATTTAGTTTTAATATAAGCGATATCATTTCAAATGTTCCTGATAGTGGAGAATTGACAATTTATTATAGATATTTAGTTAGTAAAAAACAAATAACTTTGACTACAAATATTGATGATCAATCATTCTATAAAGTTAATAACAATACACGTTTTGAAATGAGTTATGATAATAACATGTTTGGCTTTGATGCACAAATTTATTCTTCTGGTGGTCAATCATATTTAGTCAATAATTTACAATTTTTAGGAAAAACTCGAATTAATTATAATTTCCATACAATTGATAATGTAAATTATAATGATTTCTTCTACATTGCTAATTTTAAAATTTATAATGAAGCAGGAGAATTATTACTAGATTCACAAACTGCTACAAGAACAGAACTTAATGCATATGGTATATCAATAATTCGAAATGCTGATAATAATATTCAAAGTATTGATATAAGATTTGTTGAAAATATTGTGGTTAAACTCCAAGTTCAACCTCAAATAATTTACAATGGTGCTGATTATGTAGATGGGGTATATATATTTACTTCAACATTTATTTGTGATAATAAAGGTAATGGTGTAGCACAAAAATTAACTGTTGGTCCAGGTTCTAATAGCGATATTCAATCTTCTGAATTTATTTTGAATTTTATGATGAAAGATAATGGCGAATTTAATATTACTTATTATGATAAAAATGGTGCAATAGTTAATCCAACAAATGTGGGAGAATATGAAGTAGATATAGAATTTAATGACACAGGCGATTATTCATGGTTAAGTAGTATCGTTTTAGATTATAGAGTTCGCTTGGTCATTCAGCCAAGGTCAATAACTGTATCTTATTTGATGAATGAGACATTTACTAAAACTTATGATGCAAGTTCTAGTTATGATGCTACTAGATTATTACAATATTTGGTATTCACAGACGGGGCAATAAGTATAAATTATTCAGGTAGTCAATTTATATTAACTCAAAATTATTCAGCAAATATAACTTATAATATTAATGGAATTGAAACTCCTATTAACATAGCAAATGAATCATTATATTATAATATCACTTTGTCAGGAATAAACCTTGCATATAGTACTTTTAACAATAATTTTGTACTAAGCAATAATAATGTGACTTTCCTTAATTGTATTAAAATAATGAAACGACAATTAGATATTATTGGTATCAAAGTAAACGACAAAGTTTATGATGGTACATTAGATGTTGTAATTAGTCAAAATGCAGATATTAAGCTACAAGGTATAATAGGAGACGATGATGTAAATTTGATTGTAGATAATTTAAATATAAAATTTTCTGATTCTTCAATTGGTTTAAATAAAAAAGTAAATGTAAATTCTGAAACTGCTTTAATTGGTGCAGATGCTCAAAATTATAAGTTAAATAATACATCGATTACAGCAAGTATTTATCCATATAGTGTTAGTACAAATATTGATGGAGTAGGTGAGATTACAATTACAAATAAAAGAGGTATAACAGATTCTAATTTAGCTAATCTTATTCCGGTTGGTGCAACTTTAAAAGTGGAAATAATTAACGTTGATACCAACGAATATGTGAATATTTATGATAAAATTGTTAGATATTTATCTAATAGCAATGTTTTCTCAATTGGCTATGTATTGAAATTTGAAGTCAATGGAATAAGTAAAAATATTGATAATAATTTGTATTTGACAGTTCCTAATGAAGAAAGGTTGACCGGTGCTGTTTGGTTAACTGGCAAACAATCGGGGCAATTAGATTATGAGATTCAAGGGAACAATATCATGATTGATTTAAATCAAATGAATTCTAATGTAAATACAATTATAATTCTTGAACAACGTGTTTTATTAGAGTTATGGCAAATAATCTTAATTGTAATAGGTTCAATACTGTTAATTGCAATAATTGTTGTTGTATTTATTATTATTAGAAGGAAGAAAAAGAAAGAATATAGTATAAACGATAGAATATAGGAGATATAATGTTTGAATGTAAATACAAATATGAATTGGAAGATAGTTTAATTTGTGCTAAATATGTATATAAATCACAAAAAAGAAAGCAAGATAAGGTTATTGCTGTGTTAATTCCTATTTTAATGGTCGCCATGGTTGCGATGTTGGTTGTTGATATTGTCAAAAAAAATTCATTTGTATTAGATATAATTTTATTAGTTGCGTTAATTGTTTTAGAAATAGTGTATTTATTAATTCCTATAACTTTAGTTCGTTCACAAAAAAAATCATATAAGCAACAAAAATTAGATGAAATGGATTATTTAAAAATAGTAATAGACAATACATTATGTACTGAAACTTTAGTAAAAGATGAAGTCGAACAAGCAAAAAATGTTCATTCATTAAAATCTTTAACTAGTTTTTTAGAAGATAATAATAGATTAGTTTTAGTTTTCAACAAAGTTGAATATGTATGTATAAGAAAAGATAAATTAACAGGTGGCTTGGATAAATTAAAAGCACATTTGGAAAAATGTATGAGTAAAAGTGTAAATGGTAAGAAGTAGGTTTAAATGTTTGAATCAAGATTTAACTTTAGTTTAGATGATAATATTGCAGGCACAATATACACAACTAGAAAGAAAACTAAAAAATTAAATATTTTAGTATATACTCTATTATTTTTGTGTTTACTGTTTGCTATAATATCTTTAATATTGGATATCATTTTAGGTGACTCTGTAGTCTTTGATATTATATTAATTATATTGGCTATTACAGTAGGTATATATCATTTTTATTCTCCTAAAATGTGGAAAAAAAGTGCTATAAAATCTTATAATGAATTTATAGCATCAAATAATTATTGCGTAGTGATAATTGATGATGATAGCTGTAAAGTATCTTTTTATAAAGGTGATGAAGAGGTAAGTAAAGTTGTGCTTGATTTGAATTCAATTACGGCATGTTTTGAGGATAATGAAAGATTAGTAATTGTTTTTAACAAAAATCAATTTGTTATTATAAAAAAAGAAAATTTATCAGGTAGAATAGAATTTTTACGAGATAAAATAGAACAATACCTTAATGATGAAGGAATTATTTATATTACTAAAAACGAAACAAAAAAAATAGCAAAATAGTTGCTATTTTTTTTGTTTGTCATTATTTTGATTCACATTTTGAAATGGATTATTAATATTTGGTCTAACAATTGGGTTTGGTCTAGCGATTGTCGATTGAGTAGTAGAATTTATTTGTGTGTTTGATACAGGAGATGTTGGATTATTGTTTGTTAAAGGTCTATTTGCTTGATTTGGTAAATTATTAAAATTTGGACGATATTGATTATTTACACTAGGAGTAGTTTGATTTATATGATTTGAATTATTTATATTGCCTGTACCTAATGTAGAATTTGCTTTCAAAATTGCTTCATTGGCACTTATACCATTTTCATTGTGCTTAATAATTCTTTTCACAGCATTAGCTTTTTTTACATTTAAACCTATATCTTTTCTACATTCTATTTTA
Source organism: uncultured Clostridia bacterium (assembly GCA_944384445.1). Taxonomy (GTDB): domain Bacteria; phylum Bacillota; class Clostridia; order Christensenellales; family UBA1242; genus Onthoplasma. Next base: position 49,524 of record CALWTL010000004.1, on the reverse strand, counting down.
AAATTGGCTATTCTTAGTTCACTCACTTGTTCACTATTATCAATAGCTATATTATAAAATTCATCAGCTATTCGCACATCACTCATTACACATAATAATTCATTATAGCATCGTTTTGCTCGCTCGTTAAATTCATTAGATAATATTATTTTATCGCCTTTTTCTTGTATTTCATCTACTAGTTTAAATGCATCAACAATAGCTGATTTTTTTATTTCAAAATTCCTTCCAAATAATATAACATCTTTATCTAAAATATCTAAAATATTTTTTCTAGTTAAATATAAAATAATTATAGCAAAAATAGATATAAATAGACCTGCGACTCCGCCCCACATTGCAATAGTTGTCCACATAAAATACCCCCTATTAAATTAATAATATTATATCAAAAAAAATAAAAATTAACAAATATTTATATTTATTTTTTTGAAATAAAAATATATTTATAGAAAAATATTGAAAAAATTTATATATTTAATTATTAAAATAATTTTAATTTTATGGTTTGATAAAAAATTTATTAATAATTATAAAAATATTATTTTAAAACTATTATATAATTCAAATTAAAAATAAAATCAATTATTTTTAAATAAAAAAGGATAATGAAAATATTAATCATTACCCTTTAAATTTTTTTAATTTAAAATTTATATTTGTTGTTTTTATTTTTTCAATAATTGTTTGAAAGAAGCGCTAAGTTTAATTGTAGGTACTTTGCAAGCAGCAACTTTAACTTTCTCTCCAGTAAATGGATTAAGTTTTACGCCAGCTTTTTTAGCTTTGATACCAATATTAAAATATCCTATAAAGTGCATTTCTTTTCCTGCTTTAAGATTTTCTTTAATCTTTTCACCAGCTGTATTCAAAATTGTTTTGATTTGGGTTTGAGTAAAACCGGTTGCTTCTGCTACCTGTTTAATGAATTCCCCTGCGCTAATTGTATTCATAATTTTCTCCTTTTTATCCGTTGAACATTCAACTTATAAAAATGCTATCAAATAAATTATAAAAAATCAACTATTTTTAAGGTGTTTTTTTAAATTTTTATAACTCTATTTTCTTATCTTTTATTGCAATTTTATTATTATTATGTTATTATATTCTTTGTATATAATATTAATTGAGAGGTTTGATATGTTTGACATAAGAAATATTGCAATAATAGCACACGTAGACCATGGCAAAACGAGTTTAGTCAATGCCCTTTTAAAACAGGGTGGTATTTTTCGTGACAATCAGGAAGTTCAAGATAGAGTAATGGACAATAATGCACTAGAAAGAGAAAGAGGTATTACTATTTTATCTAAAAATTGTTCTGCTTATTATAAAGATACAAAAATAAACATTGTAGATACACCAGGGCATGCCGATTTTGGTGGAGAAGTTGAAAGAGTTTTAAAAATGGTTGATGGTGTATTGCTTGTTGTTGATGCATTTGAAGGACCAATGCCTCAAACAAGATTTGTTTTGGAAAAAGCACTTGCACTAAATCTTAAAGTAATCATAGTTATAAATAAGATTGACCGTCCAGATGCTAGATTAGATGTCGTAGCAGATGAAGTGCTAGAATTAATGTTAGATTTGAATGCCAATGATGAACAATTAGAAAGTCCTATTATTTATTGTTCTGCTCGTAGTGGTATAGCAACGACAGATTATAAAATACCAGGGACTGATATGAAACCTTTGTTTGAAGCAATAATTAATCATATTGACCCACCAAAAATGGATTTTGATGCACCATTTCAAATGCTTATATCTTCAACTGAACAAAATGACTACCTTGGAAAATTGGCTGTGGGTAAAGTAGAGACGGGAAAAATTAAATTAAATCAGAATATTTATATCTCAAATTATTTTGATGATAGTAAACACTACTCTGGTAAGGTGGTTAATATTTTCAATTTTAACGGTTTAAAACGAGATGCAATTGAGGTGGGAACAGCAGGAGATATAATTTGTATTGCTGGTATTCCAGATATTACAATTGGGGATACAGCCAGTGAAACTGCTGAAATGAAACCTATACCTTTTGTTAAAATCAGTGAGCCAAGTGTTGAAATGACTTTTATGGTTAATGATAGTCCTTTCGCTGGTAAAGAAGGCAAGTATGTGACAAGTAGACATTTGAAAGATAGATTATATAAAGAAGCGGTCAAAGATTTATCATTACAAGTTGAAGATGGAGCTACTGCTGATCAGTTTAAAGTGAGAGGACGTGGTGAAATGCATCTTTCAATCCTTATAGAAAATATGCGAAGAGATGGATATGAATTTCAAGTAAGTAGACCACGTGCATTATTTAAAACTATAGACGGGGTTAAGTGTGAACCTATAGATAAAGTAGTCTTAGACGTTCCTGAAGATTCGGTTGGAACTGTTATGCAATCAATGGGCGTAAAGAAGGGTGAATTGCTAGATATGTCACCTATTGGAAGCAGAATGAGATTACAATTTTTAGTCCCTAGTCGTGGATTATTTGGTTATAAATCTCAAATGCTCACTGATACCCGTGGAGAAGGTGTTATGTCTTCAGTATTTTATGATTATGAGCCATATAAAGGTGAAATTGAAGGCAGAAATTTTGGTTCATTAATATCTTATGAAACTGGGGAAGCTATCACATATGGATTATTTAACGCACAAGGTCGCGGAAGATTACTTGTTAAACCAGGAGATAAAGTTTATATGGGACAAGTGGTTGGTTCTAATCCTAAAGGAGATGACATTGTAGTCAATGTTTGTAAGAAAAAACAACTAACAAATACTCGTAGTAGTGCAAGTGATGAAGCCTTAAAATTAACACCTATACAAGTGTTATCACTTGAAGGGGCAATTGAATTTATTGCCGATGATGAGTTAGTGGAAGTGACACCAAAATCTATTAGAATAAGAAAGCAAATTTTAGACCATCAGTTAAGAGCAAAAAGTAAAAAACCTATTGTGGAGGCGTAATGCAAAATAATCATAATGATGTATACGGAAATAGTATCAAAGTGGCAAAGCGTATAGCGATTACTATGTTATGTTGTTTACCGTTTTTAATAATATTTGCGTATCTTATGAGAAATGTTATTAAATCTAATGGATTACAAATATTATGTTTCATTATAATTATGGGTTTAGTAGTATTGATTGAAGAATTAATTGTAAGGCATAAAAACAAAAATAAAGTTGATATTGAAGATAAAGATGTGTTTAAATAAAGGAGAAAATTATGGATAAAAAACCAAAAATTTTACCCAATGATTTAGAAGCAGAACAAAGTTTGTTAGGTTGTTTGTTTCTATCAATTGATGCATGTGCAGATGTTTTTCCTAGTATTAACCCAAAAGATTTTTATTCTAGTGCACACCAAAAAATTTATCAGGCTATGCTAGATAATTATTTTAAAGATATTGCTATAGATTATATCACAGTTAGCAAGGTCTTAGAAACGAAAGGAGAACTAGAAGATGTTGGTGGATTAGGTTATATTACTGATTTAACGAATTTTGTTCCTAGTGCAGCTAATTATAAATATTATATGGATATCGTTAGAAATGATAGTATTTTACGCCAAATTATTGAAGCATCTCAACAGACAATCAATGATGCTTTTGAATCTGGGTCTGCTCAAACTGTGCTAGAAAGAGCAGAAAAATATATTTTTGACATAGCACAAACAAGGCGAACAAATGAACTTGAACACATAAAAAAAGGTGTAAATGAAGCAATAGATTTAATGGAAAAAATTTCAATTGACCCTAATGCCAATATGGGAGTAAAGACTGGATTCCCTACACTTGATAAAATTACAAATGGTTTTAAACCAGGAGAATTAATTATTATAGCAGCACGTCCAGGTATTGGTAAAACTACATTAGCAGTAAATTTTGCAATAAATTCGGCTTTGAAATATAATAAGTATGTGGCAATGTTTGACTTGGAAATGAGTGCCTTACAGGTAGCACAGCGTTTCATTTGTTCAACGGGACGTGTACCAATGGATTACGTAAAAGGTGGGACAAAAGACAATAATGTTTGGGCAACTTTATTTGAAACTAAAAAAATTCTTGAAAATTCAAATATTTACATTGACGATACTACAACAATCACACCAGCTGAAATACTTTCAAAATGTAGAAGATTGAAAGCACAGTCAGGGTTAGATATGGTTATTATTGACTATCTTCAACTTATGAAAAGTGAAAGAATATCAAAAGATGGCAATCGTCAACAGGAAGTTGCTGAATTAACTCGTAGCATAAAACTTGCTGCACGTGAATTAGGTGTTCCAATTTTACTTTTATCTCAATTAAATCGTGAAAGCGAAAAGCGTGCAGACAAAACACCACAATTAAGTGATTTAAGAGAGAGCGGAAGTATTGAACAAGATGCTGATATTGTTATGTTCATATCGGACGTAGCAAGTGAAAATACGACTGATAGTTCAGATGATGCGTTAGATTATTCTTTAGTAATAGCAAAACATAGAAATGGTATGCGTGGGACAATCCCTATCAAATGGAAAAGTGAATTTACTCAATTTTATGAACCGGGCAAGGATATGTTATATACTAAAAATACAAGCAAAGTTCAAAAAGAAAAAGATGTTGTTTTGACACCTATGGAAAATAGTGAAATTGAAGACATTTTTAAAGATGAATAATAGAGGATATTTATGAAATTTTATGATAAAGAAGGCAATATTCTTGAATTTGATATAGTTGGTTATCAATTTAATGGACAATCAAATGAAGATAAATTTAATTGGGATGCAAATTGGTTGAATATTAAAATAATTTTTGATACAGGTAATTACAAGGAAGAATATTATAGTTCATGTATTTTAACTATTGAATTGAATCAATTTGTCAAAGATTTAGAGAGATTAATAAAAGGTAAAACAGAAAAGTGTATAATGGATACATTAGAACCTTATTTTAAAATTAATATTGTCCATGACTTAAATGAATATAAAATAAACATATGTTTTATATATGATAAGCAAACAGGAAATAAAATAGAATTAACACAAATTGCAAATGAACAAGAGTTAAAATATATTTATGATGAATTTAAATCGTTAGCTACAAAATATAAAGAAAGATAAACAAGGGGGATTATATGATAATTGATGAAATAAAAAAAGATAATATTCAAGCCATGAAAGAACATAATTCTATTGCAAGAGCAATTTTTGGTGTAGTAATGAATAAGGTTCTTTTAAACAGTATTGAATTAAAAAAAGACGGTAAAGAGCAGTCAGATAATGATGTCATACAAATTATTCAAAAGACAATAAAAGAATTAACAGAAGAAAAAGATAATTATACAAAAGTAAAAAATTTTGTAGAAGCTGAAAACACGCAAAAACAAATGGAAATTATTTCAAAATATCTTCCTAAAATGATGAGTGAAGATGAAATAAAAAAAGTAATTGATTCATTAGAAGATAAATCAATACCTTTTATTATGAAACATTTTAAAGCAAATTATGCCGGAAAAGTGGATATGAGTCTTGTAAATAAAATCGCTAGAGGATAATATGAGAATTGTAATGCAGAGAGTAAAATATGCAAAATTGTCTGTAGATGATAAATTAGTTAGTGAAATTGGACCAGGATTAATGGTAATGTTGGGAGTCACAAAAGATGATGATTATAGTAAAGTTAACAGAGTGGCTAAAAAAATTGCAACTATTCGTATATTTAGAAGAGATGGTAAATTAAATGATAGCGTACTAGATTTAGGTTATTCCGTTTTGCTGATTTCTAATTTTACTTTATGCACTAGTGAAAATAGTGGTGCTAGACCAGATTTTTCACTTTCAGCAGATAAAGAAATTGCAAAAAAACTTTATTTAGCAGTAGCTAAAGAATTAAAGAATCTTGGAGTAGAGACAAAACTTGGAGTTTTCGGCGGTAATATGCAAATAGATTGCCACCTTGACGGACCGGGCACAATTTATAAAGAAATATAAGATAAAAATTAAAACAAATTAAAAAATTATCTTGTTATCTTTAAAGGAAAAGTATGGAAAAATTAGTAAATACATCTAAATTAATTCATGATAAAATCGTTCGTGTAATGACAAAGCGATTGAAAACTAACGAATTTAAAAAAGTTATAGATGCTGGAAGCGGAAAAATTAGTGCAAGTATTGCGCTTAAATATTTTCCGAATGCAAAAGTTGATGCTGTAATTTTCCCAGGTGATAATAGGAAAAAAAATCCGCTTCAAAATGCCATAGGTAGTGATAGATTAGAGATAATGGAAGCAGATATTTGTAATACAAATTTTAGGAAACAATACGATTTTTGTTTAGTCCATTGCTCATTAGGGGAAGCATTGCGTTGGGGAAATTCTTTTGAAAACATGTTTCATCACATTATGGATATAAAAGCTAAATATTTTCTTATTATAGATATCTTTGAAGACCCATGTGTCCATTTTAGGTATATTGAACAATATTTAAAAGAAAAAGGATTTAAAATACTTAAAAAAAAGAAATTTAAAAACCCAACTCCAGAGCACTATCCAAAAGTTAAAATAGATAAATATAAACTTGAATTTGATAGTAAACATTATATGGTTTATTTAGTACAAAATATAAGTTAATTTATATATATACAAAAAATTAAAGGGAACAAAAATAAACTAATTTTTATTAAAGAATGTTAATAAACAAAATAAAATGGTAAGATTGAATTTTTATAAAAAAATGTTATAATATTTAGAATATTATTAAAATAATTATTTTTAAATTATCTAAATTTTAAATTTATCAGGAGAAAATTATGAAAAACTCATTTTATATTACTACACCTATTTATTATCCAAGCAATAAAATGACATTGGGTAATTGTTATACTACTATTTTATGTGATAGTATTGCTCGTTTTAATCGTATGATGGGTAAAGATGTTTTTTATTTGACAGGAACAGATGAACACGGACAAAAAATCGAAAAAATCGCACGTGAAAAAAATGTGTCAGAAATGGATTATTTGAATGAAATTGTTTCGGATACACGTGCATTGTGGGATAAATTAGATATTTCGTATGACAAATTTATTCGTACTACAGACAATTATCATGTGGAAACTGTTCAAAAAATATTCAAAAAATTGTTTGAAAAAGGAGATATATATAAATCCACTTATAAAGGCTTGTATTGTACTCCTTGCGAATCATTTTGGACAGAAGAACAGTTGGTTGATGGCAAATGTCCAGATTGTGGTAGACCAGTTGAACCAATGGAAGAAGAAGCGTACTTTTTCCGTTTAAGTAAATATCAAGACAAAATAGAAAAATTATTAACTGAAACAGATTTTTTACGTCCGCAATCACGTGTAAATGAAATGATTAACAATTTTATAAAACCTGGTTTAAAAGATTTGTGCGTTAGTAGAACAAGTGTGAAATGGGGAATCCCTGTAGATTTTGATCCTAAACATACAGTATATGTATGGATAGATGCACTACCAAATTATATCAGTGCTTTAGGATATTTGCAAAAAGATGATAAACTTTTCAAGAAATTTTGGCCATGTGATGTGCATGTAGTAGGGAAAGAAATAGTGCGTTTTCATTCTATTATTTGGCCAGCTATTTTAATGGCACTAGAACTTCCATTGCCAAAACTAATTTATGGTCATGGTTGGTTGTTATTCGATGGTGGAAAATTATCTAAGTCGAAAGCAAATTCTGGTAGTGTAATTGACCCACGTATTTTATCAGACAGATATGGTATTGATGCTATTAGATTGTTTTTGATTAAAGAAGTAGTTTTTGGTCAAGATGGTCCATATACTCAAGAATTATTTTTAAATTCATATAATACTAATCTTTCTAATGAATATGGAAATCTTGTTTCTAGAACAATTGGTATGATTGGCAAATATCTTGGAGGGGTATTAAATAAACCAACACAACTAACTGACACTGATAAAGATTTTATGCAAGAAATTATGAATAAACGCAGTAGTGTGTTTAAAATGATGGACGAAATAAATCCAACAGGAGCAATAAATTTAATATTTGAAATGTTCTCTCGTGCAAATAAGTTTATTGATGAAAATGCTCCTTGGGTATTAGCTAAAAACGGGGAGACTGACAGAATTAATACAATTCTAAACATTCTTAGTGAAGCAATCATCATTACAAATACATTACTTTTACCTTTCTTGACTGTAAAACCTAAACTTGTCTATGCAAGTTGGAATTTGGATATTCCTAATAATTTTGAAAAATATAATGAGTTTGGTTTTATTAAAAATAACACTGAAGTTGTTAAGGGAGAAAATTTGTATCAAAGATTGGATATAAATAAAGAAATTGAAGAATTAAATAAAATTGCTAATTAAATCACCGTAATTTTATGTTTTTTACATATTAATTATAATATCTTGAATTATCATAGACCACTATAGAAAATACGTCAAATTTCACTATATTTTAGTGCTACAAACACTTGTTTTTATATCATTTTTTTGTTAAAATATATTATATAAATATATAATATATTTTTTTATTTTTTATAGGAGATTTTATGACTGATGATTTAAAAGTAACTGGTGAATATGGTGCTAGTGCGATTCAAGTTTTAGAAGGATTAGAGCCTGTCAGAAAACGTCCGGGAATGTACATTGGTTCTACAGATGAAAAAGGTTTGCATCACCTTGTGACAGAGATTGTGGACAATTCAATTGATGAAGCATTGGCTGGTTATTGTAATGAGATTAATGTGACCATTAATGAAGATGGTTCTGTTAGTGTATTGGATAATGGACGTGGGATTCCTACAGGCATTCACGAAAAAGAAGGTATTAGTGCAGCTGAATTAGTTCTCACCAAATTGCATGCAGGTGGCAAATTTGGTGGTGGCGGATATAAAATTTCAGGCGGTTTGCATGGTGTTGGTTTGTCTGTTGTGAATGCGTTGAGCGAAACTCTTATTTTGGATATTTATCAAAACTCTAAGCATTACCATCAAGAATATCATCGTGGAGTTCCAACTGATAGATTGAAAATAGTGGGAGATGTACCTGCTGAGAAAACTGGGACAAAGGTGACTTTTAAACCAGATGATGAAATTTTTCCTATTACTGAATTTAATTATGATACATTAAAGGCAAGATTAAGAGAAATAGCTTTTTTGAACAAAGGATTGCGAATATATTTATCTGATATGCGAGTTGGCAAAGAACAAGATAATTTATATCAATTTATGGGTGGAATCCAAGAATTTGTTGCAGATTTGACTGAAAATAAAATGTGTGTTTTCCCTGAGCCTATTTATGTTGACAAGACATATAAATATAAACGAAAAGATGAAAATGGTAAAAGTGTAGATGCTACATGTGAAATAGAATTCAGTTTTCAATATACCGATACTTACACTGAAAACATTCATAGCTATTGTAATAACATCAATACAGAAGAAGGTGGCAAACATGTTGATGGATTTAAAAATAGTTTAATGAAAATAATTAATGATTATGCTATAGAAAATAAAATTATTAAAGACAATAAAAAATTAAGCGGAGAAGATACTAGAGAAGGAATAGTCGCCGTTATATCAGTAAAAGTAGAAGAACCACAGTTTGAAGGTCAAACTAAAACTAAATTAGGTACAGATGAAATAAAAACCTTTACTGCTCGTGCAATGGAAGAAACATTTAAAGATTATTTAGAAGAACATCCTAAAGAAAGTAAAGATTTGATTAATAAATGTATGATGTCTCAACGAGCTAGAGAAGCTGCACGCAATGCACGTGAAGAAACAAGAAGAAAGAGCGCGTTAGAATCAACTAATTTGCCCGGGAAATTGGCTGATTGTAGTTCAAAGAATGCAAGTGAATGTGAAATTTTTATAGTAGAGGGAGATTCTGCGGGAGGTACTGCAAAATCAGGACGAGATAGAAGGTATCAAGCAATTTTACCTTTGCGTGGAAAGATTTTAAATGTAGAAAAAACTAGACTTGCTCATGCACTAGAAAATGCTGAAATTAATGCTATGATTACAGCATTTGGCTGTGGTATATATGAAAATTGTGATCCTAAGAAGTTGAGATATGATAAAATTATAATTATGACAGATGCAGATGTCGACGGAAGTCACATAGAAATATTAATGTTAACATTCTTCTTTAGGTATATGCGTCCACTTATTGAAGAAGGTCATGTATATGTTGCCCAACCTCCGTTATATAAAGTGACACATGGGAAACAGGTTTCTTACTATTATACTGAAGAAGAAAAAGATAATGCAGTTTTGGATACAGAAAAAGGATACAATGTTCAAAGATATAAAGGTTTAGGTGAAATGAATGCTGACTTACTTTGGGAAACTACTATGAATCCAGAAACTAGAACACTAAAAAAAGTGACAATGAAAGATGAAGTAAGTTGTAATGAAGTATTTGATTTGCTAATGGGTGATAGACCTGAAGGTAGACGTGAATTTATTGAAAGTCATGCTACACTCGTAACTGACCTTGATGTCTAGGAGTAAAAAATGAAAGATAAAGAAATGTTTGAAAAGATTGATAATACTAGATATATTGATATAGATGTAGAGCATGAAATGAAAGAATCATTTATTGCTTATGCAATGGCAGTAAATGTTTCAAGAGCTCTTCCTGATGTACGCGATGGACTTAAACCTGTTCATAGACGTATTTTGTATTCCATGAATGAAACAGGACTTACAAGTGATAAGCCATTTAGAAAGTGTGCTAAAATTGTAGGTGACGTTTTAGGTAAATATCATCCGCATGGTGATAGTTCAGTGTATGATGCATTGGTTCGTTTAGCACAAGATTTCACAATAAATGAACCTTTAATTGACCCTAATGGTAATTTTGGTAGTGTTGATGGTGACCCTGCCGCCGCTTATCGTTATACAGAAGCTAGGCTTAGTAAAATTGCAGGGGAGTTATTAAGAGATATTGATAAAGATACAGTAGATTTTTATCCTAACTTTGACGCAACCACAGTTCAACCAAAAGTTTTGCCAAGTCGTTTTCCTAATTTATTAGTAAATGGTAGTGATGGTATAGCGGTCGGTATGGCTACAAATATTCCACCGCATAATTTGAACGAAGTAATTGATGGTGTTGTTGCTATGATAGACAATCCTAATATTACTATAGATGAATTGATGCAATATATTCCAGCACCAGATTTTCCTACTGGTGGGGAAATCTTAGGTAATAATGCTATAAAACAAGCATATAAAACTGGACGTGGTGGCATTGTTATGCGCGCTAAAACAGATATCGAAACATTTGATAATGGTAAACGTTTTAGAATTGTCGCACATGCGATTCCTTATCAGGTAAATAAAGCAAAATTAATAGCTCAAATTGCAAATCTTGCTAAAGACAAAAAGATTGATGGTATATCTGATGTCAGAGATGAATCAGATAGAGATGGTATGCGCATAGTAGTAGAGCTTAAACGTGATGCTAACCCGCATATTGTATTAAATCAACTATTTAAGCAAACTCCATTGCAAATGTCGAGTGGTATAATACTTTTAGCATTAGTCGATAGTCGCCCAAAAGTATTGAATTTGCAAGAAATAATTTATTATTATTTAAGTTTTCAGCGCGAAGTAATCACAAGACGCACTAAGTTTGATTTGAAAAAAGCAGAAGAACGTGAACATATTTTAAAAGGTTTAGTTATTGCTGTTAATAATATTGATGAAGTAATTAAAATTATTAAACAAAGTGAAGATAAAAATGATGCTTTAAATAAATTACAAAATAGATTTGAATTATCAGAAAGACAATCAAATGCAATTCTTGAAATGAAATTGAGTAGACTTACAGGATTAGAAGTTGAAAAATTAAATGCGGAATTAGGAGAATTGGAAATTTTAATTGTTCACCTTAAAGAGATATTGAGTGATGAAAACAAAATTAATGAAATTATAAAAAACGAACTTTTAGAAATAAAAGAAAAATATCCTACACCTCGAAAGTCTGAAATTATTATGGATTATGACGACATAGATATAGGTGATTTGATAGAAAAACACGATGTTGTAATATCATTAACGAGTCAGGGTTATGTAAAGAGATTGCCAGTTAGTGAATACAAATCTCAACATCGAGGTGGTCGTGGTGTCAATGCACACAAAACAAAAGAAGAAGATTTTGTCACTGATATGTTTGTTGTAAATAGTCATGATGATTTAATGTTTTTCAGTAATCTTGGTAAAGTGTATGTTCTTAAAGCATATAATATTCCTGAAGCTGGAAGACAAAACAAAGGTAGAGCATTAGTAAATTTATTACCACTTGAAGCAGACGAAAAGATTAATACAATCCTTAAATTTGAACGTGATGATAGTGCATATCTTGTCCTTGCGACAAAAAAAGGACTTATCAAAAAGACTAAATTATCTGAATTTGATAATATTAGAAAAAATGGTAAAATTGCTATAAAATTAAATGATAATGATAATTTGGTAAGTGCAAAAATTATATATCCAAATGATGAATTAATTATTGCTTCAGATAATGGTAAATGTCTAAGATTCAATGAAAAGACCATAAGACTCGTTGGAAGAACTTCACTTGGTGTGAAAGGAATGAAAATAGAACCAGATGAAAATATAATTGATATGATTGTGATAAAACCAGATAAAGATTTGCTTACTGTGACTGAAAAAGGATATGCAAAACGTAGTAAAATCAGTGATTATAGATTGCAAGGTAGACGAGGTAAAGGTCTCAAAGCAGGCGTTTTCAATGATAAAACAGGTAAGGTTGTTGCAATGCGTACTATAGATGCAGACAAAGATATATTAGCTATTTCTGGAGATGGGGTAATGATACGTACTCATGCTGATTCAATTAATCTTGTAAGTAGAACGAGTTTAGGAGTTAGATTGATGAAAGTTAGTGCTAATGATAAAGTTGTAAGCGTTGCTGTTGTAGATAGAGATAATTCTGAAATAGAAACGGACGAAATAATAGATGAAGAAAGTTCAAAATAATGTTCATGCTGGTCATAGACAGAGACTGAAAAATAAATTTATCGAGTTTGGATTAAAATCATTTAATGAACATGAAGTGTTGGAGTTATTGTTAACTTATTCTATACCATATAAAGATACAAATGCACTTGCTCATAATTTGTTAGAGATGTATGGTTCAATTTACGATGTTTGCAATGCTAGATATGAAGATTTAATAGCAAACAATGGTATAAAACGGGAAACAGCAATTTATTTGAATTTTTTAGGTCAATTTTTTGATATTATGTATGCTAGTAAAGAGCATGCTAATAAAAAATCATTGAATAATATTAAATCCATAGTTTCATATTTTAGAAAAAAACATATTATTAAAGATAAAGAAGAATTTTATTGTCTTTGTCTAACTCCAAATTTTGTTTTGATAAAAGAGATAAAAATCGAGGGAAATGACGACTTAAGTGTAAGTTTAGATTATAAATCGTTGCTCGTACAAATAACTAGTACACATGCTAGTAATGTTGTTTTTATTCATACGCATCCACATGGTAATTGTGTCCCTAGTAAAGAAGATTTAGATATAACATTCAAATTGCTTATGGGGTGTAAAATTTTAGGAATAGAGCTTAATAATCATTTAATTTTCAATGAAGATAATTATTATTCTATGAAAAAAGAGATAGAGAATATGTATAATTCATATTATAACAATATTGATTATATATTTGCTAAAAAGATATCAGGAAATGAAAAACATACTGATAAAAATTAAATTAAGAACATGATTTAAGTATTTATTTTATTTGAATGGAATAAATTAATATATGGCAAAAAGTAAAACATTACGTGTTATATTTTGTTTAATGCTACTTGTTGTAGTATTTAGTTTAAGTGCGTGTTCTTCTATTAGAGCAATGACTGTTAGTAATGAAGATGGTACAATCGATGAATTAGTATATGTGACATTGAATAGGGAAGAAATTGAAAATGCAGGATATACTATTGAAGATATAAAAAATAGGATATCTACATCTAGTTTAAATGAGGCAAAACAATTAGCATATAATTTGAATTTAAAAATAAGTTATGATATTGCTAATACATTAGACAGTGAAACAATTAAAATTTTAAATAGTTTTATCAATGGGATTGATGTAGTTGGAAACAAATGGGAAGATGATACGTATGTCATTGGTATTAGATTTAAAAATGTAGATGTATACAGATATTATTATGGAATTACAAATAATACTACTATAAAGACTTATTCAGAAAAACATTTCTTTTATAATAAAGTTTATTATTATGGCTTGAGCATGTATGTTGATTATTCTGACTTGTATGATAAGTTAAATGCATATTATTCCACATATTATCCCAATTTAGTTAATAGTGAAAACAATGAATTGCTTTATACTTATATAACTGATTTACGTAGAGAACATAGCGATGCAGACTTTATTAGTAAAATTGATGGAAAGTATTATCATACATGGATAATTGATAAAAACGATTTAAATCATGAATTAGTTTTGTATTACAATGTTGCAAACAAAGCTAATTGTATGCTTGTGCTTGTTGGTATAGGGATTTTGATAAGTGGAATTTTATTTTTTATAGCATATTTTATAAATAGAAAGAAAAATAAAAAATTAGAAATTCAAAATAAAACTTAAATTCAAATAATAATAAATATTAAATTATAATAAACAATAATTTTATAAAATCAAATTTAATATAAATAATACAAAAAAATAAAAAATAGAAATATAATTTCTATTTTTTTATAAAATTTTTCATAAATAAAAAAATTAATGATATGTATTACCAATCATATTTTTTTGATGAAATTTTTATATCATCATAATATTGAAGATATTTTTCAGTAGCTGTATCTTTCTCTTGATATTTATATTTTTTTATTTTCTTATAATTTTTTGTGTTTTTTTTATTTTTTGGAAATTTATTTAATATTTTTATTTTTTTCATATTTTCCTATATTAAAAATTTGATAATAATTAATAAAATTTTTTAAATTAAATTATAAATTCTAAAAAGATTTCCACATTTTAATAAATTTTGTGGAAATCTGAATTTTTTTTATCATTATATGGACTTAATACTATTTTATTTTGTTTTAAACTTTCTTGTACATCTATGACACGTTGATTACTACTACCTTTGAATCTAAGAGTAATATCTTTTAATTCTTCTTTAAATTCCCCATCAACAATAATGTCAATATAAGATAATAATTCTTTTGTCCATGGGCAATGTGCCCTGCTTGGAGATAATAATTCTTTGTCAAAAAGATAACCTGTGTAGCACCAAATAGATTTTTCAGGATAAATTTTTTTGACCTTTTTTACAAAATCTAAAAGAACTTTTTGATTCGATGGTTCCATTGGTTCGCCACCAAGCAATGTAAGACCGTTAATATAATTTGGAGAAAGTGCTTTAATTATATTGTTTTCTACTTCTTCAGTAAATTCTTGACCATAATTGAAGTCCCAAGTCTCAGGGTTAAAACAATTTTTGCAATGGTGGGTGCAACCACTAACAAATAATGTCACACGTACACCTTCACCATTTGCAATGTCATAATATTTTATATTACCGTAATTCATATTTTCCTTTATAAGTGTAAAACTCTATCCCTTATTTCTTGCGTTCTTCCTTGATTCCAGAATTGACTTCCTATATAACCACACGTACGTCTTGCAACATTCATCTTAGTTTGGTCTTTGTTTCCACAATGTGGACAAACCCAAATTAATTTTCCATCTTTATCTTCTTCAATCAATATTTCGCCATCATATCCACATACTTGACAATAATCTGATTTTGTATTTAATTCGGCATACATTATGTTTTCGTATATATATTTTATCACTTGTAAAACTGCTTGAATATTATCTTGCATATTAGGTACTTCAACATAACTTATTGCTCCACCTGGGCTTAAAGCTTGAAATTCACTTTCTAATTTTAACTTATCAAAAGCATCAATAGGTTCAGTGACATGTACATGATAACTATTTGTCACATAGTTTTTATCTGTCACACCAGGAATTATACCAAATCTACGTTGTAAACATTTAGCAAATTTATATGTTGTGCTCTCTAATGGTGTACCATATAATGAGTAATCAATATTTTCAGCTTGTTTCCATTTCTTTGTATATTCATTAAGTTTTTTCATTATCTCTAAACCTAATGCTTCACCTTCTGGTTCGGTAAGTTTTTTACCATTTAAATAATATACTGTTTCCCATAGCCCAGCATATCCTAATGAAATTGTTGAATAACCTCCGTATAGAAGTTTATCTATTTTTTCTCCTGGTTTTAATCTAGCTATTGCGCCATGTTGCCATAAAATTGGAGCTACATCTGATGTTGTCCCTAATAATCTTTCGTGTCTGCAACGTAATGCTTCATGACAAAGTTCCAAACGTTCATCAAATATTTTCCAGAATTTTTTCATATCCCTTCCACTGGATAGTGCGATATCAATTAGATTAATTGTGACTACACCTTGATTGAATCTACCATAATATTTTGGTTTTCCGTTTTCATCAACATATGGAGTAAGGAAAGAACGACAACCCATGCATGGATAACAATGACCTTCTCCATTTTTATCAATTTTTAGTTCAAGCATTTTCTTTTCACTTATATAGTCAGGAACTAAACGTTTAGCTGTACACTTAGCAGCAAGTTCAGTTAAATAGTAATATTTACTATTTGGATGGATGTTATCTTCTTCTAACACGTATACAATTTTTGGGAATGCTGGAGTAATAGGAACACCCTTTTCATTTTTAACACCTTCATATCTTTGCTGTAAAGTTTCTTCAATGATTAATGCTAAATCTTCTTTTTCGCGTTCGTTCTTTGCTTCTCCAAGGTATAAAAATTCTGTCACAAACGGAGCTTGTCCATTTGTTGTCATAAGTGTTATAACTTGATATTGAATGGTTTGAACACCACGATTAATTTCTTTTCTTACACGTTGTTCAGTGATTTTATCTAATAAGGAATTATCAACATTGTCACTTATTAACTTCAATTCTTCTTCTACTTCTTTTCTGATTTTTTTACGACTAACGTCAACAAATGGTGCTAGATGAGCTAGACTTATACTTTGTCCACCATATTGACTAGATGCTACTTGAGCGACAATTTGAGTTGCAATATTACATGCAGTAGAAAATGAGTGTGGTCTTTCAATCATTGTGTTAGAAATTACAGTACCATTTTGTAGCATATCTTCAAGATTTACTAAATCACAGTTATGCATTCTTTGAGCAAAATAATCAGCATCGTGGAAGTGAATAATTCCTTCTTCATGTGCTTTCCATATATGGTGTGGTAAAAGAAAACGTTTAGTTAAATCTTTGCTCATTTCACCTGCCATATAGTCACGTTGTACACTATTTACTGTTGGATTTTTGTTAGAATTTTCTTGTTTTATCTCTTCATTTTTTAAATCAATTAGAGCAAATACTTTTTCATCTGTTGTGTTTGCCTGTCTAGCAAGTTGTCGGTCATAACGGTATGTGATATAGTTTTTTGCTACTTGAAAAGCTCCTTCATTCATAATTGCATATTCTACCATATCTTGAATTTCTTCAACCCCAACAGCTCGTCCCATGTTTTCACATTCGCTAACTACTGTTTTTACAATAGTATCAATTTGATTTTCATTTAGACGTTTGCCTATCTCATCTAAAGAATTGTTTGCTTTTGTCACAGCAATTCTAATTTTGTCAGGATTAAAGATAACTTCCTGTCCATTACGTTTAATAACCTTCATAATTTCCTCCATAAGATTAATTCAAACAACTTGCATTTGTTTGACATTACATCACTATTATACTATAATAAAAGCATAAAAAGTGTTGTTTTTACAACAAAAATATGTTTATATGGAATATTTTGAAGAATTAAAATCAACAAAAATATTTAATTCTGCGACTGAATTTGAATGTCAGGCGATGATGTTTTGTTTTAAAACTAGATTTAAAACATTTGACAAAAATCAAAGTATTATTAAGCAAGGTGATAAAATGGAAGACATTATTTTGATATTAAAGGGTAGTGGTAATGTCGAAAATGTTGATAGTTTAGGGAACATTTCTATTGTCATGCAACTGAAAAAGGGAGATGTATACGGTGTAGAATCGGCGTATGCTGGTGATGAATATTATAAGGATAGTGTAATAGCAACTGATAAATCGCTTGTATTATTTATGAATAAGCATAGATTGATTAATCCTTGTGAAAACAGGTGCAAACGTCACGATTTAGTAATAAAAAATTTAATGAGATTGGTCGCGGAGAGTAATATAAAATTGTTAGACAAATTGAATCACATATCTAAAAAGACTACAAGAGAAAAACTTTTGTCATATCTTAGTTCAGTAAGCGAAAAATCAAAATCTAATTATTTTGAAATTCCTTTCAATATTACCGAACTTGCTAATTATTTGTCAGTCGATAGAAGTGCAATGTCATTTGAATTAAGTAAAATGAAAAAAGAAGGATTAATTGATTATGACAAACGGCAATTTCATTTATTTAGTAATAAATTAAAATAATTATGTGTTTTGTTTTATCATTACGAATAATAATAATATATTAGAAATTAGTTTTTTTATAAATCATAAACATTTTATGACAATTTATAATGATATAAATTTTAATTTAATTATAAATATTTAATAAATATTTCAAAATTGTTTTTATAATTTTATAAAATAATATATAATGTTAATATGAAAGATAACTTAAATAGAGTAAAAAAAGAAGTAAACAAATTTTTAATTATATCTATAATTGCTAGCATATTGCTTGTAGTAGGAGTTCCAGTAATTGTTTTATTTGCTGGAAAAAATTGGCTGTTAATGTCTATAGGTATTGTATTTGTAGTATTTGGTTTTTATGGTTCCCCTATTTTATGGTTATCATATTCAGGGAAAAGAAAAACAAAAAGAGTAGTTGAATCTATTGTGGAAGAAAATTTAATGACAAATAATGAAATTGCTAAACAGTTATCAATGAATGAAAAAGATGTAAAAAATGAAATATACAAAGCAATCAATAAAAAGTTTTTGGTTGGATACATTTATGATGGAGAAAAAATTATATTAAATGATAAGCAAAAACCTGTTCAAAAATTACATATAAAAAAATGTATAAATTGTGGCGGAAAATTAGAACAAGATGGAGAAAATTGGCGATGCCCATATTGTGACATGAAGTTTTCAAAAGAGGAAATAAATTAAAAATGAAACAAAACATATATCATAAAGAGTTTTGCTTGGCAAGAAAAGCAATAAAGTATGTAGGTAAACACTTTTTAAAAAATAGTGCAGACACAATTAGCGCAAAAGGAGATTTTGATTATTATACAGATAAAGATATCAAATGTGAAAATTATATAATCAATAAAATTAAACAAAAATTTTCAAATGATAATTTTTTAACAGAAGAAAGTAATTCAACAAATCAACTAGTAAACAGAACATGGATCATTGACCCTATAGATGGAACACATAATTATATGAATAATATTCCTATTTTTTGTGTACAATTAGCTTTTTTTGATAAAGGGGAGTGTCAGTTTTCAATTATATATATGCCAATTCAAAATGATTTTTATTATGCAAAAAAAGGAGAAGGGGCATATTTAAATGGAAGGTTGTTAAAAGTTAATACAAATATTAACTTTAACAAAATGATCGTAAATTTAGATTTTGCAAAATCTAAAGACATTATGCAAATAAATTATAATACGATGCTTGATTTAAGAGTAAAATGTTTGTCGTTTAGAAATTTAGGAAGTTATGGTTGTGAATGTGCTTTTTTGGCAAATGGAGGATTTTCTATTTTTATAAACATAGGTGAAACAATAAATCTTTGGGATTGTATGCCGGGAATATTATTATGTGAAGAAGCAGGAGCAATTTCAATTAAGGAAAAATACAAAGGATATACATATAATGTTATAGCTTTAAACGATGCCAATTGTAAAATGATAGTTGATATAATTAAAAAAAATATAGATAAACAAAAAATCACAAAAGAATTGTGATTTTTTTATTATTTTATTTTTCTTTTCCAAAGAAGAACAATGCCAATAACCCTGGCCCAGTGTGACAACCTATTACTTGAGTTAAGTCAGTAATTACAGCTTCAACGCCTATAGACTCTTTTAATAAACTTGCGAGCTTTTGAGCATCTTCAAGACAAACAGCATGATTTATAAACACATATTTTTTATCAGAAATTTTCTCTTTGCAAATATTTGCTAATTCATTAATAGCTTTTTTTCTAGATATTATTTTTTTGTAAGAAACAAGTCTACCTTGTTCATCAACTCGTAAGATTGGTTTAATATTTAATAATGAGCCTATCATACCAGACACTTTACTAACTCTACCGCCACGCACTAAATATTTTAATTGCTCAACTGTAAAATAACTACAAGAATACGGGATTAAAGAACTGATTTCTTTTGCTACTTCGTCTATATTTTTCCCTTCTTCTATCAAGTCATGCGCTTTAAGTACTAACAAACCTTCACCAGAAGCTGCGTTTAGTGAATCAATTACAATTATTTTATTTTTATTTTTTTCATTATATTCTTCGGCTAGACGTTTCATTGTCGAAGTAGTGCCACTAAGAGCAGAAGAAAAACTTATATGTAAAATATCTTCGCCAGTTTTTAGTAAATCTTCTAAATACTCACGTGCTCTAAATTCATTAATTTGAGAAGTTGTTGGTGTGCTACCATCACGCATTTTTTGATAATAATCATCAATTGGTAAATCTGCACTCAAATCATTATACGTTTTGTCGTCAAGATTAATTTGCATTGGTATCATGTGAATGTTATATTTTTCATAATATTCTTTTGGTAAATTTGCTGTAGAGTCAGTGCTCAATATCATTTTTATTCTCCTTTAATTTCAGTTTAACTAATGTCTCCACGTTATTAGTATTAGGAAACATATCAAATGGTATAATATCTTCTATTATATAGATATTTTTAATAAATTGCAAATCTTTTGATAAAGCAATAGGATTACAAGATATGTAAATTATTGAATTTATTCCAATAATTTGTTGCATTATGTCTTTTCCGCATCCTTTTTTAGATGGGTCTAGGATAATTAAATCAGCTTTGTCTTTAATTGTTTTAAATTTTTTATTAAAATCACCCAAAATATTTTTAACATTTTTAATATTATTTTTTTTAATTAATTGTTCTGCATTAAGGTGAGAAGATTTTTCAATTTCCACTCCATAAACATATTTTGCCTTTTGGCTTATTATCGCACTTAGAAGTCCTGCACCACTAAAAGCATTTATTACAATATCTTCTTTATTTACATAATCAAGTACTTTATCATAAATTTTATTTTGAATATAAATGTTTGTTTGATGAAAGGATAAGATATCAATATCATAATTAATATTATAATTTTGTACTTTAATTTGCTTTATTCCGCTTATATGAATACATTTTCCACTTAAAACAACTGAATCTTTTCTCTTATTAACAATTAGGAATACGCCAACATTTTTATAATTCAAATTTAATATATTGTAAAATGATTTACATTCAAAATATTCTTTGCTTACTATAGCGACAAGAATTTGATTATTAATTATGCGAACCACTAAATTTTTTATATGTTTTCTAATTTCTTGATTTTCTGATAAATATTTTAAAAACAAGGAATATACGTTATTGATATCATTATTAACTAAAAGACAAGCATCTATATTTACAATATCATTAGATTTATGTTTGTAAAAACCTGATATTTGCATAAAAAAATTGAAACTTGCTTTATTTCTATAATTAAATATTTGATCACAGGCTATCGTGTTTTGAACTACACAATCTAGATTAGTTATCTTTTTAATAGTTTTTTTTACAAGTAAAGATTTATAATTTAATTGCTCAATGTAATTCATATGTTGGAGAGAACATCCTCCACATTCATAAAAATACGGGCATCTAGGAGAGATTCGATTATTAGAAGGTACAATAATTGATTTAAGCTTTGCAAAAGCATAATTTTTTAATTGTTTTTCAACTTCTATTTCTACAATTTCTCCATTAAGAGCATAAGGTATGAAGTATACAAAATTATTTTCTCTAGCGATTCCTTCGGCATTCATTCCATAATCAATAATAGTCGTTTGCATTGTATTGAATTATTCCTTTTATTCCATTTCGAATAATGTTAGGTAAAAATTGTTGTAAATCATTTAATTTGCAATTTATATTACCTTTGAACCAATCAGTATAAACATTTACCACACCGCCAACAATGTATTGAACTACGATTTTAAAATTCTCATAATTAGTCACATATTTCATGATTTTGAAATTATTTGATATAGATTTTAAAATGGAATTTTTAATTTTTTCCATTAAATTACCATTGTCACTCGCTGTTATAATTAATTTATAATAATCTAAATCTTTTGATAATATTTCGTTTAATTTTTCTATCATCACTTCGGGCAAGTGGTCTATATCCGACATTCTAAAATCAATTTCTAATTCTTTAAAATTAGAAGCTAATTCATCTTCAATATATTGTGCTACTTCGTTAAGATTTTTAAAATGTAAATAAAAGGTGCCACGATTTATTCCTGCGACCTTTACGATGTCGGTGACTGTAAATTTATTGTCTGTTTCAATAAGCAAAGTTAAATATGTTGATGCAATTTTCTTTTTGCTTAAAATAGCGTTCTTATACTCTGATTTTTTCATTTAATTATTTTATCAATAATAAACAGATTTGTCAATTAATGTCTAGTGTTTTTATAAATTTTATATAAATTTGATAATTAGCACGCATTTTGGTTGAAGATTTTTAATAGTTTTATTATAATACAATTATAAACATTTGTTTATTTTTTATAAGGAGATATTATGAAAAAAGTTGCACTAGTTATTGATAATTCGGGAAGTTTAACTCCTGAAGAAATGGAAAAAATCCATGTGACAAAAATGATTCCAATATCTTTTATTGTCAATGGAGAAGAATATTATGAAAATGTTAATATGTCTTATGAAGAATTTTACAAGTTTTTAGCAGATAAAAAAACTGATGTCAGTACTTCCCAACCAAGTATTGAGATGATTAAAGAAGAGTGGAGAAATATTTTAAAAGAATATGATGAAATAGTTTATATAATTTTATCTAGTGGACTTAGTGAATCTTGTAATACAGCAATTAATGCTAGTCATACTGATGAGTTTGAGGGCAAAGTTTTTGTAGTGAATAATCAACGAGTAGCTTATATGAATAAAATGGCTATGTATGAGGCTCGTTATATGATTGACCATGGAAAGACTGGCAAAGAAATTAAAGAGTATCTTGAAAAAACTAAAAGTGAATGTGGTGTTTACATCGCTGTTGATACTCTTAGATATCTAAAAAAAGGTGGTAGAGTGACGCCAGCTGCAGCTGCAATTGGTACCTTATTAAACATTAAGCCAATACTTCAAATACATGGTGGTAAGTTAGATGCTTTTGCAAAAGTTATGTCAATGAAACAAGCTAGGGCAAAAATGATTAATGCTACACGTAAAGAAATTGAAGAACGATTTCCAGATGAAGCAAAACAAGGTAAAGTTTATATAGGAATGGCACATAGCAATCCAGATTTAAATGCTCAAGAATTAAAAGATTTTAAAGAAGAAGTATTAAAAGCATTTCCAGATTTACCATTTTTCACATTTGATCCATTGCCATTATTTATAGTATGTCACACTGGACCAAATGCTATGGCTATTGGATATTGCGTTGACAGAATGGGAATAATTAAAGATATGATAAAAAGCGAGTAAATCGCTTTTTTTATTATTAAACAAAGTATAAATCTCATTTATTAATTTTCGTACAACAAAATCAAACTTCTTAATAAATAGATTAATTAGGATAATATAATCATTTATATAAAATTAGTTTGAATTAAATATTTTTTTTGATAAACTACTAGCATGAACAATGTTGAAATAATTATTAATAAATCAAAGTTTATTGCATATAAATTTTTTTTAAATTCTTTAGATGATGTCAAAACTAATCTTAATAATTTAAAAATTGAACATAAAAAATCAACTCATATATGTTATGCATATTTATATAATAAAGAGATAATAAGTGAAAAATTTAGTGACGATGGAGAACCTAGTGGTACAGCAGGGCTTCCAATTTTAAATGTTTTGAAGAAAAAAAAATTAACAAATGTTTTAGTGGTAGTTGTTAGATATTTTGGAGGAATAAAGTTAGGAGCGGGCGGACTTGTGAGAGCTTACACAAAAGCTTGCAGTGAAATATTGAAAAATGAATAATTAACTATTGAAAAATTTAAGGATTTGTGTTAGCATATCAAGTATGAAAAAAATAGCAATAGATTTAGATAAAACTTTAATTAATTGTAATTCTATAATATATTGGGTTGCAAATAAATATTTTGCAGACTCAATATCTAATAAAAAATTAAAATATAATTTTATAGATGATTCTAACATAGGTAGAGATAGTTTAATATCTAAAATGATTTCAATTTTTAGTAAAATGAGTAAGCCTGAATCTTATTCTTTTATACAAAACGCAATTAATATAATTAATTCATGGTATAATCAGGGTATTGAAATTTTTATTCTTTCAAGCAGACCAAATTTTGCAAGTCTTAATAATGCAATTAGAGAATTTTTATCACTTTCAAATTTAAATTATAATGGATTGGTTGTTGCATGCAATAACAAAACCAAATTTTGTAAAAATCATAATATTGATTTATTGATAGACAATTCGCCTAAGATTTGTTTAGATGCACAAAACAATGGATTGTATGCAATTTGCTATAATAATCCAAGGAAAAATAAAAAATTAGATAATATATTATACGTTAATGATTGGAATGACATTAATGAAATTATAACACGAGGATACATTCCAAGTAAAAGTATAATAATTTAGAAAAATTATTTTAATAATAATTAGTTAAGCACTGTATCATTTATAATATAATTTTTTTAAATTATTGCAAAAATAATAAATTTATGTTAAAATATAATTTATGAATATAAAAAAATTAATAGCAGGTTCAATTTCAAAAAAAATTGATGGAATAAATTATGAAGATATAATTATTGAATCAATTTCTCATGATAAGGGAGACTATAGTTTGCCTTGTTTTTCATTAGCAAAAACATTAAAGAAAAGTCCAGTTCAAATAGCAGAAGATTTAGCTTCTAGTATTGAAATGGGTCCTTATATTGAAAAAGTTGAAATTATAAATGGTTATTTAAACTTTTTTTTAAACAAAATAAATATAAGTAAAGAGATAATAGAAAATTTTAATATTAAAAATTTAAAACTTAAAGATGGTAATAAAAAAACAGTACTTATTGATTATGGTAGTCCTAATCTTGCAAAATATTTGCATATTGGACATTTGAAAACGACAATAATTGGTGAGTGTTTGGCACGATTATTCACTCAATGTGGATATAATGTGAAAAGATTAAATTATGTTGGAGATTATGGTACACAATTTGGCAAAATTATTGGCGGTATGATAAAGTGGGGAAGCTTAGATGATGTAAAAGAACGTGGTAATGATGCGTTGCAAGAGTATTATGTTCGTTTTAACCAAGAAGAGATAGATAATCCAGAATTAAGTCAATATGCACGTGATATATTTAAAAAAATAGAAGACAAAGATAAAGAAATTTATCCAATATATGAAATGATTATTAATATTGCTTTAAAAGATGCAAAACACATGTTTGAAATTCTGGGCGTTAAATTCGATGATTATCGTGGAGAAATGTATTATAGCCAATATGTTTCAAAAATAATAAATGAGTTAAATGATAAAAAGCTTTTATTAAATAGTGAAGATGCTAAAATTATTGACTTTTCAAGTGATAATTTACCTCCTGCAGTTATATTAAAAAAAGATGGTACTTCACTTTACATAACGCGAGATATTAGTGCGGTAATTTCAAGATATGAAGAATATAAATTTGATAAAATTATTTATGTGACGGATATTGCTCAAATTTTACATTTCAAACAATTAATAAAAATAATTGAAAAAATGGGATATAAATTTAGTCAAGATATGGAACATGTGCCATACGGAAGATTTAGTTTGCCAGATGGAAAAATTAGTTCTCGTAAAGGTAAACAAGCAGTTTTAGTAGATTTGTTAAACTATGCATTAAACAAAGCAAATGATATAATTAAGGATAGAAAATTCGAAATTGAAGATAGAGAGAATGTTGCAAATAAGGTTGCAAGAGCTGTACTGAATTATAGTGTTTTAAAAGTAGAAAGAATAAAAGATTGTGTATTTGATGTGGAAAAATCATTCTCCTTTGAAGGTGAAACTGCTCCTTACATGCAATATACTTATACAAGACTTGAAAGTATATTGAGAAAATACGAGACAAGTGAGGATAAAGCGGACTATTCATGTTTTAATGATGATGCGTTCAGTTTAGTTAAAGATATTAATGATTTTAGTTCTATCATAAGATTATCTCTTGAAAAAAGAGATGCAAGCATTATGTGTAAACGTATAATGGATATGTGTAAAACTTTTAATAAAATGTATACTAACTGTAAAATTTTAGATGGTAATCATGCGACAACTAAAGCTAAAGTAAATCTTGTACGTGCACTTAGAGATTGTTTAAAAGTTGGATTTTATTTAATATGTATTGATACATTACAAGAAATGTAGAATATGAAATAATAGAACAAAATAAAAAATCTTAGCCAATGCTAAGATTTTTTTTAAGAAATTGTCGTTAACATATCATCTGTCACTTCGCCAATTACTATAGAATTGTTAACATTATTGCGAGATACATTAATTAACACTTGATCCCCAGAGCGAATTGTGAGCAGTATATCACTAACTTGATAATATTGTGTAATTTCATATTCATTATCATTTATTTTGATAGATGTAATTATATCACCTACTTGCATTCCTTTGCTTTGGGCTAGTGAATTACTATCAATTTCTGATACTACAGCATTATCAGTTATATTGATTTCACCTGTTATATAATCATAACTTGCTTGACTATTTTGTGATTCTAATGTTATTCCTAATAATAATTTTGATATTTTAACAGAAGAAGTCGAACCATTCAATTCATAATAATAAATTAAATTATCTGCTACTTTTGTCACGTTATCATAAGGTAGGGCATAAGCAATGTTGTCAATTGGAGTTCCGTCTGAACTATATACTAATTTTGAATTTACAATTCCTATCAATTCGCCTTTTTCATTGAATAGACCACCTCCAGAATTTCCACCGTTTACAGATGTGTCAACTCTCATAACACGGAAATTTACTTCAGTTTTATCGTCGGCTCCAGTCATTAAAATATTTTCACTAACAACTGAAATAACTCCAGTTGTCACACTTATACCATCACCCTCAGGATTACCAATTGCAATAGCTGTATCTGCAAGGTTATAATCAGATGCTATGCTAACAGCTTTTGCACTAGGATTTACTTCTAACAAACTTGATGTAGAGACTTTTAGTACTGCTATGTCATAATTTAACGAACCTCCAATGTATTCGCATTCAATTCCGTCTCCACCAAATGCTACTGTTGGGCTTTCTTGTGCATTGCTAGAATTAGTTTCTGTCACTACAACATTTTTTCCATATTGATAAGCATATATTAAACGGGCAATTTTATTTTCAGTTAGAGAGCCAGATGAATATACAACGTGATAATTTGTTATTATATAACTATAATCTTCATTCATTTTGTAAATAACACCTGCTCCACAATAAATATTTGAACTAACATCTTTGTTAAGATATGGAAAAGTGCTTGAACTAGTATATTCTGGATGTTCTACGAAGATGCTGACTACTGAAGGCATTGCATTTATCACTGCTTGATTTACACTATTTTCTTCGACTGATAAATTTAGATAATTTGATAAAAATTCTGAGAAACCTTCATTAGTATTTTCATACATTCCTCGTTCAACGCATGATAAGAAAATATCTTCAATAGATATATCTGAACCGTCTTTGCCATCTTCGCCATTTTCAATTGTAAAATTGGACGTCGAATTATCTGAATAATAGACTGTATAAGTGTCTATGTTGCCGATACTTTGAGTCTTTTCAATTTTTGTCACATATGGTTTTTCGGAACAACCGCCAAAAAAGAATATGCAAGGAATCATTATTATTAATAAAAGAAATATTTTAAATTTTTTCATAAGTTCCCCTTTTTATTTAATTTGAAAAATATCATTTTAGATATAATAAATTATTATATCACAAATAAAAAAAATTTATATCAATATTTTTTGATATTTAAAAAAAATATTTTGAAAAAATATTATTTTATGATAATCTATAAAATATAGAGATTATGAAAAAAGAATTTGCACATAAACATGCTGGACATAGGCAAAGGTTAAAAAATAAGGTTAGAATGAATGGGTTAAAATCATTAAGCATTCATGAAGTTTTGGAATTGTTATTGACATATACTATACCACAAAAAGACACTAATGGTTTAGCACACGAACTGATAGATAAATATAATGGTTTTGCCAATGTCTTAGATGCTGATTATAAGGATTTAATGAATACAAATGGAATAGGTGAGGAGACTGCTCTATTCCTATCAATCTTTCCAGATATATTTGAATTATATAAAAAGAATAAAGCAAAAGATCAAGATGTAAAATTAGCGTGCCCGCGTGATTGTGTTGAATATTTTAGAAAAAATTATGAATTAAGAAAAACGGAATATTTATACATTATTGGTATTAACAATATGAATAAAATAGTTAAGACATTTGAAATAGAAGGCGTTAATGATACGAATATAAATTTGGGACTTAAAGATTTTGCTCAAATGATTTCTGTAAAAACATTGACAGGACTAATTTTATTTCATACACATCCTAATGGTAAAGTAATTCCTAGTAATGAAGATATTGAAACTACTCAAAAAATTTTTGATATTTGCTCAATCATGGGAGTAAGTTTGCTTGACCATATAATTCTTAATGAAGAAAGTTATTTTTCGTTTGGTAGTGAAGGTATTTTAGATAAAATGTATAATAAATATTTAAATACATATTCATTCACAAAAAAACAAAGTTTAAATTTGTATCAAAATAAATATGATTATGATAAAAAATAATATTTTTTAAAAAAAACAATATAAAATAATATAAATAATTCATTTTTTTATATTAATTTAATTTTTTTTATTTTTTAATTAATATATTTATAAATTTTTATCTAACTAATTTTATAAAATTAGCATATATTTTTATGTAATTATTTTTACAAGAGGAATTATGAAAAATTATATAGATACTTTATTTTATAATTTAATAAATGATATAAAAAGTAAAGATGTTAATCAAGTATATTTCAATATGATTACCAAATTTAGATTATTGCCTTTTACTACTCAACTTTCGATTCAACAGTTTTTAAACCAATTCAATTATTGGGGTAAAATAGAAATCGAAAAAGACAATTATGAAATGTTAAAAAATAAAGCAAATGCTTTTAAAATTTATCAAGAGGATTATATTAAATTATATGAATATTTATCAGATTATAAATCAAAATATATTTTGTTTTCTATTTTAAATAATTTTTATAATTTTAATTTTGAATATTTAAAAAATTCAATGGAAACTTTATATAAACATTATTTTGATTTAGATTTGATGCCAAATTTAGAAAATGAAATTTTTGTAGATGTTGGTGCGTTTACAGGTGATAGTGTTAAAGATTTTATTAATAGTTATGGATTAAAAGGATATAAAAAAATATATTGTTATGAAATTTGTAAAGAAAATATTGAAAAAATGAAAGAAAATTTAAAAAATTATACTAATATTTTTATTTATGATAAAGCCGTGATTGATGATGATCGTGCCGTGCACTATGATTTGAATTCAGAACTGTCAGCTAATAAGATAAATGAAAATGGCAGTATATCGGTTAAAGGTGTAGCGTTAGATAATGATATACGCGAACCTATTAGTATGGTTAAAATGGATATAGAAGGTGGCGAATATCTTGCAATAAAAGGTATGAAAGAACATATAAAAAATGAATGTCCCAAATTATTAATATCTGTATATCACAACAATTCAGACCTAATTGAAATACCAAAATTAATCTTAAGTTTAAATAATAATTATAATTTTTATATTCGTTATTATGGCGGTTGTGTTTTTGCTACTGAAATTGTTTTAATAGCTTTGCCAAAAAATAAATAAAAAATAAAAAAATATAAATTAAATTTATTAAAAAATGTAAAATTTAAATATTTTTTTATGAAATTTATAATTTTTATTAATCTTAATAAAAAAATTGATTTTAATATTTTATTAAAAATAATAATGATAATCTGTTTATTTAAGTTGAATAATTTGACACTTTTTGATAAAATAGAAAAAAGGAATGATATATGGGGTCAATTTATAAATATTATAAAGAGCGATTAATAGAAATTAGTGGCAAAAATCGAAGTTTATATTCAAAAAATATTAGTAAAAAATATTCATACGACATAGGAGCAGTAATTGGAAATGATAAAGACGAATTCCAAGAATTTTTAACTTTTTTATGGAAGGGTAAACGCACGGGGTATTCGTTAATTGATAAAAAAATGAAAGATAGATTGTTTAAAAACTTTAACCTTGAAGGCAAAATAAAAACCCAATTTAAATCTTTAGAAGGCTTAGATGCAGAAGAAAAACGTGCTGAAAACCTTAGACGTGAACGTTTAAGAAGAGAAGAAGGTAAAAAGATAATAACAACTCAAGTAAATTTTTTACGTAGTCTTAAACGTGAAATTGATGAATTTTCAAAAGAAACGGGTCGATATGAATTATTTATTGGATATCCTTTTGTCACTGGAGTTTTAAATAAAGACATTATAGTAAAAGCACCTTTAATACTCTTTCCAGTAGTTATCAATATTGAAAATGATAGCACAGTTTCAATTGAAGCTAAGTCAGATGAATCTATTCAATTCAATAAGGTTTTGATGCTGGCGTATGCAAAAGAACATAGATTAAAAAATGATGATAATATAATCATGGAATTTGATAATCTTATTGATTATAAACTCAAAACTGTTAAAGATGTAGTAGATTATTTAGCAAATTTTGGATACAAATTTGATATTAAAGACAATTTTGATTTTAATAATAAATTTATAAAATTTGAAGATATTCAAGAACCGACAGATGTTGATGGATTAAAAATTGTTAATGCTTGTGTGATAGGGCGTTTTCCATTAGCTAATTCAATTTATAATGATTATTCTTTATTAGAAAAAAAACATTTAACTTCTTCAGCAATTAAACAATTGTTGGAGGCTAAAAATATTAAGAAAAATAAAAAATTTGATAATAGGATATATACTATCAATGATTTAGATTATGCACAAGAAAGTGCAATTAACAAGTTAAACGAATACAATAATCTCGTTATTTATGGACCACCAGGAACGGGTAAATCACAAACCATAGTAAATATTATTTCTGATGCACTATGCAAAAATAAAAAAGTATTGGTAGTATCACAAAAAAAAGCAGCACTTGAAGTTGTTTTTAATCGTTTGAATACACTTAATTCTAAATGTATGTTTATCACAGATGCTGAAAAAAATAAAGTAGAATTTTATGAAAGATGTGCACAGATGCATCAAGCAGTTATGAATTCAAATGCTACTCAAATTTCTAATCAAGATTTTGATAGAGTTGAAAATGCAATAAATAATGAGATTAAAGAATTAGAAATGATAACAGATGCAATGTTTACAAAAACACCTTTTGGTCTTTCTCTTCAAGAAATGTATACAAATTCAGCTAAAATTGGTAAAAATAGTAATGATTATTTATTGTATAAATTAATGAAAAAAAATAAAGACATTATGTCAATGAATTATTCACGTTTGCATTCTACTTTAAGGATTATAAAAGAAAAGAATAAAGCAAATTTGTATTATAGATACATTGAATTGAAGAAAAATAATCCACTTATTGACCATATTAAAGCAAATGTAGAAATACATACAATTAACCAAATGAAAGTATATTTAAAAGAAATTATTCAAAAAAATATAATTCCATTTGATACTGCTAAACATCCTCATGCTAGACAATTAATTATCTACATGCTAGAAAACAATGTAGATAAAATTGAAGACATGAAACCACTTATCGATATGATTTTTAAGGTTGAAAACCAAAAGCTAAATATGAATTTGCGTTGGTCTAAAATTTTGTTTCCATCATATCCATTTGTTAAAAATAAAGTTATAAAAAAAGAAGAAGAAATAAAACTAAATTTTAAAAATACGTTAGAAGATATACAAAATTATATTAGTGAATATTCTTTATTAAATAAGGTATTGGACAGAAAAGGCTTTTTAATGACTATTGACAATATCATCAATGGAAATGCTATATTCTTAAAATTATTGCTAAATGCACTTAATGATTATATTGAGATACGAGATGTTAATCTTTCGCTTTTAGGATTGACTGATGATGAACGAATTATTTTAAATTTTGCATATGAAAATTCAAAAAATGCTAAACAATACAAAGATATTGTGGACAAGTTGATGGAAATAAGAATTTATCATGAAACTATAAAATATGAAGAATTATATAAGGATAAATTATCTAAAATAATTGATTTTGAAAACATTCGCAATAGAATACTATCTTTAAAAAAAGATGAAAAACAAATTTCTATGGATATTTGTTTAAACAAATTTAAAAATGAATACATCGAATACTATAATTCTAGTGATGATAATAAAAATTATTTATATCAAATTACAAAACAACAAAATTTATTGCCAATTCGTAAAATGATGGATTTATACAATACTTTTTTGCTTAAATTATTCCCTTGTTGGTTATTATCACCTGAAAGTGTTTCAACAATCTTTCCATTAAAAAAGGAAATGTTTGATATTATTTTATTTGATGAAGCAAGTCAGGTTTTTATAGAAAACACTTTACCAACCATTTATCGAGGTAAAAGTATTGTTGTTGCTGGAGATGTTAAACAATTAAGACCTACTGCGACCTTTGTTAAACGTTATATGGGCAATGATTCTGATGAAGAATTAGATCTGGCTACACAAGCGGCACTTGAAGTTGAAAGTTTACTTGATTTAGCGACTTCAAGATTTAATAGTACTAATTTAACTTATCATTATCGCAGTAAAAATGAAGAGTTAATAAATTTTTCAAACTATGCTTTTTATGATGGCAAATTGCAAATAGCTCCTAATATTTCTAAAAATGTTGGATCTAAACCTATTGAAAGAATCAAAGTCAATGGTAAATGGCTTTCTAGGTCTAATCAAGAAGAAGCGAATGCCGTCGTTAGTTTGCTAAAAAAATTAATAAAAAATAAACGAAACAAGTCCTCAATTGGTATTATTACTTTTAATACTGAACAAGAAAATGCAATAGAAGATGCTATTGATTTAGAGTGTCAAAAAGATTCGGCATTTAGAGATGCATATATTCGAGAACAAAATAGAAAAGTAAACAATGAAGATTGTTCAATATTTATCAAAAATCTTGAAAATGTTCAGGGTGACGAAAGAGACATCATTATTTTTAGTATAGGCTATGCTAGAAATGAATATGGTAAAGTTGTAGCACATTTTGGTGCTCTGTCTATAGAAGGTGGAGAAAATAGACTTAATGTTGCAATTACACGTGCTAAAGAAAAAATTTATGTTATTACAAGTATCGAGCCAGAAGAATTAATTGTAGAAGGAAGCAAAAACGCAGGACCTAAAATATTTAAAAGTTATTTAAAATACGTACGAGCAATATCAAATAAAAAGTATAAAGAAGCGAATTTTGTTTTAGATAGTTTTAAATCTTCATTACCTAATTCAAATAATGAAATAGTAAATAATTCGATAGAAAATGATATTAAAAATGAATTAATCAAATTAGGTTATACTGTAGAAACGAATTTAGGTAATACAGATTATAAACTGTCGCTAGCAATATACGATAAAAAAATTGACAAATATTTGTTAGGTATAGAATGCGATTATGCGGCATATAAAAGCAGTGATTCTATTTTAGAAAGAGATATCTATAGAACCAAGTTTCTTCAATCTCGCGGTTGGTCTATTATGCGAGTATGGAGTAGAGATTGGTGGATGAACAAAAACAAAGTTATTTCCAATATAGTTAAAACGCTTAATCAAGTTAAAAAATCTTTAAATTAATAAATTCACAGGTATAAGATAAAATTCTTGTATACCTGTGTTTTTATTATATTTATATGTTGAATCCTTATGTTTTTTTTCAAATAATTTGTAAAAAAATGTAATATGTGGTAAAATAAAATAAATTAATTTATTTTAGGTGAGAAAACAAATGGGGTTAAAAAAAATAAAAAATATTTTAATAATAATCATTGCAATGTTTTCAATTGCAACTATTTCATTGATTATTTTAGGTAATTTATCACAAAAAAATGAACATAAATCTTCAGCCGCTGACACAATAACTGCAATTTATGACTTAGATGATTTAAAAGCATTTCGTGATTCTGTCAATAACCTTGATAATAATTATAGTAATGTTAATGTGTACCTATACACAGATATAGATATGAGAAAAGAAATATGGACACCAATTGGAAATCATGCTGTTGGTTTTGAAGGAAAGTTTTATGGAAATGGGCATACTTTATATAATTATTCAGGAGATTCTGGAATTTTTTCAAAAATATCTGAGGGTGTATATGATTTAAATGTTATAGCTAATGATGCTGGTTTAGGTATTGTAGATTGGTTTGTTATGGGGGAAATTAAAAATTGTACAATTAGAGGTACTATAAATAGCAATGCTAAATATATAGGTGGAATAGTGTCTGATTTTGATGGAGGTTGTATAATTTCATGTTTAAATGCGGCTACTATTAATGGCAATGATTTTGTAGGTGGCATAGTTGGGCATATGGGAGATTGGTTAACATCTAATGATACAAGAATAATTTCATGTATTAATCAGGGGAACATTTCAGGGAATACTAATGTAGGTGGTATTGTTGGATATATGGAAAATCCTATGGTTGGTACTACGCAAATGATGAATTGTATTAATTTGGGTGATATCTCGGGGTCGGAATATGTCGGTGGATTAGTAGGAAGAAATGTTTCTAATGGGTGTCAAACATATTGTTGCTATAATTCAGAAAATAGTGGAGTAAAAGGAGCTGGTGTTAGCGATTCAAAGGTTGGTAAAGATTTTACAGATGGAGATTTTTATTGTAAAACCACATCGGATTTAAATTCTAGTAGTGGTGTTAGAAATTACGCTTCAGATGAAAGTAAATGGAATACGGATAAAAGTTACACAACTGAAAATACATGGTTTTCTGATTCATCAAATAGTTATTGGGCAAACGTCACATCCTCATCTAATACAAATAATGGATATCCATATTTAAAAAGTTCAGCATTGACTGTCACTGTAAATGTAAACAATTCTAGTTATGGTAATGCTGGTTCATTTCAAATAATTAAAGGAGATAGCATTTCTAAAAATAATTCATCAATAAGAGTTAATTCTTCATACAATGTGTATACTGCAAGTCCTAAAAGTTCAACCGATAAATATACTTTTTCATTTTCAAGTTGGAGCAATATTCCATCAGGAGCTCAGTATTCAAACTTTTCAATCACGGCAAATTTTACTGCTAGCTTAAGAAAATATTCCATAACTATATCTGTTTCTACACAAGGGAATTATGGATATTTAGTAATGTTGGGAAGTGAAGCTCTTTATGAAAATATAACAATAAACAATATACCTTATGGTTCAAAAGTAGTTAATGGTGTCACTGATACGGGATATAATTACATATACATTGTGTCAGCAGAGAATAATAATTGGTTAGCATATATTCAGGCAATACCAGATGATCCAACCGAACAATATAAATATGTATTTGACTCATGGTTAAATAAACCAGCAACTATTGATGGTGCTACAACAATTTATGCAAAATTTACAAGAGAATTAAATTCGCATAACATTTCGTTAACAGCAACAAGTGATGATTCATTAACTACAAGTAATGGTTTAGGTGGATATTTTACACATAATTCAAGTGAAATATTAGAGATTGAAGAAGTTATTTATGGGACAAGTATTTCAAGGACAAGTTCAACTTCTAATGCTTTTAGTATAACTCCACCAAGTGGATTTGGAGATACAACAACATATTCAGCATATTCAAATACAGGTTATACATTTTCAAAATTTCAATATAGGATAGGGAATGGGACATGGTATACATTAGGGACGTCTGCAGTAAGTTTAACAGATGAGATGGAAATACGAGCGGTATTTATACCTATAGAATATGATTTGCCATTGTCATATATTGCGAATGAAGAAGGTACATATAACAGTACAAATATGACATTTAACATAGAGACAGCGATGATGCCCCTATATAACGAGACGGAATTAAACAATGTAATGACGGCGAGTGAGAAAGAATATTTGTTAGATATAGGAAAGGAATTTGGACATTGGATAATAGGAGTATTAGGGACGGGAAAGACAGGCAATTTAGTAAATAATGCAAACTATTCAGCAGAGATAAATAGTGATAGAGGATATATAGATATAACTGGACCAAATGGAGAATGGGTATTTGTATATACAGACATATTAGAAGGAATAGATGGTAATAGTTATTACCGAGTGACAGATTTATTGACCGGAAGTTATGGAGATTTAGAAGAAAAGATAATAACTGCAAAATGGTCAAATACGTATTCAGTACAAATAACAAATAATGCTAATACAACAATATGGGGAGAGAAGGATAGTGAATATCTAGGTTTAGGAGGAACAGGCGAAGTTCAGAAAATAGATAATACATTACAATTTAAAGTAAAAGATAATGAAGATTATAGATATCCATTCATGTCAAGTTATATGAATGAAACATATATATCCTTTTATAAAGGTAATGAATATACAAGTAGTTTAATGGCTAGCAGTGAAGTAGGGGCTTACTATGTATATAACTATGGCTATGAGATAACAGATTGGACAATATATTTTGAATATGAAGGAGAAAGATATTATCTATATTTAAATAATAATGAGTGGCAATATCAGACGAATTTAACAACAATAGATATATCTGAATTAGTAGGAACAGACATGAATGACATGTCACAGTATGCGGAGAAAATAGATGAATTATTAGGATTTGATGGAAGTGCTGATCCAAGAATAGTAATGTTTCCAACATGGCAAGAAGTGACAGTGACAATAATAGATGGAGTAGATGCAAACAGTGATTTAACATTAAGTACAAGCAAATATTCAATGGCATATACATTTGCAGATATGTCAGGCATAATAAAGACAGGGAAGTCAATAATATATTTTATAGAAGTAAATAATGGGAACATAATAGCTATAGGTACAGGGACAACAATATATAATTACAAGAATATAACACATAGCCAATATAATGCAGTAGCATCAAGTGATGGAGCATTAGTAGGAACAGTATATGAATTGAGAGTGAAAGCATACTATGTAGATAACATATATAAAGTAAAATTAAATGGAGCAAGGACGGAAGAAGGAGAATATAGGTTAACAAATACAGATTATGTTTTGACAAATGACACTGCATATACAAATAGTGTATATACATATAAAGACTTTGGATATACAGACTACACAAGTGGAGCGATAGAAGATTATACAGATACTACCCTATTAAATTACCAAATAAGTTATGAACAAGATATATCAAATGGGTACTTAGAATTATTAAGGAAAGTATATGGAACAGATGGGGAGTTTTATATATATTTAGCGAATGAACAGAGTACGGGAAGATTGCCAGTATTTGCAACAGAATATTACACATTGATTTATTGGATAAATGACAATACTACTGCAGATAGTAATAGGTATATATATAAGACAACTGAATATAGCGACACATTACATACAGGAGAAGATAAAGGATACAGCGAGCATGCAGATGGAACATGGGAATATATAGATGGGGGAAGCAATAAGATAGAAGATAGTATGACAGCATACTATTTTAGGAAGCATTATGACTTTAAAGTACAGACATTATTATTAGGACGAGAAGGGCAGTATGGATATGTAGTAGTAGAATTTGAAGACGAGATAGCAAGTGAGTATGGAGCAGAAGACGAGAGCGGAAGATATTTATGTATATATACAAGCAAAGGAATGGAATATTATGAATATCCAACACATATAGAAAGTTTGCCAACAGAGTTAACAAGTTTAACAAAAATAGACTCATTGGTGCTATATGCAGGTTGTAATGTAAAGATAAGTATATATGACCAAAGTAAAGACATAGATGCAATGAATAGCGGCATATACGACAGCATGATAGGATACAGATACAAAGAAGCTAGTGGAAGGAATATAAATAGTGCAGTAGAAATGTTCCCAACAAGTACAGAATATTTAATAGATATAACAAAAGAAGATATAGAGAGCGATGATAGCATTACTAATACAACATATAGAGTGACAGTAAATTATGAGAAGATACAGTATAACGGACAAGTAGAGATGGGAGTAGGAGATAGTAGTGCGGGGACATTTAGGATAACGTATCCAGACGGAAGTTTAAGTGCATATGTGACGAGCATAAGTTTAAGTGGGATAGAGTTAGGAGATGTATATTATATAACATACAATGCATATACAGGATATGAATATGCAGAGAAAGCATATACATTAATATTGTTAAATGGAAAAGAGGTAGTATTACAAAGAAGCGACGTATGGGAGACGACAGGAGAACAAGTATATGTAATGCGAATAGATGGAAGTTGGCTAAGGACAAACTATTATACATATCAAGATCCAACATATAGTACAGTAGATGCAAAAATAGGTACAATAAAGGTAAATACACAAGAGATAGAATTTAGTTATAGAGTGAAAGTGTACGATGGAAGCAAAACAGGAGAAGAGGCATGGATAGGCGAGATAGAGATGTACACATGGAGTTTGAAAGATAAAGAGATAGGCTTAAAAGAAGCATTTAGTGAGATAAGCATAGGAGGATATGGATATATCCATACAGACGGAAGCGAATATGCGATAATAAGTAGTTATATATATGAGCCAAAGAATCCTACAAGTAGAGCAAGGTATTACACAAGTTATGAATTTATATGTCATAGTCAACCAGAAACAAAATATGCAATAACAAGTGATATATTAAGTTATATGGTAAATAATGGAGTGTATGAGATAATAGGAAAAGATAACCGAACGATATACATGACTATAGAAGTACGCAAGATATATAGCATAGACATAATAATAGAGATGTTAGAGCATGATACAAATAGTAGTACAAGGACGACAACAATAAGTAATGGGACAAACAACATAGTAAGTGTAGAGTTGAACAATCAGGCGAGTCATGAAGAAGGAATATATTTAACGAAAGGGAAGATATATACATATGAAGGATTAACAAATAATATAAGTTCAACATATGACGAGAGAAGATATATAGGAGTAGAGTACTATATAGATGGAGTATTATTAGATAAAAATAGTGTAATAGTAAGTAAGGATAGTGAAATACGAGTAAGATACATACCAAATAGTTTAGGGATAGAAGTATTGTATGAATTAGAAGGGAATAGAGTAAGTTATGAAGAAATATCTAACATACTAACGAAGTTTGAAGTGAAAGGAGAGAGTGAAGTATATTTAGGAAGTAGTATAGAGATAGGATATACAATAGATAGCGACTACAACATACGAATAGAGATAAATGAAAAAGAGTTAGTAGGAAATATATATACAATACAAGATATAGACTATGACAAAGGAAAGATAGAGATAATAGCAAAGATAAGCATGCAATTAAATGAAGAGATAAGTGTCAGATATAGCTTAGCGGATAGTACACAATCATTG
Source organism: uncultured Clostridia bacterium (assembly GCA_944384445.1). Lineage (GTDB taxonomy): Bacteria > Bacillota > Clostridia > Christensenellales > UBA1242 > Onthoplasma. Next base: position 9,441 of record CALWTL010000004.1, on the reverse strand, counting down.
CCGAATGACGATATAGGAGAGATGAGAGTATACATAGAAGGAGAAGAAGTAGAGGGATTAGAGAACATACGAGTGATATCAGGAAAGAGAGTAGAAGTAAGACTAGAATTAAATACAGGATACACATACTATGGATACAAACAAGACAACAAGGCAATAAACCGAGCAGAGATAACAAATAATACAGTAGAGTTAAGTAAAAGTTTTGACATAGAGCAGGATAGTGGAGAATACACCATATATGTAATAAAGGAAATGGTGAGTGCAGTACTTGAACAACCAGACAAAAATTCAAAGAATTATACAATAGAAGGCGGAGAGAAGACAGTAAGTAGTGGAAGTACAAGGATAACTGGCATATATGTAGGAAAGAAGATAATATTTAATAGGATAGAAGATATAGAGACAGAAGCATTAAAGAATTATTACTATATAGATAAATCAGGCGAAAAGAAGATAATAGAAGGGAATGAGATAGAGATAACGAGTGAGTTATTAGAAGAGATAGGAAGTTTAGAGATAAAATTAGGAGTAGAGACAGTAAATAAATACAAACTGACGATAGAAGTAGTGAGCGGTAAAGATCATGCGAAGATAGAGACAGATAAAGAGATAGAGATAGGAGGGAAAGCAGTATACTACGAAGAAGGAAGAGAGATAAATATAGTAATAAGTAGTGAGAGAGAAGGGAAATATACAATAATAGCTAGTGGAGCGATAGAGAGGATAGGAGAAAGGATAGAAGAGAAGATAATATTAGATGAAGATAAGATAATAGAAGTACGAGTAGAAGCAAAGACGTATACAGTAGAAGTAGAAGAATATGTATATACAAGTATAAGTGAGCAAGAGAAAGGAGAGCCAGAATACGAGAATAACCCAGTGAGCGAAGTAGAGACAAGTGGACAGAGATATAATGAGACCGGAGAGATAAGATTCAATAAACGAAGTGCGAACGAAGATAGAGAGATAAGCGTAATAGAGATAAGCGAAGAAGGTATAGGTAAGATACGAATAGAGATAAGAGAAGGAGAGTATAGCATAAGTAGTGAAGACGAGTTAGATATAGAGAATCAAGATAACGGGTATAGGATAACACTAAAAGGTAAGAGCTATACAATAACGGAAGAAGGAGACAGAATAAAGCTAAGCTATACAACAGAAGATAAAATAAGTTTGCGCTTAGAATACACGACATTAAAAGAGATAAGACCATAAGCCTTATCTCTTTTTTTAATAAAAAAACAATCAATAAATGATTGTTTTAATTTTACAATTTTACATTCCAATTAATAATTGATGTTCCAGTATTATTTTTGCTCCAATCTATGTTCCAACCATCAGGTTTTTCTGCAACAGCACAATTAATAGTTATATTTTTATTATGATTAAATATATAGTCATCTAGCGATAAAACACTTTCAGGTATATAAAATTCGCTTATATTGCAGCTAGCAAATGCACTATATCCTATATATTCTAAATTATTACATTGAGATGTATCAACTGTAGTTAATGAAAAACATTGGTAAAATGCTTTCTCAGCAATATATTCTAAATTTGCAGGTAAACTAATAGAAGTTATTTTAGTATTTGTAAAGTTTTCACTACCTATATAAATAAGACTATTTGCTAAATTAATTTGTGACACACTTGAAGAATTACTACCAAACAATGCCCCTTCACATATATGAGTTGTTCCTTCTTTTATAGTAAATGAGTCCATACTCACATTTTTTACTGCTAATAAGAAGTGGTTAATATACAAACCATTATTAGACCAATAACTATTAGTTCCATTGTATATACCTGTATTTAACAAAGAATCTTGTCTTACCATGATTACAGAATTAGGTATATTTATATCATTCAAATTTGATAATCCTTCGAATGCACTTTCTCCGATAATTAAAATAGTTTCTGGCAATACTATTTTAGAAATGGAGTTTAATGGATGGGATGAAGTAAAAGCAAAGTCTGCGATAACTGTTGTACCATCTTTTACTGAAACAGTAGAATCAGTTGTGGTTGCTACTATTAAATATTTACCAACATACAATATTCCATTATCCCAATTTGATTCATCATTATAATATGCTGTTCTATCTATAAAAGAGTATTTAATGACACAATCATCTGCTAAAATTTGGATATCACTTAGTTGAGTACAATCGGTAAATACGTGATGGTCAATATTTTTGACAGTTTCTGGTATGATAATTTGTTTTAAAGATATACATCCTTCAAATGCACCTCTTCCTAAATTTTCAACTTTATTTAATATTACAACTTCAAGATTTTCATTATCTTTAAATGCATATTGACCGATTGTTTTCACACTTGCAGGCAAACTAATTTCTTTTAGTCCTGAATACATAAATGCATCTGCTCCAATTGCTTCAACACCGTCAGGAATTATAATAGAATTAAGAGAATAGCAATATTCAAAAGTCCCTGTACTTATAGATTTTAATGAATTAGGTAATTTTATAGATTTTAAATTAGTGCAACCCCAAAAAGCATTTAATGAAATAGAAGTGACAGAATCAGGAATAGTAATTTCAGTAATTTGTGTATTATCTCTAAAAGCTTGATACCCAATACCTTTAACTGGTTGATTATTAATTTCAGATGGAATATTTAAAACGAGCTCTCCTTCTGGGGCTGTGGCAAGTCCTGTGATTACATTATTACTATCCATATTAAATGATATAGTTTCAACTGGTTTTGCTTCCCATTTTGCATAAAGGGTAATCTCTTGTTCTACTGAGTAAGGAAATGTTATCTCTACAGTCAAATTTTTATCCAAAAACCAACCTTTGAATGTATAATCTTCTTTTGTTGTTATTGGAGATGATTCAATTATAGATGTTGTAATCGGTTCAATAACTGAACCACCATTAGTTTCAAATGTCACTAAAAATTCGGTTGGCACAATTGTGTCTTCAAGATAATAAGCATACACATTAATGTTATTATTCAACGACGAATTTAGATAATAATTTTCAGTAAGTTCTTGTTCCCATATGTCTTTGTCAAAGAACCACCCTTGAAAAGTAAATCCATTTTTTATAGGAGCATTTGGTAATATTAAAGTTTCATTTCCTGAAGTTGAGATAGTTTTAAAGATATCATTATCTATTATAAAATTTATATTGAAACTTTCAATCACTTCTTTGTAATAAGCATAAACATTCACATCATTGTTTAAGTAATCATTTTCATAATAATTAGATGTTAATTGTTTAGTCCATTCATTATTATCAAAGAACCACCCTTGAAATTCATATCCATTCACATTTGGTGGAGTAGGAAGAGATAATATCTCTTTGCCTTTTGTTGTAATTTCTTGATAAAGTTCATCATTTATATAAAACGATATTTTATATTTTTTATTATAATTATAGATAATTATAGTTGAGATAGTAATTGCAACAATTATAAAAATACTAATAATTAATATATTTATTTTTTTAGTTTTATGGTTCATTTGTATAACTCCTTATTCAATAATATAAAATAACATTAAAAATGTCAAAAAAAAGAATATCTTATTATAAATAAGTATAAATCAAAATTTAAAAATTAATATAAAATTTTTACATTTTTTATTAAATGTTTGAATACAAATATTTATGGTAATTAATATGAGAACAATAATATTTTGCTTGTTAGGTTTTATTTTTGTATCAATTTTTGGTACAATTTCACATTTCTTTTATTTTTGGAGTGGTAAAAATAAAGTTATAGGAATTTTGTTTCCAGCAAATGAAAGTACTTGGGAACATTTGAAATTATCTATTTTTCCCACTTTGATTTACTTTTTAGTTGGTTTTATTGCTATCAATAACAATAATTATATATTTTCTTTTTTTACAACTTTAGTTGTTCCAATTATTTTAATACCTTTAATTTTTTATTCTTATACATATTTTACAAAAAAATCAATTTTAATAGTTGATATTTTAATTTTTTATTTAACAATTTTTTTAGCATTTTTAATTTGTTATTTTATCTTAAATTTTAGCTCATTAAATAATATCATCAATTTTATTTCAATAATAGGAATTTTGTTTATTATTATTTGTTATTTAACATTTACTTTATTCCCTCCAAAAATATTTTTATTTAAAGATCCGATAACTGGTAATTATGGATTAATAAAATAGTTTGAATTTATTTTACATAAAAATTAATATAATAAAAAATTATATTAATAAATAAATTGGAAATAAAATAATGTTAGGGAAAAACATTTTAATTAAAATAATTTTATTTAATATATGTGTTATTTTAAATTTATATTTTTTTCTTCCCATTGCTTCTGGTGTTCAACAAAGGTTTTGCTGATGTCTCCATATTCATAATTTGCTTCGAATTTACCCGTTGAATAAGCAAGCATCGTAAAGATGCTCCATCTTTTATTCTCAGGCATGTTTTCCCTTTCTTCAATGAGAATATCTTCAATAGGGAAAAAGATGTTATTTAAAATTTCTTTCGTATATCCCATATGAAAACAATCAACATATCCGTGTCCCATATCTACGTAAAATTTATGTGAGGACATATTTCCAGAAAAAGCGAAATAGAAAGCTAATTTTCTCCAGTTCGTTGGTAAATAATCGGAAATACAGTCAAAAATTTTTTGAAAACTTTTTGGTTCCATAATTGTCTCCTTTATTAATTGCTGAAAGTTTTTATTAATATATAAATACGGACGGACAAATACAATTTACATTATTATGATGGATTGTTTTGGAGCTGATAGCGGGAATCGAACCCGCGACAACTATATAAATTCAAAAAGTATTATAATAAAACTTATGCTCTATGTCAATAAAAAATTTATAAATACTACCAAAAACGCTAGCGTTTTTCATTATAAGTGCAAAAAAATTTAAAACTTGTGCACCTACATACACCTATATTTTTTAAAATCAAGTGTTTTAAAACTGCCTAAAACTATGTAAATTTATATAAAATTAATTTTTTAATTTAGTTTTATTTAGTGAGACAAATTTTTTTTTACATTTATATATATAAAATTATTTTAATTGTTAATATTCTTAATATGACTTTTTGAAAAAAAAATGCAAATATTGTCATTAAGAATTGACAAATTGCATATATTATATTATAATAATCACAACATAAGGAGAAAGGTTATGTTAGTAAATTTTAGATTTGGTAATACTAAGTCATTCTATAATGAAAATCAACTAAGTTTACAGGCTGCATCGATTAAAGAATTTGATGGTATAAATACGTTTAGTGTAAATAAAGACCTATTTAACCAAGATGAAAATAATAGTTTATTGAAATCTGCTATTATTTTTGGTGCCAATGCTTCAGGAAAATCTAATGTGTTAAAGTGTTTAACATATATGAGAAATGCAGTATTGACGTCATCTTCGCCACAAATGGGAACAATTCAAAATAATGCTTATTTCGTTTTTTATAAAGATGCTGTTGATAAGGAGTCTTTGTTTGAAGTTGAGATAATACAAAATAACATTTTTTATAGATATGGATTTACTATTTTACATGGTAAAGTTAACAAAGAGTATTTATTTAAAAAACAAGAAAGATTAACTCAAGTTTTTAATAGAGAAAATAATAAAATAGACGTTATGGGCGATAAAATTTATGAAAACTTTATTAAAGTACCTGAAGCAACTTTATTTTTATCTGCAAGTTTAAGTTTCAATTTAGCCATTTCAAAGTATATGAATGATGTAATAGAATGGTTTAGAAATCTAATAATAGTTTTTGAACATAATGCAAATTCATTAGATATATATACAATGGAAAATGGAAAATACAAAAATCAAGCTTTAAATATTTTGAAAAAAGCAGATATTGGTATTCAAAATATGCAAGTAATAAAAGACAAAGTTGCGAATTTGAAAAATATTAACGAATTACTTGCTTTTGATTTACAAAGACAAGTTAATCCTAATCAATATGGACAGATTAAACAAGAGAATGAAAATATGTATAATATTGATTTAGATACTGTTTATAACGTATATGATAGAGATGACAATATAGTTAAAAATGCTGAAGTATTGTTGTATAGAGATAGAGGATTTCATTCAGAAGGAACAATTCGATTATTATGTTATTTAGGCTGGATACTGTATGCACTTGATAAAGGTAATGTTATTCTTTTAGATGAAATAGATTCTAAATTACATTTTCTGGTTGCTGATTATTTAATTAAAATGTTTAATTCTATTGATCATAATCCAAATAATGCACAATTAATTTGTACAGCACACAATGTTATGCTTATGGATGACAATTTGCGAAGAGATCAAATATATTTTACATGCAAAAATACAGTTGGTGTGAGCGAATTATCTTCTTTAGTTGATTATACAAATGTAAGAAAAAAAGATTTATTTAGTAAAAAATATTTGGCAGGGTTTTATTCAAATCTACCAAATATGAATAAGAAGGTGTAAGATGACAAGAATGCAAAGGAAAATCAAAGCCAGAGATGCCTTTTATATTCTTACTAACGGAAAAGAAACTGAAAAGAATTATTTTGAGTTGGTTAAAAGTAAAAAAAGTATTTATGATGTAAAAATTGAACACCATAATGATGATCCATTAAATTTAGTAAGGATGGCAACTAGTTTAGTTAAACAAGCAAATCAAGTTTGGTGTGTATTTGATATTGATAATACATTTGAAGAAAATTCTTTAGTACCAGCGATAAAACTAGCTCAAGAAAATAATGTAAATATAGCATTGTCCAATATAGCTTTTGAAGTTTGGTTATTATCTCATTATAAACCAGTTGAAAAAAGAATGGATAATAAGCAACTTATGAAAGAAATTGACGATTTGTGTAAAAAAGAGTTAAAAATTAGTAATGGTTATGACAAATCGAATAAAGAACTTTTAAAAACTTATTTTATACCTAAAATAAAAGATGCTATAACAAATGCTAAAATTAATTATCAAAAACGAGTGTTAGAACATGAAAAAGAATATTCTGGTAATCAAGGTTATAAAATTTGGGAGTGGAATTCTTGCACAAATGTTTATATGCTTATTGAGGCTTTAAAATTGAAAAAATTTTAAATGCTTGCAACACCAAGTGATGAGACTATAGTAATTTACAATATGCAAAAAGATAATGATAAATAAAATTCATTTTCTTTATAATATTGCAAATTTGAGTTTTTATGTGAAACAACTTATGGTTTTAAAGAAAATCAATGATTAGTCGTTTTGCATTTTCAAATAATAAATATGAACTAATAAAAACTTTTTACAGGTTAGATAAAATATTAAATGAGGAGAAATATTATGAAGCAAATTGAAATTACAACAAGAATATTAGAAGATTTAAATAGCGTATCTAAAAAATTAACAGATATAGGGTTTAAAAAAATTAGAACAAGTTTTATAGATGATATCTATATGTGTCCTTCTTTAAATGGCATTTCAAAAAACAACATATCAAATTACCTAAAACAAAGTGTTCTTATAAGATGTTTAAACGTTGGGGAAAAAACCTTAAAAAAACTTACTTATAAGAATAAAATATTTAATAATGGAATGACTATTAGCGAAGAAAAGATAAATGTTGATATAAATGATACCGATAAAGCAAAGGCTTTGTTTTTAGCATTAAATTTTAAAGAACTTGTAAGAGTAAAATATGAATGCATAGTTTATGAAAAAAATGGGTTGGAATTGGCTTTTCAAGATGTAGAAGGTCTAGGATTACTGCTTGAATATGAAAACATTAATGATTTTGAATTCGCTGATGATGAATTAATAAAAAATACAAAAAATAGTATGCTTAAAGAAATAAATGCATTAGGAATTAAAACAACAAATGAACTAGATGTAAAAAAAGCTTATGAATTAATAGAAAAAAAAGTGTGATTATAAAATGTTTATAGTAATTAATGGATTAGATGAAACAGGGATTTTTTCAATAGCAGAAGGTCTACATAATTTTGATAAAAATTCTATACTTGTAAGTACTCCAAGTTATAATATAGTGATAGGAAAGTAATTGATGAGTAAGTTAGAGAAATATCACCTTTGTCACACTGCTTATATTATTTATCATCAGTTGTTTTTATGTAAGGCAAAATACAAAAATCATTTAATTATAAAAATAATAATGTTTATTGTGCAAGATATTTAATAGACACTTTTGTTGTTTAACAAGTTCTTAACAAAATTATTGATGCAGAATATAACTTGAATTTTATAAAAAAGAAGAAACATATTATTGGTCAATTTTTCGAATATGCTATTGATAATAAATGCGCGCAAAATAAAATTCAACAAGAAGGTTGTTGTTAAAGCGAAAGATCAAAAAATTTATAGCGGACAGGATAGATATAAGGCATTAACACTAGAAGCAAGGAAATAATTTCTTTCAGCATTAAACCAGGATGAAGCAAATTTCTTAAAGCCATTATGTTATGTTCTTTTATTTGCATAGACTTCGCCATACATTTTCAAATATGTTTTTTGAAATGAACGAAAACCAAAAGGTTATTTAACAACTATTAGGACATAGAGATGTGAAAACAACAATTACGGTTTACAATTCTGTAGATAACGAATATATACGAAATACAACAGAAAAGTTAAACGAAAAAATCAAACGAGAAAAACTATATGAAGATGAAAGGCGAAGGCAAGAAGAAATAAAAACTAAAAAAAACGATTTACTATCAAATTCGACTGATGAAGAATATGATGATTTGCTTGAACAATTACTTGAAAAAAGAAAAGCAAGAAGAAATCAAAAAAAAGATTTTGAAATGTAAATGGTAAAATATGGCAAAGTTTAGTGAATATATAAAAATTCAATGATATAATACAAATATGGGTTGAAAAATAATTTGTTTTTCAACCTTTTGTATTTTAAAAGGAGATTTGTTATAATATGGGAGTACTAGATGATTTAATTAAAATTGATGAAAATGGCATGGTGAGTTATTCCGGATGGGTGGAATGGAAACATATTTCAATGGGATTATTGCATTGTCCTACATGTTTAGTTTTGGATAAATGTTGGTTTAATAATATTTTAAAACCGGTATTGCCACAACATGAGAAATGTCATTGTGTCGCAAATAACATTTCAAAACCAATTCCAAATGTTAATGCAAGTGCAAAATGTGACTTAAAAAAATTTACAGATTATATTTTTAGTGATAAATATGCTTGGAATGGTAAAAGAGATTTGTTTGAAATGCTGGGATTTACAACAAAGGATTCTCAATATTTAAAAGAGCAATATGAACAACAAGCGACAAGAAAATATTGTAATAGTAAATACAAACTTGGGAAATTAGATACACAAGGTCAAAGAATCAATATAGATATTGAATTTGTTAAGAATGGTAGAAATATTGTATTTACTTCAGGTTGGATGGTTAGACCTAAAGGCACAATTAC
>CALWTL010000003.1 GCA_944384445.1 uncultured Clostridia bacterium | reverse complement strand
GAGACGTGACAATAAAAATAACGTATACATTAGATGAGAGTATAACAAAAGAAATTAAATTATCTGTAAAATAAAATAAACTTACAGATTTTTATTAATTAAATAAATTGACAATTACAAAATGACATTGTATGATAAAAAAACAAATGGAGGATAAATGGATAAACTTATTAAAACATTGCGTCAAAAAGAAATAGTAGAAAATTTAAATACACATTTTGACGAAGCTAATTCAGATGAATACTTAAGAAATGAAATAAAAAAATTAATAATAGATGAAGATTTTGAATTGCTTTTCAAATTAAAATGTAGACCTACAGTATTACGATGTTTACCATTTGATTGCTTAATTAAATGTTTAAAATATATGCATCCTGTAGACATTTATGATTACGCTAGAACACACAATCTTGATAAAGAACAAATGATGACTTTGTCAAACATTGCTATACTAATGAAAGACCCAATATATATCTATCAACTTTTAACTTTAAATAATGCGCCAAAAGACATGTTAGTATATGGATTAATAAAAACCGAAGATTTGAAACATTTACGACTTTTACTTCGTACAGACATATTATCAACAGAAATGCTTTCAATGGTAGCAAATGAAATTCGAAGAATTGAAGACAAAATAAACTCTCAACAAATAACTAACAAATAAATATACAACAATTCCAAACTCTTATCACAAAAATAGTAAAACTATTTAAGTTTTTTATGAATTTTGTAAAATTAGAATTAATCAATTTGACATATTGCATTATTTTTATATTGACAAAATATAATAAATTTATTATACTAAATAGCAATTATATTCATTTAGATTTTAATTTACAATCATGAAATTAAAATTAAAAATATTAACAAATAAATTTGATATGCGGATATGGCGAAATTGGCAGACGCGCAAGACTAAGGATCTTGTGGAGCAATCCTTGCAGGTTCAAGTCCTGTTATCCGCACCAGACAAGAAAATTCGAACTTGAAAATATCATATTTATATTACATTACGTGTATAAATAAACCTTTAAAATTTGGTTTTCTATAAGCAAAAATAGTATACTTAGTTAGTTTTCTTTATACTAAATTATTCTTTTTGAATTGAATGTATTATAATTAATTGGTAGGAGAAAAATAAAAATGTCTATAAAAAAAGATTATATAAATAAATTTGATAAAGAAAAACAAACAATGTTAATATTAGTTGGAGATTATATAGGATATAGCAAAATAGATACTTATGTAATTCACTCTGTCGAATTTGTCTCTTCTATCAATTTAAAAAATGGTAAAGTTTCAAACGATAAAGGACGAATTGAATGGATAACAAAAGATAATTCAAAAACAACCCAATCAAAATACCATTTTGAAAAATACAAAGTGTATAAAATTAAAACAAGAAAAATCAAACAAAATGAACTAGAATCAAATATGACTACAAGCATGAGTAATTGTCATTTAGTTTTAAAAGTATTAGAAGAAAATGTTCAAAATGAATATTTAAATAATTTAGCAGAACAATTTAAACTTCCCGTTGAATTAGAAATTGATAAAATTAAGTTTCAATTGAATCGGCAATTTAGCTGGTATGAAACTAATCAAACATTATTAGGACACAATGTTGATATTTTTTTACGTTGCGATGAAAATCTTGATACAGCGAACAAATCATCTGCAAGATTTAAAATTATATATCCACAAATTCAGCAAATAAACGATAACATTTGTCAACTTATTATAGATAAATATATGAATTTAATAAATGAATATAGAGAACCAAAGCCTTTATCAAAACAAGAATTTAAGAATTTAATCACATTAAATAACATTCTTTTTAACAATAACGGAACAATTGAATTACTATATGATGATGGGAATGAGTTTGGAGAACATGCAATACAAGTCAAAATTAACGATGCAAACGAAATTACTTCAATTAATATAGTCGGATAAAAATTAACATTAATCTTAAAATTTTCAAAAATAAACCATGAAATACAATCTAGTTTAAATTTTATATCGAAAGTAGAATCATATAAAAAAGCACCTATTAAATGGTGCTTTTTATACCTTTGTAAACTTATTAAATTGTTTAATTTCATTATAAGGTATGTCAAAATTAAATTCAAATTATAAAAATTATATATATTAATTATTATCAATATCTATAATGAGAAAATTAAATGTCGTTTTTATATCACTATTTATAATTAATATCAAAATGTATTAATCTATTTTTCTCTAAAAAATTCTTATAATTTTTATATATTATATGCTCAATTACAGTTTCATCATATCCTAGTTTTTTTAATTCTATCACAATTTTTTTTATATCTTCATACGTTTTGATATCATTTGGCAAATTCTCAACATCAATTCCATAAAAATCAGTACCTAAGCCAAAATTTTTATAACCAAATTTTTTTATTAAATAGTCAAATTGATAAGCTATAGTCTTTGCATTAACATTACCTATCTTACCTATAAATTTATCATATAAAGTTAAACCTAGATATCCGTTGGTGCTGACAATCTTTTCAATTTGTTTATCAGTTAAATTTCGTTTATTTCTTTTTAAATTATATAAATTACTATGTGAATTATATATAGGTTTAGTTGTTATTTTACTAAATTCCCAAAATGATTTTTTATTTAAATGTGCGGTATCTATGAAAATGTCATTTTTTTCTAAATCAGATATTATCTTTTTACCTAATTTTGTTATGCCATTTTTACCTAAAGCACCACCTGCTAAATGATTATCAAAATTCCATGTCAAAGTGCAACTAATAGGACGTAATTTAATAAATTTATCTATATCTTCTTCATGAATAAAACCTATATCTTCAATAGAGAACAAAAGAAAAATATCTTTATATTTATTTTTTAAATTCACTATTTCATTCTTGAAGTTATAAAGGTCATCTATACAAAGTTTTAAATTAGATGTAAAAATTGCACAACTTATTATTTTTACACCCATTTTTTTACAATTAAGAAGATAATCGCTTTTTTCTTTTGATGTTAACTTAGTCATAAAATCATTGTGACTATCTGAAATTTGTATCATATTTATTATTAATATTCAAATTAAACATATGATGTTAATTTGAATTGTTTTCATCACCAAAAATAGCATTATATTCTTCCATAGTTATTAAAACTTGTCTAGGCTTGCTACCTTCTTGTGGTCCAATAAACCCTGCTCTCTCCATTTGATCCATAATTCGACCCGCTCGATTAAATCCTACAGAATATCTGCGCGAAATCATACTTCCACTGGCTTGTTTTGTCTGAATAAACATACGTAATGCCTCTTTTAATACTGGATCAAATTCTTGTTCTCGCATGCCAACTCCATCGTGCGTATGTTCTTTTTCTTGATATGGATTTTTTATTGCTTTTCCTGTGGCATCGTCATAAACAGGTTTATTATTTTGTTTTATAAATTCAACCACTTTACTGATCTCTGGGTTAGAGACAAATGCCCCTTGCACACGTCTTGGTTCAGGTTTATCTTGTGGTTTAAATAACATATCTCCTTTACCAAGAAGTTTTTCAGCACCGCCACCATCTAACACTGTTTTACTATCCATATAATTTGTAAGTGCAAATGCTATACGACTAGGTAAATTAGCTTTAACAGTACCTGTGATTACATCTACACTTGGTCGCTGAGTAGCAAGTACTAGATGAATTCCCGCAGCTCTTGCTTTAGCTGCAAGCTTTGCAATTCGATCTTCAATTTCACGTTTTGCTTCCAACATTAAATCTGCTAATTCATCAACAACAATTACTATAAATGGTAATTTATCCTCTCTTTTTGATTTTACAGCATCTAATTTATTAAATTCATTTATATTTACAACGTGATTTTTTGCAAATAATGTATATCTCCTTTCCATCTCTTTAATTGCCCAGTCTAAAGCATTGATTGTCATTTCTTTATTAGTAATAACTTCTGGTATTAATAAATGTGGTAATCCGTTATAAGTAGAAAATTCTACCATTTTAGGGTCTATTAAAATCAAACGTAAATCTTGCGGACCAGCTTTATAACACATACTCAAAAGCATGGTATTCAAGCATACAGATTTACCGCTTCCTGTACTTCCTGCTACTAGAAGGTGTGGCATTTTATCTAGATTGCAAAATATTATATCCCCATTAATATCTTTACCTAAAACAAATGATAAAGGATTTCCACGCACTCTAAATTCATTGCTGTCTACTAACTCTCTTAGACTAACCGAACTAATTTGATTATTAGGCACTTCTATTCCGACTGAATTTTTACCCGGTATTGGAGCTTCTACCCTGATTGAACCATTTGATGCTAGTGTCATAGCAATATCGTCTGCCATTTGTGCAATTTTATTTACTGAAATACCACGAGGCATTGTCAATTCATACCTTGTCACTGCTGGACCAACTTGAACATTATTAACTTTTGCTGGAACTTTGAAATCTTCTAATACTTGTTCTAATCTATCAATGTTATCTTGCAATTCTTCATCTGAAATTCTTATAGAATTCTCTACATAATTTAACAAATCAACTGGAGGAGCAACATAAGGTGGAATTTCTTGTTTTGGTTTAACATCTTCCATTTTTACCTGTTCAACTTTTTCAATTTTTTTGTTAATTCCTGGCAAATGGAATTTTGATAAATCAACTGAAGGTCGCACAACTTCACTTTCCACAGTGTTTCCTAAACTTGTTTCATAATTAATAGAAAATTCATCTTTGTAATCTGATTCTGTGACATTTGCTTTAATCTCTTCTAAAGTATCGGTTTCTCCTTGATAATTTTCATTCATATTATCTAAATCAGAATAGTCATCTGTTTCTTTATTTTCTTCATTATTATTAAAGTTTGTATAGTGTTCACTATTATCTACTATAATATCACTATAATCTTCATCTAAATCATCAAATAAGTTAGTCTCATCTTCATTATTATTTGAATTTAACTCGTCCATAATTGATTTATTATTAATCTTTGAATTATCATAATAAATATCTTGATTTTGTTTTATTTCTTGAATTTGCTCTGTTTTATAGTTTTGTTCAATTTTTTGAGAAGGAATTTCATAACTATTTATTTCTATGGTTTGAATACTATTTTCTAGAGCTTTATTATCTTCTGAATTTAAATATTTTTGATTTGTTGTATTAACATTACTATTATAAATATTTTTATTTGTTGAATCAATTTCATTTTCTTTATTTTCAGAATTTAATGTTTTATTTGTTATATTGTTAGTTGTGTCATGATTATAATTGTTTTCTTTTATATTAGAATTTGAAAATTTATTTTCTTGAACTTTATTTAATTTTTTACTATTATAATATCCTGTCGTGCTATCTAAAAATAAATCATCTGTATTCTCGGGTGGAATTACAGGTTCAAGTGGAGTTAAAATATATTCTCTTTTTGACATAGGACGAGATTCAACTTTTCTATTGTTTAAATTCAAATTAGGCATACTACTAGATATAATTGTACTTTCACCCTTTTCAAGTCCTAATTTTTGTTTAGCAATTTTTTTCGCCTGTTCTTCTTTTGAAATAGGTTCTTTTTGAACTTCCATTTCAAAATCTTCAATATTAGAAAAATCGAATTTATTTTTTTTCTCCTTGTTCATTTGATTTTTTTCAAACGAAACATAATCAATAATAAGACCAACAAAAATAGCAAGTGCTATTGCACTAAAAATATATGCACCGACATTAGTTAATAATTTTACAATTGGATAAGAAAATAAACTAAATAAAATTCCACCAGCAGTAGTTTTTGCTTTATATGTTTCAATCAAAAATGAGCCATAACTATTCATAGACAATCTAGATGTCAAAATTAAATGGAAAATAAACCAAACAATAAAAAGAGAAATTGATAAATATATTAAATATTTAGTTTTTATATTTATTCTACGTTTTTTCAAAAAGAAACTAGAAAACAAGACACCCAGTACACACACTGGATAAATTAATAACCCAAATATTCCCAATAAAAAGTTTTTTATAAAATTAGATGGCAATACACATATCAAAAAAACTAATAAAAAGACAATCAAACAAATTAACGAAGAATTGACTTTCTTTTTAGTCTTAATAGGTCTATCTTGAACTTGTTCATCTTTTGACAATTTCTTTTCTTTTTCTTTGTCTTTTTTATCAGGTTTTTTATTAAATGAAGATTTATATATTGCCATAACTCATCCTTGTTATGATTATACATTTATTTTCAAAAAAACACAAACAAATTTTTATGAATGATATAATTATAACCATTACAAGCAATTTGAAACAGTAGTAGGATTAAATCCTTTATTTATAGAATACTCTAGAATATCACTTAATGCTTCAACACTCTTTTTTGTTGGATGCATAAGAATTAAATCACCATTTGATAAATCTTTTATTGCACGATTATATATTAAGTCTTTATTTTGGTCACGCCAATCAATTGTATCTCTTGTCCACATAATAGTTGAATAATTCAAACTGACAGCAGCATCAACAGTATTTATATTATATGCACCACTAGGCGGAGCAAATAGTGACATATTTACTCCTATATTTTCATAAACAACCTTATGACAAAGTTCTATTTCTTGTTGATTGCCTTCAAAATCTAATTTATCTTGATCTTTATGATAAAAACCATGATTACCTAATTCATGACCACGTGCATAAATCTCTTTTATTAAATCAATATTTTTGACCGCCCACGATCCACCAACAAAAAAAGTAGTTTTTATATTGAAATTGTCAAAAATATCTAGCATTTGCAAAACATACTCATTACCCTGATAAATATTAATCATGAAACAAACATTATTTTTACTTGTATTACCTTGATAAATAACACGGCTATCTGCTTTAGTTTCAAGTGCTAATGAATTACTAAAAGATAGACCAATAAGTGCAATAAACATTGCAACAATTATTATATTCGCAATAATTAAACTTTTTTTCATACGATATTTTATTAAATATTTTTTATAGGTATGACATTTATTTTTTAAATCATTAATACATTTTCATATAAATTTAATAGTAGATATCTGTAAATACAAACTATATATAAATAAACTAACTAATATTTTAAAATATTGTTTTGATATAATTAAAACTAATTAATATCAAATTTTTTTTCTAATATTGACACAAGATCTAAAATGTGATAACATGATTATTAATATAAGTGAGGTAAAACTATGTCAATAAAAAGGACTCCAAACGGAAGAACTATAAAAAACTACACAGGAGCATGGGATATATTAGGAAGAATTGAAAAATTGGAAAAATCATTATCTAAAGGAGCAGATAATGCTGCTAAAACAAATAAATCCATTACTCCAGAAAGAAAAGAAAGGCAAATTGCAACAAAAGAACAAGAACTTGAAAATAAAAAATTAAAAAATGAATTAGAAAATGAAATTAATAGATTAAAAAATGAATTAGAAAATCAGATGTTAGATTTTAATCAAAACAATTCGGTAGAAGATACCATTAAACATTTTTCAACTCAACTTTATGAATTTAAAACATTATCTGAAAAATATTTTAAGCTTCAGAGAGAACTTTCTTATTCAATTTCAATAACAGAATTCAATAAATTATTCATGAATTTAGCAAAAAAGAATATTGAATTTTTATTATATTCACCATTAGAAGTTTTTTATATCTCAAAAATTACTTTTAATTTAGATAAATTAAATGAAGAACAATTTTCAATTTTAAAAGAAAAATTTATAAAAAACAATTTACTTAACAATAAAAATTTCAAAGCAAATTATATAAAGTATTTTCCTGAATTAATAAATTTAATGGATAATATTTCAGACATTTATTATGCTTTGGCAAAACAACCTGAACAATTTAAAATATTTAAAGATTCTAATATGTATCATAAACTAAATTTAAATAATTTTTACATGATTTTATCTCGTGCTCCAAAAACATTATTATACATGCCACAAGATTTAATAGAAGAAATTGCAGAAAACAAACCTAATAAAATTGGTGAAGCAATTGTAAAAGAACCAGAAACAATAATAGTATTCAATGACAATTTCTTTAAAAAATATTCAGTAAAATTAATATTTGAAAATACAAGTAAAGAAAAAATTAAAAATAAACTAAAAGATTATATTGATAAATATCCAACTATTAAATATTATATAAACAATAGAGCAACTGTAAAAAATATCAATGACCCACTAAGTTGTATAGGTATTAATTTATAATGGACAACTACTTTCTATTGTCAATGAAAGATAAGTAAACTTATAATCGAATTATAAACCAATTTCAACCAATTATTTCAAAAAAAAAGGACTATTCGGTCCTTTTTTTATAACTTTTTAATAAGTTTCATATCAACTCTACCACGTTCATCAATTTTGATTGTTTTTACTCTAACTTTATCTCCAACTTTTACTACGTCTTCAACTTTTTCTACCCTTTCTTTTGACAATTTGGATATGTGAATCATTCCTTCTTTACCTGGTGCGACTTCTACAAATGCTCCAAACTGTGTAGTTCTACTAACTACTCCATCATACTCACAATTTAATTCAAAATCAGTAGCAATTGCAAGTATCATTGCTTTTGCTTTTTCAATCATATCTTTATCAGTAGATGACACAAAAACATCACCAGCATCTTCAATATCAATTTTAACACCAGTTTCAGCAATTATTTGATTAATTACTTTTCCACCCGAGCCAATTACTTCACGAATTTTATCTGGGTCAATCTTGAAAGTAATGATTTTAGGTGCAAATTTAGACAATTCTTTTCTAGGAGCTTTGATTGTTTTTGACATTATCTTCAAAATTTCTAATCTTCCCAATCTAGCTTGCTCTAATGCAGTAGTCAAAATTTGTCTATCAATACCATGGATTTTAATGTCCATTTGAATTGCTGTAATACCTTTTGTTGTTCCAGCCACCTTGAAATCCATATCACCTAAGAAATCTTCCAAACCCTGAATATCTGTTAGTACTGCAACTTTATCACTATCTTTATCTTTCATTAAACCCATAGCGATACCAGCGACAGGAGCTTTGATAGGAACACCCGCATCCATTAATGCTAATGTACTACCACACACAGATGCTTGAGAAGTAGAACCATTTGATGATAAGACATCACTAACTGTACGAATTGCATAAGGAAATTCTTCTTCACTTGGTAAAACAGCTAACAATGCACGTTCAGCTAAAGCTCCGTGACCAATTTCTCGTCTACCTGGACTACGCAAAGGCTTTGCTTCTCCCGTAGTGTATCCAGGCATATTGTATTGGTGCATATATCTTTTATATTCTTCATTGTCAAGACCATCTAATTCTTGAGCTTCACTAATCATGCCTAACGTACACGTTGTTAAAACTTGAGTTTCGCCACGTGTAAATACAGCGGAACCATGTACTCTTGGCAACAAACCCACTTCACACCAAATAGGGCGAATTTCATTTGTCTTTCGACCATCTGGACGAATACCTTTGTACAAAATTTTATGTCTAACTTTCTCTTTTTTCATATTATATAAAATTTGAGAAAATTCTTTTTGTTTATCAGGATATTTTTCAGCAAAATGTTCTTCAACTTCTTGAGCTAAATCATCTTCCATTGCATCTCTAACATGCCTATCATAATTTTTTAATATATCGTCCATGCGTTTATCAGCAAAAGCACGCACATCTTTGTCAATTTCTTCATCAATACTGTCAAATTCAATTTTATCCGTTTTTACTATTTTCAAAGATTTCACTAAATCTTCTTGAAATTTAACTTGTTTTTTGATTTCTTCATGTGCAAACATAATTGCATCGAGCATTAATTCTTCACTAACTTCTTTTGCACCAGCTTCTACCATTAAGATAGCTTCTTTAGTACCACTCACGGTTAAATCAATTGTACTTTTTTCCATTTCTGCAACTGTAGGATTGATAATAAATTTTCCATCTACACAACCAATTTTTACTGCCCCTGTTGGACCATCAAAAGGAATATCACTGATTGATAATGCAATAGAACTTCCCAACATAGCTAGTGGTTC
Source organism: uncultured Clostridia bacterium (assembly GCA_944384445.1). Lineage (GTDB taxonomy): Bacteria > Bacillota > Clostridia > Christensenellales > UBA1242 > Onthoplasma. The sequence continues at coordinate 55,888 of CALWTL010000003.1, read as the reverse complement.
AGGTGGAATATCAACGTCTACAGATAAAGGTGTAGCAATTACAGACACATCATTATAAAACCCTTTAGGAAATAAAGGACGCAATGGTCTATCAATTAATCTACTCCTTAAAATAGCTTGATCGCTAGGTCTACCTTCTCTTTTTTTATAGCCACCAGGAATTTTACCAACACTATACATTTTTTCTTCATAATCAACATTCAATGGGAAAAAATCCATACCTGGACGTGGAGCTTTTGCCATTGTGACATTTACCATAACAACTGTATCACCACATCTTAACATACAATGTCCGCTAGCTTGTCCACAATATTTGCCCAATTCAACTTCTACTTTTTTTCCGCCAATTTCAAGTTTGTAAGTAAATTCTTTCATAATTCTCCTTTAATCTAAAGAAAATTATAACATATTAGACAAAAAAAAGATATCAAATTGAAAAACAATTTTAAAAATAAATTATGAAAACTGTAAACATTTTAATAAAAGTTAATATAACTAATTTATGTTTTAATTATGAATTGTGGTAATTATACTAAATTATTATTTTTAATGTCCAGCAAGTGCGTCCCTAAATTAACATATTGATTGAACAAATCGTTAGCTCTGGAATATTCAGCATCTGTTATTTCATCATTTGTAAGAATTGACTTAATACAGCATTGCATAGCAAGATTGGCACAATCTATTAAAATATTAGATTCAAGATTTAAAAAATTCCATAAAGTTTCAAATAAATTTTCGCTTTTATCATTCATTAAATTATTATCATTTAGAAAATTAAAAAACGCTGTTTTACATTGATTTTTACAACTTTCTCTATAAAACTCTAATTCTCCTAACTCTCTTAATTCTTTGTATGCAGATTTAATAATTTTAATGTCTGAATTTAACTTAGGTTTTAATTCTGAAATTAATGGTTCAAATTCTTGAGTCGGTTTAATATATTCATTTGCTTGTATTACAATATCAAGCATGGAATTAAAATCATTTTTAATTTTATCTACTTTTTCACTTAAATCATTTTGATAATTTATATCCAACAATCCATCAATAATAGATTTTATGGATTTATTATATTGATTGGTTAGATTAGATAAATTTTGAGTACAATCATTGTAAAGATTTAGGTAAGAATTATTTTGCAAAAATAAAGTTTTAAAGTTAGAATAATTTTGTATAAGGTCTAAAAAAGCATCATAAATTATAAATAAATTTTCATAATAAACTTTTCCGACTGCATTTTCGACTATTTCAAAAAAATTATTAAATATAGTAAAATCGTAATTATCGGAAATATTAAATCTATTTAAATTATGTAATATCTCTTTAGTATTTGCTTCCATATTCACCCCTAATCTTAGACAAAACACTAATTAATATGTATATATCGAAATTTAATTAAATAATTTTTATTATAATACCATAAAATTTTTAATTTTCAAACAAAATTAATGATTAAAATTAAAATAAATAAAAAATAAATTAAAATTCTAATAAATACTATTTTATTATAACTAATTAAATTTGAATTATTATACTTATAAAATAATTTTAATATTAAAAATTCAATAAAATTCAATAAATTAAATAAAAAAAGAAAGCTTTTAATAAAACTTTCTTTTTATTTTTGATTAACCACGTATACCAAGTTTAGATTTGATCGCACGTGCACGATTAATATCTTCTTTTGACAAATAGTCTAACAATTTTTTACGAGTTGAAACCATTTTGTTTAAACCACGTGTAGAATGTTTGTCTTGCTTATTGTTTTTTAAGTGTTCGGTCAAATTTTTGATACGAGCTGTTAATAATGCAATTTGCACTTCAATACTTCCAGTATCTTTTTCATCTTTTCCAAATTCTTTTACAATTTGCGCTTTATCAATTTTCATACTTACTCTCCTTTTAATATTCGCCTACAACAATGTCAACGTCGAGTAATTCGTAAAACATTGTTAAGGTACTTTTTAATATTATATTATTTTCTAGATTTTGTCAATAGTTTTTTATACATATAAAACATTTTTCAACGCACAATAAACGCAGAGGGTATTATGAAAAAGGTATTAATTGCATCTTTATCGATAATTTTTATTATGGTATGTACCGCATTTTTGTTGCCATACATTAAAAAGGTTAATTCTCTTCCTGACGATATGATTGTCACTTATAATGATATATATGAAGCAAACAAAACAGATGAATTTTCTCCATTAATCAATCTTCAACTGCCAAAGAACTTAGATGTATCAAATAGTGACGAATTGACAAATACTACATTAGACATAAAACTTTTTAATTTATTTACGATAAAAAAAGTTAATGTACGTTTGTTAAATGATACAGATGTATATGTAGGCGGAGAAACTGTTGGATTTAATTTATTTAGTGAAGGAGTTATTTGTGTTGGTAGTAATGCAATTCAAACAAAAGATGGTGCAAAAGAACCTATTTTATTGAGTGGAATCAAAGATGGTGATGCGATTTTGAAAATTGAGGATATTGAAATAGAAAACATACAAGATATTGATAGGATAATCAATCTACCTACATTCGCAGGTAAAGAATTAAAAATAACTATAAAACGTGATGACACAACGTTTGATACCACTATTACTCCAGTGTTTGATATTCTTAGTCAAAAATATAAACTTGGCCTTTGGGTTAGAAACAATGCCAGCGGTGTTGGAACACTCACATATATTAAACAATCAGATTTTAGATTTGGTGCAGTAGGTCACCCAATAATTGATAGTTCACTAGGCAACAATTTTGAAATCGAAACTGGAAACATTTATAAATGCAAATTATTAGGCATAAAAAAAGGCGAAAAAAATAATCCAGGTGAAATTCGTTCTTCGATTAATCTAAGTGATAGCTCACTAGGAATTGCCGATACAAATTGCAAATATGGAGTATATGGAAATATTTTAAATAAATCAATAATAGATGCATCACGAACCGCTACACTAGGTGGAAGATTAAGTGTTAAATTAGGAGATGCAAAAATCTATTGTGCAATTGGAGAAGAAGGCGTGAAAGCATACGACATTAAAATAATAAAAGCCAATAAACAAAATTCAGCTGATGACAAAAGCATGACAATAAAAGTGACAGACAAAGAATTAATAGAAAAAACAGGTGGTATCATTCAAGGAATGAGCGGTAGTCCAATTGTACAAAACGGAAAAGTTATAGGAGCGGTCACACACGTTTTTATGAGCGACCCCACACGTGGTTATGGAGTATACATTGATTGGATGATAGACAATTAACTTTATTAATTATTTAAAATAACAATATAATATATAATTATTAAAGTTATTGACAAAATATACTAAAAACATTATATTTATACTATGAATGAAGTAAACATAAAGACAAATAAATTTAGTTTAGTAAATTATTTAAAGAATTACAAATTAATGATATTTTTCTTTTGTTTACTAAATATAGTTGAAATTATAATGTCCTTTTTTATAGCTCAACAAAGTGCTGAATTTTTAAATTTTTTAACATCTAAAAAGTTTTATTTATCTTTTCAAACATTAATTTACCTTTTAATAATACATACAGTTCGTCCATTAAATCTTTTTATAGTTAAAAATATATCAAATTATACAATACAAAAGATATGTAGCAAAATGAATGTAGATATTATGTCTAGGTGTTTTTCAATTTCTAGTAAAGCATTTTCTGACCACAACTTAGGGAATTTCACAACTCGCGTACAAAGAGACCCTCAAATCATTATTTTATCTTTTTTCAATATAGTTGATAGATTAACTATGTTAATAAGCGATTTAGTTATTCTTATATATATCATTTATTTAAATGTATATTTAGGATTAATTTTAATACTAATAACTATAATTTCTTCTATTTTATTTATTATTAGAAATAAAATATATGAACATAACATAAAGTTGATAAATAACATAAAAGAGAAAAATGATTCTTTGATAATTGAATCAATCAAAGGCGAACGAGATGTCAAATCCTTATATATGGAAAAATCTCAAAAACAACAATTATCAAATAATTTTGAATTATATGACAAGATAACTATCAAATCTAATTTAAGACTAAATATAATAGTTTATTTACGCCCTATAATAATTAATGTCATAACGATTCTTAGTTTAATGCTTGGTGTATATTTTGTTGAAAAAGGATTTTTTGCAATATCATCATTTTTATTCTATAATCAAAATTATTCTAAGGTGAATAACTTAAGTAGTATACTTTCAGATATAAATTCTTACTTTATAGATATAAAAATTTCTACAAAAAGAATTCAAGAATTATATGATAATTATGAATATGAATTGGAAAGTTTTGGTACATATCATTTAAAAGATGTTAAAGGAAATATAAAATTTAAAAATGTCAAATTTGCATACAAAACGTACAAAGAGATACCTATTGAAGAACAAATAAAAATGGAAAAATATAACAAAAAACATAAAATTAAAGATAACGTACCGACTCGAGAATTGATTGGAACAAATAAAGTATTTAACAATCTCAACTTTGAAATTGAACAAAATTCAACAGTCGCTCTTGTAGGAAAATCAGGTTGTGGAAAAACGACAATAGCAAATTTAATTTCTAAAATTTATACTGCTGATAAAGGTAAAATTTTAATAGATGATGTAGATATTAATAAATTAGATAAAGATACCATAAGAAATTCAATAACTATTGTAAATCAAAATCCTTATATTTTTGATATGACAATAAAAGAAAATTTACTTTTAGCAAATCCTAAAGCTACCGATGAAGAAATCAATAAGTCTATAAAAGATTGTGCATTAGATGAATTTATTTCAACCCTACCAGAAGGTATAGATACACACGTTGGCGAAGGAGGCATTAAACTTTCGGGCGGACAAAAACAACGCTTGGCAATAGCTCGAGCTTTGTTAAAAAAATCATCAATTATTATTTTTGATGAAAGCACTTCTTCCCTAGATAATATTGCTCAAAAAACTATAAAAGAAAGTATAGATAATATTAAAGGTCAAGCAACTGTAGTAATAATAGCACATAGGCTTTCAACAATAAAAAACGTTGATAAAATATTCTATTTAGAAAAAGGTGAAATAATAGATACAGGTACATTTGAAGAATTATTTGAGCATAATCAAAAGTTCAAATCAATGTTCCTTGCAGAAAACATTTAAATCAATATAGACAAAAAGTCACTACTAATAGTGACTTTTTTATAAGTTATCTTTTAAGATTTTGTTCAATTCATCTAATTTTTCTTCACTAAGTTCTGGGACATCATTTAGACGATATGGTATATTCAATTCTTTATATTTATGAACTCCTATTGTTTTATATGGTAGCAATTCTACTTTTTCAACATTTTTTATTTGCTTAACAAAATTGCTAAGTGAAATGACATTTTTTCTATCATCATTTATATTAGGGACTATTACTTGTCTTAACCATAATGATTTCTTTTTTCTTTGACAAGCAGATAAGAATTGATTAAAAAATTTAATATCTTGTCCTGTCAGTTCTTTGTAGTCTTCCGGATTAACAGCTTTTATATCCAATATAACCAAATCAACATAATCTAAAATTTTGTCATAATCTCCAAATCCAACTCCTGCTGTATCTATACATGTGTGAATATTGTTTTGCTTGCATAGTTTTAAACATTCTAATAAAAATTCAGGTTGCAACAAAGGTTCTCCGCCAGAGAATGTCACACCACCATCTTCACCAAAATAACTTTTGAATTTTAAAACTTTTTTTATTAATTGTTCGGGTGTAATAATTTCAGATTTTCCATTAAGTTCCCATGTCTCTGGGTTGTGACAATATTTGCATCTAAGTTTACAACCTTGCAAAAATATAACAAACCTTATTCCTGGTCCGTCTAATAAACCTAAACTTTCAACACTGCTAACTCTACCGAAAATTTCTTTTACCATATTATCTATCTTCATTTAATCTTTCAAAGAAAAAGTTTAATTTCTATTAAAATACTAATAATTAAAATTAATCATAATTGTATTTTTGCAAAGAAAATAACTTATCTAATTTTTTCATGGAAAGTACGAGAGATTACTTCTTCTTGATGAGCTCGGGACAATTTATTGAAATTAACCGCATATCCAGAAACACGTATTGTCAAAGTAGGATATTTATTTGGGTTATTCATTGCATCTATCAATTTTTCACGATTTAAAACATTCACATTAATATGTTGTGCACCTTGTTTGAAATATCCGTCTAGAATTGAAACTAGATTCTTCACTCTGTCAGCTTCATCTCTTCCCAATGCATTAGGTACGATTGAGAATGTATTGCTGACTCCATCTTGACACACTCCACAATAAGGAATTTTTGCAACCGAATTCAAACTTGCCAATGCTCCGTTGCAATCACGTCCGTGCATTGGATTTGCTCCTGGCGCAAAAGCGACACCAGACTGTCTTCCATCAGGAGTTGTTCCCGTCTTTTTACCGTACATAACGTTTGATGTAATTGTCAATGCGGATAATGTATGATGAGCATTTCTATATAATTTATTTTTCTTTAAACATTTTATAAAATGCTTAACAATTTCAACGGCTATTTCATCGACAGCGTCATCATCATTACCATATTTAGGGAAATCGCCTACAGTTTTAAAATCTACTGCTATACCATTTTCATTTCTTATAGGAGTCACTTTTGCATATTTTATTGCACTCAATGAATCTGTAGCGACAGAAAGACCTGCAATTCCAAATGCCATGAGTCTTTCCACAAAAGTATCATGCAATGCCATTTGTCCTGCTTCGTACGCATATTTATCATGCATATAATGAATAATATTTAAAGCATCAACATACGTTTTTGCTATTTTTTCAAGTATACTAAAATATGCTTTTTTAACTTTTTCATAATTTAATACTTTATCTTTAATAGGCTTAACACCTTGCACAACCAATTTTCCACTTTTTTCGTCCACTCCACCATTAATTGCATATAACAATGATTTAGCCAAATTACATCTTGCACCAAAGAATTGCATTTGTTTGCCAATTTTCATTGCTGATACACAACATGCAATCGCATAATCGTGACCATAAATAGGACGCATGACGTCATCATTTTCATATTGAATACTATCTGTTAATATAGATATTTTAGCACAATATTTTTTGAAATTAATCGGTAATTTATCTGACCATAATATTGTTAAATTAGGTTCCGGACTAGAATCTAAATTTATTAAACAATGTAAAAACCTAAATGAATTTTTCGTGACTAAACTCTTATTTTCATTTAACATGCCGCCAATACTTTCTGTCACCCAAGTAGGATCACCTGCAAACACTTCATCATATTCAGGAGTACGTAAATGTCTAACTAAACGTAATTTAATGGTAAATTGGTCAACCAATTCCTGTGCCATGTTTTCATCTATCAATCCATTTTTTAAATCACGTTCAATGTAGATATCCAAAAAGGTTGAAACTCTACCTAAACTCATTGCTGCACCATTATCTTCCTTAACTCCAGCAAGATATGCAAAATAAGTCCATTGAAAAGCTTCTTTAGCGTTAGTTGCTGGTTGAGAAATATCATAACCATATTTTTTTGCCATGCTTTTGATTTTATCAAGTGCCCTGATTTGTTCATGGACTTCTTCTCTTAATCGTATAATTTCTTCTGAATTTATATTAAGCATTTTTTCAGTCAATAAATCTGTTTTTTTTTCTTCAATCAATCTATCAATGCCATAAAGAGCTACTCGTCTATAATCTCCAATAATTCTTCCACGTCCATAAGCATCAGGTAAACCAGTAATTAATCCAGCACTCCTAGCTGCACGAATATCCGGAGTATATACATCAAAGACTCCATCATTATGTGTTTTTCTAATCCCGTCTTTAAATATTTTTTCAAGTTTAGAATCCATTTTTAAATTATATGCTTTTAATGCATTTTGAACCATTCTTAGACCACCAAATGGATTAATAATGCGTTTCAAAGGTTTATCTGTTTGTAGTCCTACAATTATTTCATTTTTTTTATCCACATATCCCGGTTGAAAATTATCAATTCCTGAAATTTGTTTTAGTTCTACATCTAATAATCCAACTTTGCGTTCTTTATCCAAAAGTACCATACATTTATCCCATACTTTTTTTGTACGTTTTGATATAGGTGCTAAAAAAGTATCGTCTCCACGATATTCAACATAATTCATGTCTATAAAATTGGAAACATCAATTCTATCTTTCCATTCTTGACCTTTAAATCCTTTCCATGCAATATTTTCAATATCCCCCATAATTCACCTCTATAATTGCAGTATAGCATACATTAATGTATTAAATTGTTGTTTTTACAACAAAATTTAACAATATTATTATTGATATGAAAAATGTTTTATATAAAATTAAAATATTTTAAGTAAATCTATATTAAAAATAATAATAAAATAAATATTTTAATTTTAATATTATTTTTTATAATAATAATATATTTCAATTTGAAAAACAAAAAAACGGGACACATTAAGTGTCCTATTTTTTTAAAGTTTTTGAACTATCATATAATTGTTGTTATACGTAATATTAGAATCAGGTGTCATTTCTAATGCCAAAGTAGTACTTCCTCCAGTAGCTGTCAAAAGATAATTTCCTGTCAATGAACTTACTGAGTTTCCTTCACCTGTTCTTGTACTAGCCGACTCTGTACTACTATTAACAGCTAAACTAATACTAGGTTGAGCAGAAGATGAACTTGTAGCAGTTGTACCATAGCTAATTAAATAGGTTCCATCAGGTAATGTGATTTGATTATTTGCAACTGAATAACTTATAGGACTTGAATTTGAATACGATGTAGTTTCTGATAATGTAGGTTGAGCATTTGTAGTTGCAGGTGCTGTAAATAATGCAGCCGCCGTTATTGCATTTGGCCCTGTTGGACCTGTCGGGCCAGTCGGTCCCGTCGGACCTGTTGGACCTGTTGCTCCTTCTGCTCCTGTTGCTCCTGCTGGGCCTGTTGGTCCTGTTGGACCTTCTGCTCCTGTTGCTCCTGCTGGACCTGTAGGACCCGTTGCTCCTTCTGCTCCTGTTAGTCCTGTTGCTCCCGTTGGTCCTGTTGGACCAGTTGGACCCGTTGTTCCTGTCAAACCTGTGGTTCCTGCTGGACCTGTTGGACCTGTAGGACCAGTTGCTCCTATTGTTCCCGTTGCACCGGTTGGGCCTGTTGGACCGGTTGGACCAGTTGGGCCTGTCGCTCCGGTTGTACCTGTTAACCCAGTGGCTCCAGTTGGGCCTGTCGCTCCAGTTGGGCCTGTTGGACCGGTTGCTCCTACTGCACCTGTCAATCCAACAGCACCTGTTGGACCGGTTGGACCTGTTGGACCGGTTGGACCTCCTGCTGGACCAGTTGGACCTGTTGGACCTGTCGCTCCGGTTAATCCAGTGGCTCCTGTTGGGCCAGTTGCACCTGTCAAACCTGTGCTACCTGTTGGGCCGGTTGCACCAGTTGGGCCAGTTGGACCTATAGAACCAGTTAATCCAGTGGCTCCTGTTGGACCGGTTGGACCTATTGGACCAGTCGCTCCCGTAGCTCCAGTTGGACCAGTTGCGCCTGTAAAACCAGTAAATCCACGTGGACCTTGTGGACCGGTTGGACCCGTCACACCAGTAAAGATAATCTTATCTATATTGCTACCTTTATTTGGACGTATAGGTCTAAATGGATAATTACAACAATTATTATGTTGATTAAACCAAAACATAATACTCCTTTCAGTAGAATATTCTACTACCTCATTCTATGATAAAATTGTAAATAATGTTTATATTAAAAAATTGCAAAATAATACTATTTTTTACAAAAAATTCATAAAATGAAATATGAATCATTTTTTTAATTCTATAATAAATCAAATTCGAATAAGAAAAGGATTATTTACCATATTAATTATATCTACAATTGTTATAATTATATTGGGTGTTATATCCGCAATAAATTTTGATGGAGGGATACTTCCGATTGATTTGTCTAATATTGCATTTATAAAATACTTAAAGGGAGATTGTGGAGTATTTTTTCTCATTTTTGGTACTATTTTAAATCTAATAATATTTTATTCATTGATATTAATATTTTGTTCAAAAAGATTTTTAATACCCTTTGCAATTATCTTTTATTTATATTTTGTGTACAGTCAAATTGTTATTTTTACCAGTATAATTTTATTGTATGGGTTTTTCAATACATTAATACTTCTTCTACTATTGCTAATTTATATTATCCTTGAGATACTACTTTTAATGACATTTTTGTTGTTTTTATTAAACTTTACAGATAATTACGGATATTTTCGAAATTGCTTTACATTTAATAATTCCAATATTTTATTATTAACAATAAGTTTAATCATTATTTGCATATTATTTTGTGTGGTTCTTATTGTATTAAAATCATTTGTTATATTACTTATTTTTTAATTATTAATAAAAATGGACTTAATTCATAGAATAGAATAGTTCTTTCTTGACATAAACTTTAAATTAATTTATAATTACAAAATAACTCATATAATAAAGGAGAATTTGATGCAAAATTCAAACGAAAATAAACTAGAAAATGAAAAACAACAAGATTCTCTAACTAATACTAACCAAGATGATACATACATAGAGCGGACAGAAGAATCTAGTGTGTTAGATTTAAAATATAAAAACAAATCAGAGATTGCAAAAGGTGGAATTTTAGGTTTATTTATTGGTTTAGCAGTTATAGTACCGGGCGTTAGCGGGTCAGCTGTAGCAATAATATTTAGAATGTATGAAAAATTGCTATATGCAATAAGTAATATTTTTAAAAAATTCAAAAAATGCTTTAAATTTTTATTTCCAGTAATTATAGGTATAGCAGCAGGATTTATCTTAGGATTTTTCGGTGTACAATCGCTTTTAAATATTATTCCATTCATTGTAATCTGTCTGTTTGCAGGACTAATGTTTGGTGCATACCCTGCTGTGACCGACCAAATTAAAGGAACTAAACTTAATTCAAAATATATTACTTTATTCATCATTGGCCTTATTATTCCAATATTGATTTCTGTAATTTCAATTTTTGGAAACGTCACCGAACAAATATTAACAAATTTAAAATTTTATCATTATATTATATTTGTTTTTATTGGGTTTTTAATAGCGATTACCCAATTAGTCCCTGGTTTAAGTGCAACGGCTCTTTTAATGTCATTTGGATATTTTACTCCATTAATGAATTCTGTTAGTCTAACAAATTTTAAAGAAAATCCTACAATATTCATTGTGTATGGGTGTTTAATTTTAGGTTTCATTATTGGTATGTTTACCACCTCAAAAGGTCTATCTTCGCTTTTAAACAAACACAAAACTCCAACATTCTATTGTATCTCAGGTCTGTCTTTAGGTTCAATAGCTACAATGTTTTTCAACCCAGAAGTAATGAGTATTTATACGTCATGGAATACTAGTGGCAGTGTTATCCGCGATATATTATGTGGAATTCTTGTATTTGTGATTGGCGTAATTCTCTCTTATTTATTTGTTCAATACGAACGTAAAAAAGGACAAAAATAAAATATTTAAAACGCAATTGTAAAATTAGTTAAATTGTTTTATAAATAATTAGAGTTATAACTTGAAATAAATCTATAGATATTATATAATAATATTAATAACATTAATAGGAGATTACATGAAAGCAGTTATATTAGCTGGTGGTTATGCTAACCGTCTTCGCTCAGTCACCAATAATGGCGAAATAGCAAAAACTCTTTTGCCAATTGAAGCAGAAGGAAAATGTCAACCAATATTATATTTTTTATTAGATAAAATTAAAGACTTAAAAAATGTAGATGAAATTATTGTAGTAGTAAATGATATGTACTATAGCCAAATTAAAGAAGCTTGTAAAAAGTATAAAATAAAAACAAAATTTACAATCGTATCTGATGGATCAAATGGACCAGACGAAGCTAAAGGTGCTAATTTTGCAATACTTACTGCAAATAAAGCTATATCTAAAGAAAGTCAAGATACTATATTAGTTATGGCTAGTGACAATTATTTTCAATTCGATTTAAACAAATTTGTTGATAAATATAATGAAATTTCTTCATCTGTATGTGAACCTATCAATATGGTAATATCTAAAGTATACCCTGATAGTGCACGTGAATTCATTGCTAAAAATTTTGGAATATTAAATATTGGATATGATAAACAAATTATTTCACTAGATGAAAAACCCGGTATTGAAAATTTAAAAACTAATAACGTATCTTTAGCATTGTATTTATTTAATCGATTAGATTTAAATAAAATTGTTGAATATATGCAACAAAATAATAATGACAAGAAAAAACGAGATTCATTAGGATATTTTATTAATTATACTATACATAATTCACCAACTTACACATACGAAATTGATGGCGAATTTTATGATATAGGCACACCTGAAGAATATCAAAAAATGAAACCAAAACATACTACTAATGATATTTATAATAAAAATACTGAGATTTAATATTAAAAAGCAAATGATTTTGCTTTTTTTTAATAAAAATTTTATTCCCAAAACAAAATATATATGTTATAATAGATTATATGCGGGTGTAGTACATCGGTAGTACATGAGCTTCCCAAGCTTGTAAGGTGGGTTCGACTCCCATCACTCGCTCCATCATAAATAAAATTATTTTATAAAAATGTCTCAATTAATTTGTATTTGTTAATTCATTATTAATAGCATTTAGACTATATAAACATTTCAACTATTAAATTCATATTATAAAATATTATTTAATTTAAAAACAAAATAGTTTTAATAAAATTTAATAAAAAGAAAAAAATGTAGAAAAAATCTTGACAATTATTTTTTTTTCATATATACTGGGAAAGTAATCTTGGCGGTGTGGCTCAGCGGTTAAAGCAATCGGTTCATACCCGATAGATCGGTAGTTCGATTCTACCCACCGCCACCAATTCGGTTGCTACTTAATCCTTCCAATCAAAATGTAGCAAAAGATTACAATCCTTTTATCCTAAGACCATTTATTTGGTCAATTATGCAAAATGCATAATAAAAAACCTTCCTTTGTTTTATTAATTATCAACCTAATGTTGATAACACCGAGAAACCTACCGACAATTAAGTATAACTTATTGTCGGTAAAAAAAATACTCGGTGTTGTAAAGTTTAGATTATAAAATTTCGAAACATTATGGTCCCATGGTCAAGCGGTTAAGACACCACCCTTTCACGGTGGTATCAGGGGTTCGATTCCCCTTGGGACTACCATATAAAAAACTAGCAATTGCTAGTTTTTTTATTTATTTTTTTTGTATAATTATTTAATTATTTTTTGTAAATTCATATAGGGCTATCCCTACACTTATTGGAAGATTTAAACTGTCTATATCTCTAGAGTGTGATATAATAACACTTTCTCCTCTATTTAACATATCATCTGGTAAACCAGTAGCTTCATTTCCAAATATTAAGTCAACATTTCTTTTATCAAATGTAAATTGTCCAAGAACATTTTTCCCTTTTAACATAAATGAATATTTTTTATTTGTACTTTTAAACAGATATTCTTCAATTGAATTATATTCTAAAATATTTAAAGAAAAAATTGCTCCCATACTTGCCCTAATTACCTTTGGATTAAAAATATCCACGGCGGGTTTAACAATAATTAAATTTTTTAATCCAAACCCCAACATAGTTCGCATTATTGTACCCATATTACCCATATCTGAAGGATTTACTAAAACTAAATTATTTTTGTCACAAATCAAGTTAGTCTGATATTTTTTAAACACACCAATAACAAAACAATTTTCTTTATTTGAAAGTCTATTTATAGTTTTATCATCATATTTCACTTCAATATTTTTTTCTTTGCATAATTTCAATAAACTTTCAACATCTTTTGAAATAATTAGTTTGCTACTCAATATAATGATTATTATTTTATCTGACTGTTTTTTTACCAATTCGAATGTAGGAAAAATTCCAAACGAATAAGATATCTCGCTTTCTTTTTCATATTTAGATAATTTTAATTCATCAAGTTTCATATTATTTCACTATTGGCGCAGAGAACAGGATTTGAACCTGCGGATGCTTTCACATCACACGATTTCCAATCGTGCTCATTCGACCGCTCTGACATCTCTGCATATATGTTTTTTATTATATAGTATTAATTAGGAATAATCAACATATTAATTAAAATTTTAAAATAAAAAATAAATTCACGAAGCAAGTAAACCAATATAAAATCAGTTTAAGTTCGTGAATTTTTACTTTTAATAATTTTAAGTTTTATTTATTATTTTTTTGCTATAGCAATACCCAAACCAGATGTCACAATGCCTGCTATTGCAATTACATATGGTCCAACACTTGGTAAAGTTGTAGATATTTCACCAGATGCTTGTATACAACCTACAAATAAGGCAATAAAGAAAACTAATGAAACTACAATTCCTACAATAGCAGCTATTTTCATAATTAAATTAAGCAAACCAATGTTTAAGAATAATTTTAAAACGCATATTATAGCTATGATAGCAACTACTACAAATGTAATATACATGAATGTTCTTGAAATTTGCCATGTTGCAGCATAATCTAAATCTAACTTTGAAGCCAAATCAATACTGTCAAACCAATCTCCCATAGTTCCAGCTGTTGACAAACTTTCAATTTGTTTTGAAGTTGTTTTTATAAAATCAAATGCCATACCTACAAATGTCAAAATGCCTGTCACAATTGCTACAATTTTTAAAATTAAACTAGTAGAATCAACCTTCTTTTTACTCATAAACCCTCCCTTTTATTGTTAATATAATAACTGATTAAAAATTTTATGTCAAACAAATACAATTAAATAATCATGATTTATATTAAAATAACTATAATTATTTAATTTTTATAATTAAAAAAAAATCCAAATATTAATATACATTATTTAAAATTACATATTGACGACTATAATTTTTTATGATATCATTTTGATACAGTATAATATATAAAGGAAAACATATGATTAAACGTGAAAAATATATTTATATAAATGATATAAAAATGTTTGTAGGTGAAATCATAGCAAGTGAACTAGACATGTTGAATAACTACATACTAGATTCATTAGATGATTATTATATATATTACAGTCAAACAAGAACTAAAAATCTATTTACTTTGATTTTAGACACTTATGAAAATATTGGTTCACAAATAGATGTTTTAATAGACAAATATTGGGAGCCAAATTTTAAAAAAAATAAAAATTGGTCAAAGATTTTAATAAATGATTTGACGTCTTTATATTCTTTTGTTCAAATAAAAAGAAATAAATATTCTCCTTCCACAAACAATATGATAAAAAATGAAATATATATTAATTTACACGAACTTTTTTCTGATATCTTAAATAAATTATCTGTAATACTTTATGATTATTTAAAAATTGTTAACTATAAAGCAGAAGGTCCTGACAAATATTATCCTGAATTACAAACCAGCATTTCTATAGCTGATAATTATGATGATGATTTTGAATTGCATTCTCATCGTTCAGGATTCATTGATTTAACAGATAATAGTATAATTCAAAAAGAAATAGTTAGTTTCCGCCATTCTAAAGATAAGAAATCAAATATAGAAAAAGAGACAATTTTAAACTCTTAATTATCAAATATACATTGTTTTAAATAAAAAAGGTCAAACCGACCTTTTTTATTTTATACATTTTCTTATTAAACAACAAATTCTTTTATAGATTTTATTGCAGTTATTTATTCGTATGCATTTTCTTGTACAAATAGAATTATAAAATTCACAAGTAGATATATATCCACAAATATTTTTCATATTTTTGCATTTATATCTTATTATACGAGGTATAGAGTTTGGAAACTCAATTGTAGTGACAACCTCATTGCTTAAAAAGATTTCTGGTGGAAAACTTGAATTATCTATCACTGAAGCTGTATTTTTTATTTGAATAGGCATTTTAATTCACCACAACATCAAATTCCACAATAGTGCTAGCACCCACAGGAAGATTTGCGAGTGCAAAACCTACGGCTGGATTATATCCTGGTTGACTTATTCCATCAATTTTTACACTATCTTCAACAAATGTTGTACCATTAGGAATAGCATCTGTAAATAAAAGGTTTGTTTTTAACATTGTTCCTGTATTTGTTATTTTATTATTATAATGTAGCGTTTCTCCTTTGATTGCTACTGATTTATCTACAGATTTTTCAACAGTTAATCTATTTGATACAACTACAAGATTGATTGTATTTGTATTTTCATTTAATGGTCTATCATTCGCTGTATATGCAATGCTCGCAAAATTGGTGACAAGATTTTCGCTTAATGGATTATCTGCCGTCACATCATAATTTATCGTTGCCACACCATTAGGAGCTATATCATCTAAATTAAATCCGTTTAACACATTATAAGTTGGTTGACTAACCCCATTTACAACGACACTTCCTTCAACATGACTTGCACCATTAGACATGGTATCACTAAAAAATATATTTGATAAATTATATAAAGAATTATTTGTAAGCACAACGCTCTGAGTAGCAGTTTCCCCTTCTTGTAAAAATGTTTTATTTGAACTTTTCACTTTTGTGAAAGAGTATGTTAAAATTTCTGTAGTCACTACATTACTTTGTTTAGTTTCTGTTTGAACTTCACCATCTGGTAATGTATAACTAAATTGGACAGCTGATTGATTTGTTATTGTCACTATACCTCCTTATTTATAATACTTTTACTTGAAATTTCACATTTATAGATTCATTTGGAAGTAAATTACCTAAATTAAAACCAAATTCTGGATTATATTCTGGGAAATTAACTTCATTCACATATACTGAATTTTCTACGAATTGACTTCCGCTAGGAATAATATCTGTAAATATAATATCGGTTAATACTAAACTTCCACTATTTGTTAAAGTAGATTCATAATTAAGAATATCTCCAACGATAGCAACTGATTTATCAACCGACTTTTCAACCTTTAATTCAGGATTCACACCGTTGTCTATTTGAATTGCTAAACAATTTGGCACATATAAATCACCATTTGATGTAAATCTTATAAATGCTGAAGATTGTAATGGTTTTAATATTCCCGTTAAATCAACTGCTGTAATATCATAACCTTGCCTACATGCACTAATGTTTGTTCCAGTCTGAGCATTAGCATTCCTATTACCAAATGTTCCAGACACATCAATTAATCCATTAGAATTATTAATTTGAGAACAAAAGAAATTGTTAAACGGATTATTTGGTCCTGACAAATTAGTAAAAATTAAATTGTCATCACTAAACAACATTTGATCACCAGTTAATACGGCATCTCCTTCTTGAGCAGAAACAAATAATTTACCATTAGGAAAACTTTCATCAGGAGATCTAAATCCCGATAAACTTATATTTGTCACACCTACATCTGGTGATACGACTTCTCCTCCTACCCAAAGATTCAGACTTCTAAATTCTTCATTGCTATTAGCATAAACTACAGCTAATGTCCATCCAGCATGATTTGTATCGTTCGTTCTATTGTCTAATGCTTCTATAAGAGCTGGCACAGATTTAACTGTATATACTCCACTGCCAGCATTTTGCACAATTGAAGTAATGTTTTGAGTCCTAACATAAAATCCTAATGTCGTGTTATTAACATTAATATTGAACGTTTGAGCTGTCGTATTATCAGGTATAATTGATAATGTTGAAATCGGAGTTGTCAAACTAATGGGATTATTAATCAAATTTGATATGTTATTTACAGTTGAACGAAACAGCCCGCCCCACACTAACTCAGCATATAATACAGTGCTACCTATAGGTAAATTTAGAACAGCACTTGAACCATTTAGAGTATAATTTAATGTAGTACCAAAAGGAAAATCATTTACACGTGAACTAAAATCAATGGTTGTAAAAGCACCTATTGAACCTAAAACACCAGCACGATTTGAATTTGTAAGTTTACTTAATCCAAGCGTATTACCAGTAAAAACTATACCCCCTTTTTTTATATCAGAATATCTCTTAATAAATGACATATTATCTCCTTTATGTCATAATTTATAATATTCAAATAATAAAATAAAGTTTAAAATTAAAATATATTAATCTATAAATCGGTCAAACTTTCTAATTAAAACAACATAAAAATAAAAAATTTAAATATTTATTTTATTATAAATTAAAAGTATAAAATTTAATTAAAAATATATTACTATTGTACTTTTATATTAATTTGATTATTAATAATAATTTTATTAATTTGCTAAAAAAACAACCTAATATATATACATATATATATTTATTAGATTGTTAAAAAATATTTTTATGGTGCGCCATGGGCGATTCGAACGCTCGACCTTTGGTTCCGTAGACCAACGCTCTATCCAGCTGAGCTAATGGCGCATGTTAAATTTTAGCATACTAAATTCAATTAAATTAAATATCCAACAAAAAAATTTATAATTTAATACTATATATTAGTATAGCATATAAAAGCTATTAATGCAAGAGTTTAATAAAAATAAAATAAAAAAAGTCCAAAATCGAACTTTTTTATTTCTTTGATTTATTTTTGAAAAGAAGTAATCTTTTTGAAATATAGTTATAGACAAGCACAATAATCGTCACAATTACTTTCACTAACCATTGATTCCAACCAAGTATATCAAACCCTATATACATTCCTGCAATGTTTATTCCTAAACCTATTACACTTAATATTGTAAATATAACAAACCCTTTTGTTGATTTACTTGAACCTTTTTCATTGAATACAAATAATATTGACATAATATAATTAACTAAAAGTCCTACAACAAATCCAACACCTGTGCCAATTACTGTTGCAGCAGTTGAAGGCGTTGGAGTATTTATAAAAACATTTAAAAAAGTTTCGTATATGTTTGGTTGCATTAAATACATAACAACCCCCATAACAAACATATCAACAACTGTTGCTATTCCACCACAAATCACAAATCTAATAATTTCAGCAAAAGTCTTGTGTTCTATTGCAAAAGTTTTATATTTACTAAACAAAACAAAATATATACGTTTAGGTATAATCAAAAGCACCATTAAAAATACTGCTAAAATTGAACATAAGACTAACCAAATAGTATTTAACACAGAAAACCTCTTCTATTTTATTAATGTAATTTACATATGTAAAGTTTTATAATTAACAGATAAAGAAATAAAAAATATAAATTTACTAAAACTTTTTTTATTTACTTTTGTTCAAAATTTTTTGTTTCACTAATTATATAGCGCGGTCTATTCCTTGTCTCTTCATAAGTACGACGCAAATAAATATTATTAAACCCAATTATCGCAAACATAATTGAAAACATGAATACAACGGTAGGAAATAACCATGCAACTAATGGAAGAATTATTTTACAACATGTTAATACAATAAATGTTATAAAACAAACGACACTTATAAATCCAAAAATAAAAGCACATTTCATAGATAAAGTTAATGGCCATGTAGAATATGATATTATACCATTACCCGCCAATCTTAACATTTTCTTTAAAGTATATTTTGTTTCGCCAGCTTGTCGTTCTTTTCTTTCGAATTCTACTTCTGTTTGTTTAAATCCAACCCAAGACGTCAGCCCTCTTAAATATCTGTCGTGTTCAGGCATATTATTTATTACATCAACAACTTTCCTATCCAAAAGTTTGAATTCACCGACATTTTTAGGTATTTTTAATCCACTAATTGCTTGCAAAAATTTTAAATATAATTTTGAAGTAATTTTTTTGAAAAAAGATTCTCCTTTTCTTTTACTTCGTTTACCATGGACTATTTCAAAACCTTCTTTCCATTTTTCTATCATCATAGGTATAACTTCAACGGGATCCTGCAAGTCAACATCCATAATAATGACAGCATCTCCTGAACTATGTTCTAAGCCACAGAATATAGCAGCTTGTTGTCCAAAGTTCCTAGCAAAACTAATAAACTTAATATGTTCGTCCTTGTCTGCATAACTTTTAAGAACATTTAAAGTGTTATCTTTACTACCATCGTTTACAAAGATTATTTCATATTCTTCATTTAAATTTTTCATAATTGGTGTTGAAGCATCAACAAATAACGGAATTGATTCTTGTTCATTATAGACTGGAACAACTATAGAATACTTTGGTTTCATAAATTCTCCTATTTCATTTAAACAAATAATAATAAAAAAAGATTTTATTGTCAAATATTTTTTATAAATTGCCAAAATAAGTTTTTTTTAGTCGCAAAATTAATTTAAAACGCTATAAAAATTTATAAAAAATACTATTTTTTTTATTTTTTTTTAACATTTTTATTAGTTTTATTTGCCAAAAACAAAAAAAAGTTATAAAATTATTTTAGGAGTGATTATTATATGGGAAAAATTATTTCTGTCACAAACCAAAAAGGTGGAGTCGGAAAGACAACAACTTGCGTTAATTTAGCATCATACGTAGCAGACGCAGGGAAAAAAGTGTTATTAATTGACATTGATCCACAAGGAAACGCATGCGCTAGCCTTGGAGTAGAAGTTGAAAAAGGTAAAAATTCAATTTATGAAGTTTTATTAGGTGAAATCAATGTAAAAGATGCAATATACCCATCAGTCGTAAGAAATTTGGACGTTTTGCCATCTACTGTTGATTTAGCTGGAGCTGAAGTTGATTTAGTTTATGTAGATAATAGAGAAAATGTTTTAAAAGAAGCATTAAAAAATATTAAATCAACTTATGATTTTATTTTTATCGACTGTCCGCCTTCTCTGGGATTATTAACAGTAAATGCATTAACAGCAACTGATACTATTATCATACCTATTCAGTGTGAATATTTTCCATTGGTTGGTTTAGGTCAATTAATGAATACTGTCAGATTAATAAAAAAACATTTGAATCCTGAAATTGAAATTGAAGGTGTGTTATTAACAATGAAAGACAATCGTAGTAATTTAGTAGCTCAAGTTGCAGATGAAATAAAAAAATATTTTGAAACAAAAGTATATGATACATATATACCTAGAAATGTTAGATTAGCCGAGAGTCCAAGTCATGGCAAACCTATTTTATTATATGATAGTCGAAGTAAAGGAGCAATAGCATATAAAGCTTTAAGTGAGGAATTTCTTCGAAAACAATAAATAAATATTAATTGTTAAATAAAAATGTTCCACGTGGAACATTTTTTTATTATTCCATTAAACACTTGACAAACTACAAATAAATTTAACAAATATTTAATTTTGATATAAATATTATAATATTTACTTCTTTATATATATATAATTTAAATTATATTGATTAAAAATCTTATAATCATATACTCTATTTATTAATTTTAAATATTTATTGATAAAAATCTATTATACTAATAGTAATTATAATTATTACGTTTAAACTATTAATTAAGAAAAATAATAAAATAACTTGTAATTTGCTCAAATTTGTTTATTAAAATGTTCCACGTGGAACATTTTTTATTTTTTTTCTTTCATGGTCAATTGATTATGTCTGTCGTATTACAAAAAATCCAATATTTGGTTGACACGCAAATAAAAATATATTATAATTAAATATATAATGTTCCACGTGGAACAATGGAGGATAAAATGAAATTAGGATTAGGTAGAGGATTAGATAGTTTATTGAAGGTGTACGATGAAGAAAATGAACCAAAAAAAATAGAAGAACCAATTAACAATTATACAATTAGGCACGGAGATGTAGAAAAAATAAATATTGATAAAATTTATACAAATCCAAATCAGCCAAGAAAAAATTTTGACAAAGAAAGTCTAAATGAATTGGCAGAAAGCATAAGAATTCATGGATTAATTCAACCAATAGTTGTGAATGAAATGCCTGATGGATATATGATAATTGCAGGTGAAAGACGATATAGAGCTTGTAAAATTTGCGGTTTAAAAGAAATTGATGCTGTTGTTAAAAATTATACTAATAAACAAATTGCAGAAATCGCAATTATAGAAAATTTACAACGTGAAGATTTAAATCCTATTGAAATGTCTAAAGGAATAAAAAAATTAATGGATGAATACGGCCTAACTCAAGAAAAAGTTGCAGAAAGACTTGGAAAGTCAAGATCTGCAATAGCAAATAGTTTACGTATATTAACTTTATATCCTGAAGTAATAGATTTAATTGAAAAAGGTAAAATATCATTTGGACATGCAAAAATATTGGCTTCTGTGACAGATTATGCAACACAACTTATATTGGCTAAAAAAATTGCAAAAGATAAATTAACAGTTCGTGACTTAGAAAAAGAAGTTGATGCTATTTTAGGAAATAAAAAGAAAAAGAAATTAGCTAAATTACCAAGTGAAGAGTTGCAAGATTTTATATCTGAAATGCAAAGAAAACTTGGCACAAAGGTCACAGTAATTGGCAATGACAAAAAGGGTAGAATTTACATAGACTATTATTCACAAGACGACTTAGATAGAATTTATGATGTTGTCTTGCGTAAATAATAAAAATGCGCCTAAAATTTACGGCGCATTTTTATTTAACAAAATAATTAAATAAACAAAAGGTTTAATAAAACATTAAAAAACTTTTGTTGAAACTGACTTTTTGGTATGAATTTGTAATAAAAATTCTTTTAGAACATCTTCTTCTATTTCTTTTAAAGATTTATTACTCAAAAAAGCTGAAGCTCCTAAATGTCCTCCTCCACCAAATTTTTTTGCAATTTGAGCTACATCGTATCCTTGTTTTGCTCGCATACTAACATAATACAAATCATCTTTTGGTTGAACAAAGCAAACTAAACGATTACCTGAAATAGTAGCTAATCTATTAATAATGCCAGTATAATCTTCAAATTTAGCTTTATATAATAATGCCTGTTCTTTTGTTATTTGAGTTAAAATAATTTTACCGTCTTCTAAAGTTATAATATTCTCAATTGCTAATGATAATAATTTCATATTTCGTAAAGTATTGTTATTAAAGAAATTATTATTAATTGATTCAATATTAATATGTTCACAACATGCGCTAGCAATTTTGAAAGTATTTTTTGTTATTGCGCCTACAGAAAAATTGTTTGTATCTGTTATAATTCCTGCATAAATTTTCCCATAATTTTTTTCCGAAATATTGTAGTTATATGATTTAAAAATTTTATATACAATTTCACACGTAGAGCTTACAATCTCAACTATATTGAATTTTCCATTTCTTAGGTTGGTATTATGATGGTCTATAACAATAGTCTGTTTTGCATTTTCAAATAAATTTTTATATTTTCCTATTCTATCTAGATTAGGACTATCCATCATTATAGCTGTGTGATAAATAGTTTTATTTTTATTTAATTTTACCTTTTCAATTATTGGTAAATAATTTTGAGCAAGCTCTGTACATTCAGCAAAAAGATCAACAGTTTTTATATTAAACTGTTTCATAATAAATTCTCTAATAAGAATCATACTGCATAAAGCATCAGCATCTGGGTCAATATGTCCTATAATACATACAGAAGAAGCTTTTGATAAATTGTCTAAAATTTTTCTATATTTATTCATAATTTAATTATATCATATTTTTTTATAATAATCTCATAAATTTTAATTGTTTTTAAAAATGATACTAAAAAGTTATCCACAATATGTGGATAACTCTGTGGATAACTTGTGGATAAGCTGTGGAAAAGTCGAAAAATATTGTGGATAAGACAAAATAATTAATAATTCTTAATATATAAATATTTATCTGTTATACTTTAATTTATTATGAATACAATATTTTATGAACTCTATTTTTTTATCAAAAGAAATATTTTCTAAACACAAATTCATGATTGCTATAATTCTAATCATGCTACTATTATCATTTTGTTTTTCAGGAATAGTTGCTTACAGTGTTTCAAATTATAATGGTATAACAATAGTTATTGATGCAGGTCATGGTGGACGAGACGGCGGAAGTATTGGTATAAATGGGACTATTGAAAAAAAAATTAATTTAAAATATGCTTTAACTTTAAAAGAAAAACTTGTAAAATCAGGATATAGAGTTGAGTTAACAAGGAAAACAGATGACGGATTATACTCTGAGACTGCTAAAAATAAAAAAATGAGTGATATGCGTGCAAGATTCAAAATTATACAAAATACTAACCCTAATTTAGTTATTAGCATACACATGAATAGTTTTAGTTCTAGTGACGCTTATGGTGCAATAACATATTATCGTAATGGAGATGAATCAAGTAAAAGATGTGCAGATTTAATTCAATCAAGTTTAAATACCTATTGTTCCGCTCCCGCAAAACAGGGAAGAATTGGAGATTATTACATATTAAACTGCAGTTATTATACCTCAATTTTAATTGAATGTGGTTTTATTTCAAATCCTGAAGAAGAAAAATTGTTAAATACTGATGAATATAGAAATAAATTTATTGATGCTGTTTATTCGGGTATTTTATTATATTTTGGAAATTCAAATTTGTATATTTAATTGTTTTTTTAATAATATAAATTTTTTTATAAACTTGTGTATTAAAATTTTATTATCAAATAAAATTAATTTAAAGCTTTAAAAAAAGAGCATTCTATTTGCTCTTTTTTAAATTAAACTTGTATCTCTAATATATAAACTTCCACTTGTTGTAGTCACTGTTAAAGTCGAATTATTATAATCTGAAACAGTTCCATTAACATACTCAGTATGTTCTTTTTCTGTATATCCTCCGAAATTTGAAATTTGTGCTAAATTTACGCTAACATTTCCCGAATTTGTTTTTGTATATAATTTATATTTAGCATTTGTATCAATTATCAAAGAAACTGAACCTGTCTTACCTTCTATAATATTTTCTCCGAATACATTTTTCATGTTTATATCGGCTCTGCCATTGTCATTAATAGTTATAATGACATTCTCCACACCAGATGATGTAATTTTACCATTATTAGTAATCGCTTGCAACATTCTAGAATTAGGATTATTTTGATAACTTTCTGCATTTTCGTTGAAATTGACATTAATATCACCATACTTTGAATTCGCTGTCACTCTTGAATACGTTGAATTAACTGAAATTTTACCATCATCTGTTGTTAAGATTAAAGGTGCTGTACTATTCTTAATACTAATTTCGCCTGAATTAGTTGTAATATCCATAGTCGCTAAGACATTATCTATTTTCACTTTGCCTGCTTTTGTTAGAGATATCGTACCTCCGCTAGTTATATTATTTATATAAATATTGGTATCAGAAGAATTTATCTCAACATAAAATGCAGTTTCAATCTCAATTCTTCCGCCTGCTTCATTCATGTTAGACCTAAAATCATTACATTCTTTAATACAAATTACAGCATTTTTATTAGATTCAATATAAATATCACCCAACACATTTTTTAAGGCTTCAAAATATCCACTAGTGGCAGATAAAGTGACATTATTGTTATTAGTTTTAGCATTCTCTTCAATTATAAAATCTGCTCTTCCAATATTTGCTTCAATATTCCCTGATATCTCGCCATTACTAAAATTAAAATTTCCACTTTCTGTAGTATATATCAAATTATTAATTTTTAAATTTTCATTATCAATATTGGTTTGCGCATTTTTATTTTTTAACATTATATTAAATTCTTTACTGGTTGGTATTCTTAATTGAATATAAGACTCATTAGTAATTGCTGCTCCATACGGCTCATCTACATTGAACGTTAAAACACCCTCTTCTACTTCTGCTTGAATATTCACATCACTATTTTTTTCAAGAACAAAACCTAATGAATTTGCATAAACCTTTAAAGAAATGTTTTCACTTGATGCTGGGACAATAGAAACACTATATGTTCTAGAATTTAATTCGATTGTATCAATGCTAGCACAATCATATGGGTTAGAATTGTAATCATTATGATAACTTATATAAGTAATTCCAAACAAACTTGAACCTGGGACAAAGAAAAGATATAAAACACCTAACGCACACAGCCCAATCAATAGCAAAATAACTATTAAAAAATATTTCCAAAAGACTTTCATACGTATATGATATAAAAAAATATAACTTTTGTCAATAAATAAAAAACTAAATGTCTATTTTCATTAATATACTAAGCAAAACTTTGATTTTTATTAATTATAAATTTTACCAAATGATTATAGAATAAAATTAGCAACTAAATTAATTTGATTTAAATATTTTGGAGTGTTATAATTATTAACGGAGTAATTTATGCTAATTGATATAGAAGGAACTGATGGCTCTGGAAAGGCATTGCAAACTAAAAAATTATTTGATTATTTAACAAAAAAAGGATTTAAATGTAAAATCATTTCATTCCCAAACTATGAAAGTCCTTCAAGCGAGCCAGTAAAAATGTATTTAGGTGGTGAAATAAAAAAAGAATTAGATGGATATCAAAACAGCACTTTATACGCAGTAGACAGATTAATAACTATGAATAATATATCAAATTTAGATGATTATGATTATATATTGTTCGATAGATATGTTCCAAGCAATATGATTCATCAATCAACTAAATTAAATGATATTAATTCAATTAATACATTTATTGATTGGATAATTGATTTTGAATACAATAAATTAAAATTACCTATTCCTGATAAAATAATATTTTTAGATATGCCTCCTAAATATAGCATCAAATTATCTAAGTCACGCTCTGAACTAAAATGTAAAATGACTAAAGACATTTTAGAATCCGATGAAAATCATATTAATATCGCATATGAAAGAGCAAAATATATAGCAAAAAAATTTAATTGGATACACATAAATTGCGTAGAAAAAGATTTAAAACCTGTTGAAATAATTCATAAAGAAATCTTGACTAAATTAGGATTATAGTGTTATTATTTAAAACATCATTATTTAATATATATAAATTATTTAATATATATAAAATATATCATTATATTTAATATAGTATAATGTAAAAAAATGAAAAATTAAATTGGAGAAAATATGAAAAAATTTACTAGACGAGAATTAATAGACAAATGGTTCAAATTTTACACTGACAAAAAACATGTTATTATCCCTAGTGCAAGTATAGTACCTGAAAATGATCCTAGCGTACTTTTTACTACCGCTGGTATGCATCCACTTGTTCCATATTTGTTAGGACAACCTCACCCTAAAGGCAAACGTTTGTGTGATTTACAAAAATGTGTGCGAACAGGAGACATCGATGAAGTAGGTGACGAAAGTCATTTGACTTTTTTTGAAATGCTTGGTAATTGGAGTCTAGGTGATTATTTTAAAGAACAGATGATTCCTTGGAGTTATGAATTTTTAACTAGCAAAGAATATTTAGGTATAGATAAAGATAAATTAGCTGTCACTGTATTTGCAGGAAATGATATTGCTCCTAGAGATGATCTTTCAGCAAAACTTTGGGAAGCTCAAGGAATTAAAAAAGAAAATATTTACTATCTGAAAGATAATTGGTGGATTTTAGGTAGTGGTATCGGTCCATGTGGTCCCGATTCTGAAATGTTTATTGATACAGGCAAACCAAAATGTTCTCCTCATTGCAATCCTAGTTGCGATTGTGGAAAATTTTTAGAATTATGGAACGATGTCTTTATGGAATATAAAGTCAATCCTGATAAAAGCATTGAGAAACTTGCTCATCCAAATGTTGATACAGGAATGGGGCTAGAACGTACACTTTGCAAACTAAATGGTTATAAATCTGCATACGAAACCGAAATATTTGCACCTATTATTAAATATTTGGAAAATATAAGTGGTAAAACTTACGAAAATAATCAATTTACTTCATCATTTAGAATAATCGCAGATCATTTGCGTGCTGCTACATTTATAATAGGAGATGAACAAGGAGTATCACCTAGCAATTTAGGGCAAGGATATGTTTTGCGCCGACTTATTCGTCGTGCTATTAGACATTTAAAAATTTTAGGTATTTCAAATGGACATTTAGGCGAAATTGCAAAAATGTATATTGATTATTTCAAACAAGATTATCCTGAATTAAATGTAAATTCTCAAAAAATTATTGAAGAATTAAATAAAGAGGAAGAAAAATTTTTAAAAACGATTGAACTCGGTAATCGCGAATTTGAAAAAGTATTAAATGGAATTGAACGTAAAAATCAGTTTATGTCAAAAGATGCTAATTATATACCTGAAACTACAATAAGTGGAAAAAGTGCATTTAGATTATATGATACCTTTGGTTTCCCTATTGAACTAACTGCAGAAATGGCAAAAGAACGTGGCTACACTGTCGACATGGAAGGGTTTAATGAAGCTTTCCGTCAACATCAAGAATTGGCTCGTACTACTAATGCGGGAGTTTTTAAAGGTGGACTTGCAGATGATAGTATTTGGACAACAAGGCTTCATACAGCTTGTCACTTATTACTAGCAGGACTTAGAAAATTATTTGGAAAACAAGTCGAACAAAAAGGAAGCAATATCACTAGTGAAAGACTTCG
Source organism: uncultured Clostridia bacterium (assembly GCA_944384445.1). GTDB lineage: Bacteria > Bacillota > Clostridia > Christensenellales > UBA1242 > Onthoplasma. Next base: position 27,268 of record CALWTL010000003.1, on the reverse strand, counting down.
ATTTGATTTTAATTTTGATAGAAAATTAACAGATGAAGAAGTCAAAGAAATAGAAGATTTTGTTAATACTGCTATAAATAGAGCCATTCCAGTAGAAAGAATAGAAATGCCTTTTGCTGAAGCTAAAAATAAAGGTGCGTATGGTGTATTAAAAGCACAGGACAATGATATTGTTTCTATTTATAAAATCGGCGATGTCGATTTCCAAATTTGCGGTGGACCACACGCAAAGAATACTAGTGAATTAATTGATTTTAAAATTATAAAACAAGAAGCTGTATCTTCTGGTATAAGACGCATTAAGGCAGTAATTAATACTAAAAATGTTTAATAGAATTTATTTTAATTAAAAGATATCACGAAAAGTGATTTCTTTTTTTGCCACATTATAATCTATATTATTCTTTTATTCTATAATATAAAATTATATTTGTTTTAATTGAATTTTAATTTTTTTTTATAAATATTTTACTTTTACTTTGTTTTATGATATAACTTTTTATATATTTTAGGAGAATTTATGGACAATAATATTACCGCATCTAATTTTATAGAACAAGCGATTATTGATGATATCAAAGAAAAAGGATTGAAAAAAATTATCACGCGTTTTCCCCCTGAACCTAACGGCTTTACACATATTGGACATGCAAAAGCAATATGCATAGATTTTTTAACTGCTGAAAAATTTAAAGGTTATACAAATTTAAGAATGGACGATACTAATCCTAACAAAGAAAGTGAAGTCTATGTCAAAGCTTTAATGGATGATATAAAATGGCTCGGTTTTAAATGGAAAAATTTAACTTACGCATCAGATTATTATGAATTTTTATATAATTGTGCAATTGATTTAATTGAGCAAGGTAAAGCTTTTGTCTGTGATTTAAGTGCTGATGAAGTTAGTAAAATGCGTGGTACTTTAACCGAGCCAGGAAAAGAAAGTCCATATAGAAATCGTTCGATTGAAGAAAATTTAAAATTGTTTAAAGAAATGCGTGCCGGAAAATATGCAGACGGTGAAAAAACTTTACGTGCAAAAATTGATATGTCTCATCCGAATATAAATATGCGTGATCCTGTAATTTATAGAATTTTACATGTAAAACATTTTAGGCAAGGTGATAAATGGTGTATTTATCCGATGTATGATTTTGCTCACCCATTAAGTGACGCTTATGAACAAATTACGCACTCTTTATGTAGTTTAGAATTTGAAGACCACCGCCCATTGTATAATTGGTTTGTTGACAATTGTAGAATACTCCCTGGAATAAAACCAAGACAAATTGAGTTCGCTAGACTAAATATAGATGGTACTGTTATGAGTAAACGTTATATGCATGAATTAGTACAAAAAGGTTATGTCGATGGTTGGGACGACCCAAGACTTCCAACTCTTTCAGGATTTAGAAGAAAAGGATATACCCCTAGTTCAATACGTGAATTTTGCACACGTATAGGCGTTGCAAAATCAAATAGCGTTGTACAACCACATATCCTTGAAGCATGTATACGTGAAGAATTAAATAAAACTGCAACTCGTGTAGTATCTGTAATTGACCCAATTAAAGTAAATATTACTAATTATCCAGCTAATAAAACAGAAAAAGTATTGATTTCTAATAACCCAACTATTGAAAATAGTAAAAAACACACTATAATGTTTAGTAATAAATTATTTATTGAACGTGAAGATTTTATGATTGAACCGACCAGCAAATTTTTTAGATTAACCCCTAATGGATATGTTAGATTAATGGGTTCTTATATAATAAAATGTGATGAAGTAATAACCGATGACAATGGAAATATAGAATATCTAAATTGTTCAATTGTATATGATGCTAAAGAACAAAATATAAAACCAAAAGGTACAATTCATTGGTTAAGTCAAAAAGAAGCTGTTAAAATCAAAACTCGAAAATTCCATAATTTACTTAAAGAAGGTGAAGTATATGAAAGTGGAATGGTTGATAAAATAATTAATCCAAATTCTATGGAAGAACATATTTCATATATTGAGCCATTTGCTTTAAAACAAAAGTCTAATCTTCAATTCATACGTAATGGATATTATATTGAAGATATCAAACTCAGTAAAAAAGATAAAAAAGTTTATCTTGAAACCGTTAGTTTAAAAGATAGTAAATAAACTATCTTCTTTTATTTTTTATAATGTATCAAAATTATTATATATGGTATAAATTTTATTTATTAAATAACTATTAATTTTTATTGTATTTTTCAATTTTTTTTATTATTTTATTAAAAAAATTGTATTTGTTTTAGATTTGTTTATTTTTTTTTGATAGTGTGATATAATTATTTCATGTCCTCTAGAAATAGACGTATACTTTTTAATATAATTAACGCAATCTTAACATTATTAATAATAATTGTTAGTTTTTTTGCACTTATAAATATTATGTTTAACATTGTATTCATTCGTACTAACGTTCGTGGTTATTCAATGTATCCAACTTTAAATGCAACTGTTCCTTTATCTTCATCAGATGGAGATATTGTATACATTAATAAATATTCATCATTCACAAATTCTGACATAGTTGTAGCAGATGTAAATTGGTGGAGTAATGGATATATTATAAAAAGATTAGTTGGTTGTCCAAATGACATTATTCAAATTAAGGAAGAAGCTAATCAATATCTTTTATATGTAAATAATGAAGTCTTGTATTCAAAAGAAAAAAATCCAGACACACTTGTTTATTATACAACAATATATTTAACGTTCTTTGATAAATTTCCAAACAATATAATTATAAATGACAATGGAGAAAAATGTATTAAATTGAATGATAACGAATTTTTATTAATGGGTGATAATTGGGGAAACAGTACTGACAGTTTAAGTTATGGACCAACAAAAAAAGACGATATTGTTGGACGTGTTGATATAATTATACAATATGGTGAAAATAAATTTAGAACATTAGTTAAAGAAATGTGGAACATAATATTTTAAAAGGATTTATAATGGAACTAATACGAAATGTATGGAGTAATTCGGATATAAAAGAATTTGCTTCTTATTTAAATTCACTTAGAGAAACTGATGAAAAAAAACTAAATTGGACTAAAAGAATTTATAATACAAATTTACCAGTTTTAGGAATTAAAGTCCCTGTTATAAAAAAAATTGCAAAAGAAATTGTTAAAGGTAATTTTATTTCGTTTTTAAAGCTTAATCCATATACTACATTTGAAGATTGTTTAATTAACGGATGTTTAATATCAAAATTAAAAGATTTTGATACTATGAAGTTATATTTAGATACATATTCTACCATTATAGATAATTGGGCTTTGTGTGATTGTCTTGATTTTGAAATAAAAAAAGATAATGAAAATAAATTTTTCAATTTATCTATGGATTATGTACAATCTAACCAACCTTTTAAAAAACGAATAGGAATTTTACTATGGTTTAAATTTATTAATAATGAACAATTCATTAAATCAATATTAAATACTATCCCTAATTTAAAAAATGAGAATCACTACTACGTTAATATGGCATTAGCATGGTTTGTTTGTGAGTGCTTTATAAAAAACAAAGCACTTGGTTATTATATTTTTAAAAACCATATTTTAAATAAATTTGTCACAAATAAATCTATTCAAAAAATAAAAGATAGTTTTAGAGTTGATATAAAAGACAAAAAAATTCTTGAAAAATATAAACAAAAATAATTTTATATATTAAAAAATTTTTAAAAAATTAATAAAATATTTAATTGTAAATCTTAAAATTATTTACAATTATTTTTTTTACTAAAAAATTTACACATAAAAAATTTTTTTTTACAAAAAATATTAAAACATAGGAGAATAATTATGAATAAAAGTAAACATATATTTTTAAAAATAACATTAAGTTTTCTCGGTTTATTTATTTTTTGTACATTTCTATTTTCTAATCATACTATAATCGCTAATGCAAGTTTTTCAACAGATGCATCATACAAGTCAGCTATACTTATTGAAAAAAATTCTAAAAATATTTTATTTGAACAATCTAGTCATGAAAAACTTCCAATTGCTAGCGTGACAAAATTAATGACTATATTATTAACTCTAGAAAAAATAGAAGACGGCACAATAAATTTAGATGACAAAGTGACTGTTAGTGAAAACGCTAGTGGTATGGGTGGTAGTCAAATTTTTTTAGATAGTAATAATGAATATATACTTGGTGAATTATTAAAATCTGTAATAGTCGCTAGTGCTAATGACTCTTCAGTTGCATTAGCTGAATATATCGCTGGTAGTGAAAACAATTTTGTGAGATTAATGAACGAACGTGCTAAAGAATTAAACATGAATGACACAAATTATGCTAATTGTACAGGTCTTCCTAGTGCTGAAGGATATTCTTCTGCGTATGACCAAGCATTAGTTTTAAGAGAAGTATTAGATTATGACACTTATCACGTATATTCTTCAATTTGGTTTGAAGATTTTCAACACCCAAGCGGTCGTATTACTCAAATGGCAAATACAAATAAATTATCTAAATATTATGAGGGGTGCATTGGTGGTAAAACAGGTTCAACCAACCAAGCAAAATATTGTTTAGCAGTGTGTGCAGAGCGCAATAATATGAGTTTAATCTTAGTTGTCCTTGGGGCTGAAACAAGCAAAGAACGATTCAAATGTGCTAGCGATTTATTAAATTACGGCTTTGAAAATTTTGAAAGCAAAACATTGTTTAGCAATAAAGACCTTGAAGGTAAAACTATAAAGATTAAAGGATTAGATAGATTTACTAGACTACGTGCAGAACATGATTACACTTTGGTTTCAAAAATTGGAGAAGAAGTTAATTATTCACTTAATTATAATTTACCTAATATGTTGACCAGTGTAAAACAAAATGAAGTTGTTGGAAATGTAGAAATAGTTGTCAATGGAATCGTTGTAGATAAAATAAATATTCTTGCAATTGATTCACATCGCGAAGCAAATGTTTGGGATTATTTTAAAGAAATAATTAAATAATTGAGAATGCAAACAATTAATAAAATTGAAAAACTTTACCCACAGTAAATTAGGAAGATTTTCTTCCTTTTTTATTATTAAAATACATTTTTAAAAATTAACTATATTTTTTTATATTTAAGATTTTTATAGGAATTAAAATAAATTTATTTATGATTTAAGACTTGCTTTTTATAAATTTATATGATATAATCGCTTCGTTAAATATTTTATTAAATTTAACACACTAATATCGATGTCGATATCATATTGGTGTCCTTACCCGAAAGGGTCAATAGTCCACAAGGAGGTTAAAATGAAAAATTACGAATTAATGTACATCATTCCAAGTCAATCAACTGATGAAGAGAAAGAAGCTTTAATTGCTCAAGTAAATAGTATGATTGAAAAAGATGGTGGCAAAATTGAATCAGTAGAACGTGTAGGCAATAAAAAACTAGCTTACGAAATTCAAAAAAAACACGAAGGTTTTTATGTTTTAGTTAATTTTACTGCTGATGCAAATGTTCCTAATAGATTAGGTTCATTACTTGCCATTACTAACAACATTTTGCGATACATTATTGTTGCAAAATAATTTTATTAGGAGATGTTATGAATAAAGTTTATTTAATAGGCAATTTGACTCGTGACCCAGAACTCAGCACTACGACAAGTGGAGTATCTGTGTGTAGATTATCAATTGCTGTAGGCAGAAGATTTGCCAATGCTGAAGGTGAAAGAGAAACAGACTTTTTTAATATAACAGCATGGAGAGGAACTGCTGAAAATTGTGCAAAATTTTTAAAAAAAGGAAATAAAATAGCAGTTTCTGGTTCTATCCAAACTAGAAACTACGAACGTGCCGATGGCACAAAAGGCTTTGCTGTCGATATCATAGCCGATGAAGTTGAATTTTTATCATCAAAGAATGATGGTTCAAGTGAATCAAGTTCAAGTGATGGAGGTATGAATATTGGTTCATCTAACAATGCTCCTATCTCTGACCTTCAACCTATTGATGATGATTTACCATTTTAATTAATATAGTAAGGAGATAAATATGTCAGAAAATAAAGAAGAAGTTGTAGCAGAAGAAAAAGTTGCTCCAGTAGTTGAAGAAAAAGATGAAAAAACCGCTACTGATAAGAAAAAATTCTACAAACAACATAAAGTTAACAAGAAAAAAGTTTGCATTTTCTGCGAAGACAAAAATTGCAAATTTATAGATTACAAAGACCCTAGATTGAAAAAATTTGTGACTGAAAAAGGAAAAATTATTCCTAGTAGACAAACTGGTACATGTTCTCGTCACCAACGTGAATTAACTGTCGCTATTAAACGTGCTAGAAACATTGCTTTATTACCATTCAGCGGTGACTAATTTATAAAAATTGACACATAAATTGTGTCTTTTTTTTACGTATCATATTAATGTATAAATCTATATAAAAAATTAAACCATTAAACATAAGTATCCATTTATCTCATTTTTGTTTGATATATTTTTAATTTTTGTTATAATTAGATTATGAATATTGAAAATATAGGAGACGAATTATCAAAATTAGTGGATACCTTTGAAACCACTAAAGCATGTCTCAATCTTAATGAATTACAAGAACGATTAAATTCACTTCTAAGAGAACGTGAATCTCTTTCTTTTTGGAATAATTTAGACTATGCTATGCAAACGAATAAAGAAATAAAGTCTTTACAGGAATTATTTAACGAAGTTCAAACTCTACAAAATAATTTAACTTCTTTAATATCAACTGTTCGAAGTTTAGAAAAAGAAACAGATATTGAATTGTTAAATTTAGCATTGTCTGAATTATTAGAACTAAAAGAACGAGTAGAAGAATTAAATGTTCGTACACTTTTAGATGAAAAGTATGATAACAATGATGCTATCATAACTATTCATTCTGGAGCAGGTGGTACTGAAGCTCAAGATTGGGTAGTTATGTTAATGCGAATGTATAAAATGTATGCAAGTAAAAATAATTTTGAATTTAGTGTTGTAGATAAACTCGATGGTACTGGAGCTGGACTAAAATCTGTTGTGCTATGGATAAAGGGCGAATATGCTTATGGTAAATTAAAAGGCGAAATGGGTGTTCATAGACTAGTTCGAATTAGTCCTTTTGATAGCAATAAACGTAGACATACAAGTTTTGCATCTGTTGAAGTAGTTCCTGCAATTTCTAAAGAAACTGATGTAAAAATACGTAATGAAGATTTAAGGATAGATACCTATCGCAGTAGCGGTGCGGGTGGACAAAATGTTAATAAAGTTGAAACAGCTGTTCGCATCACTCATATTCCTACAGGTATTGTCGTCACTTGCCAAAATGAACGTAGCCAATTACAGAATCGCGAAAATGCAATGAAAATTTTAACCAGTAAATTAGTTGCCCTTGAAGAAGAAAAACACAAACAAAATTTGAATGACATCAAAGGTGACTTAAAGAGAATTGAATGGGGAAGCCAAATAAGAAGTTATATTTTTCAGCCATATACAATGGTAAAAGACCACCGCACAGACTATGAGACAAGTGATGTTGAAGGAGTTATGAATGGTGAACTAAATCCATTTATCAATGATTATTTAAAAAAATCTCATACTAAATCTAATCAATAACAATATTAATTAAAAAACATCAAGAAGGATATTATGAAAAAAAACTTTAAAATTTTAGCAATTGAAACTAGTTGTGATGAAACCAGTGCTTCAATCGTAGTTGACGGAAGGACATGTTTATCAAACATTGTGTCTAGCCAAATTGATATTCACACTAGATTTGGTGGAGTTGTGCCAGAAGTCGCCAGTAGAAATCATATTACTGCAATTGACAACGTTGTAAAGTTAGCATTAAAAAAAGCTAATCTTACGTTTAAAGATATTGATGCCATTGCTGTCACTTATGGAGCTGGACTTGTTGGGTCTTTATTAGTAGGAGTGAGTTATGCTAAAGCTTTAGCTTATGCACTTAATAAACCTCTTATTGCAGTCAATCATATATATGGTCACATTGCAGGGAATTATCTATCTTTTGTAGATTTAGTTCCACCATTTATTTGCCTTGTTGTTAGTGGTGGACATACTGCAATAATAAAAGTAAAAGATTTTAACCATCATGAGATTATCGGCAACACTTTTGACGATGCTGCAGGAGAGAGTTTTGACAAAGTTGCAAGAGTTTTAGGACTTGGATATCCTGGCGGACCTAAAGTAAGTGCACTGGCAAAAAAAGGAAAACAAATTATTCAATTTGCAAAACCTAATGACAACCTTGGATATAATTTTAGTTTTAGTGGAAAGAAAACCGCAGTAATAAATTATGTTCATAAATTAGAACAAAATAACCAACCAATTCCAAAAGAAGATATTTGTTTAAGTTTTGAGAAATGGGTTGTTGATGAATTGACAAAAAAAACTATAGATGCATGTAAAGATATTGGTTATGATAAAATAGTTGTAGCAGGTGGAGTCAGTGCAAACACTCGTTTACGTTCAACATTAAGAGAAGAATCAGAAAAAAATAATATAAAATGCTATTTCCCTGATTTTGAATATTGTACAGATAATGCAGCAATGATTGGAAGTGCAGGATATTATTCATACCTTGATAATATTGGTATAGCCGACCTAACACTTGCTCCAAAACCAAGTTTGAGTTTATAATATAAGGTGAAGATTATAAATGTAAACAATTTAATCTTGTATCAAATTTCAACAAATTCGTAGCGGATAGCAAAACTTAAATAAAAATTTGAATACTAAGATTTTTGAAATATTAAAAATTTATAGGAGATATTATGACAGAGATTTGTACACAAGTTTATGAAGAAAAAGAAAATTTAGAGCATGCTGTTTTAGAAAATGGCTATGAATTTGTAGAAAGTTATTCTAATCACGATATTTATTTCTCTAGTAAAAGTTTTAATGAAATTTCAAATATGAGTTATAAAGAATTATTAGATAATTCAATAATAGTTAGACATATTAAAGGAGAAAATTGCGATAAAAAGTTTATTGTTTACAAAAAGAAAGAATTAGATAATAACGGGAATGTCATTAATGAAATTAAATTAAAAGTTTCAGTAGATAACACAAAAAATCTTATAGATATTTTTTATAATTTAGGTCTTACATGTTGGTGCGATTATGTCGTACAAAATATTGTTTATAAAAAAGGAGAAGTCGAATTAAATATCCAAAACGTTAATGAATTAGGAAATTTCATAGAAATAGAAGAATTTCCTTCTATAAAAGACTTATCTAATGACATAAAATTCAAGACATTAATGGATATAATTAATTCATTAAAAATAAATATAGGGACTGATTATAGTTGTAAAAAACCTTTTATGATGCTTAAAACAAAAATAAGAAAAAACGCTTGTAAGAATTGTTAATTTTAATAACTAAACTATTCTTCTGCTTTAAAAGGCAAAACAACAATTATTTTATTATAATATGTGATTTTGTAGTTTAATAAGATAAAACACTAATCAACTAAACTCAAATCAATTGGTTTGATAATTCTCCTAAAAAATATATAAACATAAATCTTTGATGATAACATATAAATTGTGTAAACAGATTTATATTTATCTTCATAGGTTTATCAAATTTTGCGTCCATGGTGAAATGGATATCACATAAGTCTTCGGAACTTAGATTTCGGGTTCGAGCCCTGATGGACGCACCAAAAATATTATTTATTTATTAAAAATCTATTATTAATTTTATAAAATTTAATTTTTTATAAAACAAAGTTATTTTTAAAGTTTTACTAAAATTATATTTTGATTTTAAGTTAAAAAAAATTTTTATAAATTTTTGTTCTTGCTAAAATAATTAAATAGTGTTATAATGTTAAACATGGATACTATTGTAGCACTTGCGACTCCTGCAGGTAATAGTGGAGTTGCTGTAATAAGAATTAGTGGAGACAATTCAAAATCTATTTTACAAAAAATTATACATGAAAAAATTGATTTTGAACCACGTAAAATGTATTTAAAAAAAGTGTATTTTGCTGGACTTGAAGATGTTTGTCTAGTAGTATTTTTTCCTAACCCACATAGTTATACAGGTGAAGACGTTGTTGAAATTCAGTCGCATGGTGGATACTTTATCGCAGAAAAAATCATTGATGAAGTTTTATCTTTAGGTGCAACACTCGCCGACCGTGGAGAATTTAGTAAACGTGCATTTATTAATGGAAAATTATCTCTTGACCAAGCAGAAGGAATCATGGATTTGATTAATGCTGAAAGCGAGATGCAAGCAAAAGCGGGAAGTTCTTTAATGCAAGGAGAATTGAAAAAAATTATCACAAATTATCAAAATCAATTGACCGAAATTTTAGCAGATATTGAAGCTAAACTTGATTATCCAGAATATGAATACACAGAGAATGAGTCAAATGACATTTTAAAATGTTTAACAAATATAGATAAAAATTTATCTAAATTGATTTTGGAAAGTTCAACTGGAATTTTAATAAAAAATGGAATAAAAGTTGCAATTGTAGGTTCTCCAAATGTAGGAAAATCAAGTTTATTAAACGCTTTAACCAAAACTAATAAAGCAATTGTGACATCAGTTGCAGGAACTACAAGAGATGTAATTGAAGCAGAATATGAGTATAAAGGTATTATTTTTAGACTCTTTGATACAGCAGGGATTCATGATAGCAATGATATTGTAGAAAAAATTGGAATTGAGCGAGCAAAACAAACTCTTAATGATGCAGATATTGTATTAAAAATTTCAGATGATAAAAATGATTGTAATATAAAAACGAATAAACCTAGTATTAACGTTATAAATAAATCTGATATAATTACAAATGATTTATATAAAAATAATTTAAATAAAGACACAATATTTGTTAGTGCAAAAACTGGAGAAAATATTAATAATTTGAAACAATTAATTTTTGATAAAACAATTAATCATAAGATTGATTCCAACAAATTGTACTTAACAAACACACGTCACATAGAATGTGTAAAGCATGCAAAAAATTATATTAATAATGCTATATCTAAATTTAATAGCACTAGTATGGATATTATTTCTAGCGAAATAAAATCTGCATGGTTATCTCTTGGAGAAATAACAGGAGAAACTAACAACGAAACAATTATTGATATGATATTTTCAAAATTTTGTCTTGGGAAATAAAAATTAAATTATTAGATTATAACTATGACTAAATAATTTATTATTAAAACGTAATTAGTTCTTTGATTAAACAGTTGAAATTAAATAAAAATATGATATAATAAGGCGATATATGGATTTTATTGATAATTATGATGCAATAGTAATTGGTAGTGGACATGCAGGAAGTGAAGCATGTCTTGCTTTATCTCGCCTAAATAAAAAAACATTATTAACAACATTTAATCTTGATAGTATTGCATTCCTTGCATGCAATCCAAGTATTGGAGGAACTGCAAAAGGTCAACTTGCTGCTGAAGTAGATGCTCTAGGTGGAGAAATTGGAGTAAATGCTGACAAATCCATGCTCCAACTCAGAATGCTTAATCTAGGTAAAGGACCTGCTGTACAATCATTACGTGCACAAGTAGATAAAGTGACTTATCACAATGAAATGAAACACACTATTGAAAAACAAAAAAATCTAGATGTTTTGCAATGTGAAGTCTCAGAAATTTTAGTAGAAAATGGAAAAGTTATTGGAATAAAAACAAGCATGAATGAATGTTTTTCATGCAAAGCAGTTGTAGTATGTACAGGAGTTTATTTAAATAGTAAAATTATTATTGGAGATTTTACAAAACAAACAGGTCCTAATGGTTATGAACCAAGCACAATGTTGACAAAATCATTGATTAATTTAGGCATAGAAATTAGAAGGTTTAAAACAGGCACCCCTGCAAGAGTTGATGGAAAATCAATAGACTATTCAAAATTTGAAATTCAGCCAGGAGACAACTTAAATATAAGTTTTTCTCCAATTAGTAAAAAAATAAAAAATAAACGTGTTTGTTATTTAGGTTATACTTCTCAAGAAATGCATAATTGTATACGAGAAAATATATCACGTGCACCATTATATTCGGGAAAAATTAAAGGGATAGGTCCAAGATATTGTCCTAGTATTGAAGATAAAATAATGCGATTTTCAGACAAAGAACGTCATCAACTTTTTTTGGAACCTGAAAGTGAAAATTCCGATGAAGTTTATGTTCAGGGAATATCAAGTAGTATGCCGACGGACGTTCAAAGAAAAATGTACTCATTAATTCCTGGATTTGAACATGTAAAAATAATGCGTTTTGCGTATGCTATTGAATATGATTGCATAAATGCTACTGAATTAAAAAATAATTTAGAATCAAAAAAAATATCAGGATTATTTTTTGCAGGACAAGTAAATGGAACAAGCGGATATGAAGAAGCTGCAGCTCAAGGAATAATGGCAGGTATAAATGCTGAAAGATACATAGACAACCTTTCTCCTTTTGTTCTTGCAAGAAATCAAGCATATATAGGTGTTTTAATAGATGACTTAGTCACTAAAGATATACTAGAACCATACAGAATGATGACAAGTAGAGCTGAATATAGATTAATTTTACGTCAAGATAATTGTGATATACGCTTGACTCAATTAGGAAGAGATATTGGTCTAGTTGATGACAAAAGATATAAAATATTTAAGAAAAAATTAAAACAAATTGATGAAATAAAAACGACATTAAACACATTGTGTAATCCTAAAAAATTAGAAAAATTATTTAAAGAAAAAAATGAAAGTTTACCTAAATCTGGATTAACATTAAAAGAATGTATAAAACGAAATAATATAACAATTTTTGACATCTCAGAACATTTCAATCTATTTAAAAATATTCCAAAAAATGTTTTAGATTATGTAAATACTGAAATAAAATATGAAGGATATATCAAAAAAGAACTAGAATATATTGAAAAAAATCAACATATTGATAACCTTCCTTTGCCAGACATTGATTACAACGATATTAAAGGTTTAAGAATTGAAGCTAGACAAAAATTAAATAAATTTAAGCCATCTATTCTTGGCCAAGCAAAACGTATAGACGGAGTAAGTCCTAGTGATATTAATGTATTACTTGTATATCTAAAATTGAAAGGAATTATAAAATAGTAAGATAGTTTTAGGTGCATTGAATACAATAACATCTTATTAATAAATAAATTAATATGAAACAAATCGAAAAATATCAAAATTTAATTAATATACATAAAGATGAGTTTGAAAAATATTATAACTCTCTTATTTCATATAATGAAAATGTAAATCTTACAGCAATTACTAACAAAGAAGAAGTATATATTAAACATTTTTTAGATAGTATTTTAGGAATTGATGAAATCAAAAAAAATTCTACAGTTATTGATATTGGAGCGGGTGCAGGATTTCCGAGTCTTCCAATAAAAATTGTTAGACCAGATATTAATTTAACTATGTTAGATTCCTTAAACAAACGCGTAAATTTTTTAAATAAAATTTGTACTGAACTAAATATTAAATCAACTAATATTCATGCTAGAGCAGAAGACTATATTAATGATTATAGAGAAAAATTTGATGTTGCTTTAGCTCGTGCAGTTGCAAATCTTACAACTTTAGTTGAATATCTTTTGCCATATGTAAAAGTTGGAGGAATTGTTCTAGCTTACAAAGGTTCAAATTATAATGATGAATTAAATGATTCAGCTCGTGCTATTGAGATATTAGGTGGAAAACATATAAAAACTCTTTCATTTAATTTACCAAACAATTTTGGAGAAAGAAATATTATTGTTATAGAAAAAATTAAAAATACTCCAAAAAAATATCCAAGAAATAAAAATTTACCTAAATTACAACCTATTAAATAAAAAAAATAATAAATTATATTTTAAAAATTAATTTTTTAAAATTTTAAAATCTATAAATAAAATTAAATAATTATTAAAAAAAATTGCTGTTAAAATAATTTCAGCAATTTTTATTTATTATTTATTTGTTATCATATCTGGATTTTCTAACATATCATTTTTTCTGATAACGCATAAATTATTATTGTTTTCCAATTGTTTAATTTCATTTTTCAATCTAGAAATTCTTTCTTCGTTATTTTTTACAGTTAACTCTAATAATATTTGTTTCGAATCATTTAAGTTTTTTATAGAACGTCTTACAGTTTCCCAATAAACTTTTCTTAATTCTTTATTATCCATCATAGATTCAATTTCTTGCCAAGTATCAGTAATTAAAAGTTTTGGAAACATCTTTATATAATCTAATTGCATTTGATTTCTTTTTACAGCTTTTACAATTAAATTTTTTATATCCGAAAAATCATAACCATATTCACTAATCTCTATTATAAAATTTTTTATATTATCTTTTTTTATAACTTTTATACAAAATTGTCCTTTTTTTATAACTTGTCTTGTTATGATATTTTCTTCCTTTTGTTTATTAAACTCTAATTTAAAATGATAGTCTTGATTTCTTCTTTTAACAAATTCATTTAATAATTGATTGAACAACTTTATATCTATCCAAAAATAACTTTCCCAATCTCCTAAATTTTTAGATAAATAATCTTCTATTTTTCGTATTCGTTTTTGTTTATTATAAATACTATCATTAGCTATTGAAGAAAAATATTCTTCTTCAATGTCTTGCAAATTTTCTATTTTATTCAAGGTTGAACTAATATTATAATTAATTTGTTTTCTCTTTGGAAGTTTTTTATATTCTTCTTTTTTTATATTTTCAATTTCAATTTTTAAATCAACAATTTCATCAACTAAATTTTTAAATTCTGAAAAATCCATATATACTCCTTAATTAAAATAATTCTAACATGAAAAATTTTGTTTGTCAATATCCATATATTATTCTTATATATAATATATATTATATAATATATTTATATTATAATAGGATATTATATTAATATTATATTTGATGAATATTAATTATATATAAAGAGTTTACATAAATTTACATAAAATAAAAAATTTAATAAATTTAACGTTGACATTAAAAAAATTTAATAATATAATAAAAAAAATGAAAATTAATAAAATTATTCTTAATAATTATAGAAATTATAAAAATTCAACAATTGATTTTTCTAATGGTGTAAATTTTATTGTAGGAAAGAATGCTCAAGGAAAAACAAATTTACTTGAAAGTATTTTTTTATCCAGTGTAGGAAAAAGTCCAAAAAACAGCAAAGAAAAACAAATGATAATGTTTAATGAAAATCAATCAAAAGTTGAATTAGATTTTACTACTATTGCAGGTAATAAAAATATAAAAATATATTTAGATAGAACAAATAAAAAATCAATCAAGGTTAATAATCTTAATATATTAAAACTTACAGAATTTGTTGGTATTTTATCTGTTGTATACTTTAGTCCTGATGAATTAAAACTAATTAAGGAAGTTCCTGAAGATAGAAGAAATTTTTTAGATATATCAATTTCTCAATTTGATAGAACTTATCTATATAATTTGCTTAGATACAATAAAATATTAAAACAGCGTAATTCCATATTAAAAAGTTTTGACAGTTTTGATAGTAAAGTTGAACAACTTAAATTATTTACTCCCCAATTAATAGAATGTGCTGAAAAAATAATTGAAAAAAGATTAAATTTTATTGAAAATTTAAAAAATATTGCAAAAAATGTACACAAAACTATAACAAACAATGAAATTTTAGATATTTCATATAGTTATAATATAAAATTAAATTCTATAAAAGAAGACCTTATACATGAATTTGATAAAGTATTAGAAAAAGAAATAGAATTAGGATATACTTGTTTCGGACCGCATAGAGATGATATTATTTTCAAAATTAATGGCATGGATTGTAAATATTACGCTAGTCAAGGTCAACAACGAACAGTTGCACTTGTAGTAAAATTGTCACTTATGGAAGTAATTAAAAATGAAATTGGAGAATATCCTATTTTATTGTTAGATGATGTATTAAGTGAATTAGATCAATCAAGGCAAGATAAATTATTAGAATTAGTAAGTATGTATCAGACATTAATTACTTGTACAAAAATTCCTACTACAAATATTAAATATAACATTATAAAAATTGAAAATGGAAGTGTATTATAAAACTTCCTTTTTTATTAATTTTTTTTAAAAATTGTTTTTTATTTATTAATTAATTTTTAATAAATTATTTTATTTTTATTATTTTTTTTAAATTTTCAATATAAAATAATAAAAAATTCACTGTTTTTTAGTGAATTTTTATTTTTTTATTAAATTTAATATTTTTATTTTTTATATTTTATATTATTTACTAATTTTCTTATGTTTGGATTTATTTTTACTTGATTACTAATTTTATCCCTTGCATGCATTATTGTAGTATGATCTCTTCCTCCAAAAATTTCTCCTATTGCTGTCAATGGTATGCTTAACATATCGTTAATTAGATAAATACACAATTGTCGTGGTTCTACAATTTCTTTATTTTTCTTTTTTCCTATCAAATCTTCTTTTGATACTTTGAAGAAATCGCATACTGTATTTAATATTTTTTCCGCATCTAAATTTGTTTTTTCTGTTTCTCCATAATCTTTTAATGCTTCATGCGCATCTTCCATTGAAGCATGTGTTTTTCCAAGTAAACTTGAATAAAATACTACTTTTGATAATATTCCTTCCATTTCTCGAATGTTAGTTCCTGTCTTTTGAGCAATAAAATCTACTACATCTTCATCTACTAAGTATCCTTCTTGACTACATTTTTTCTTTATAATTGCAACTTTTGTTTCATAATCAGGTTCTTGTATGTCTTGTATTAGTCCACTGCTAAATCTACTTCTTAATCTTTCTTCAAGTGAACTCATTTCTTTTGGTGAACGGTCACTTGCTATTATTATTTGTTTATTGTTTTGATACAAATCATTAAATGTATGGAAGAATTCTTCTTGAATTCCCATTTTATTGCTAATAAATTGAATGTCATCTATCATTAACACATCTACACTACGATATTTATCTCTAAAATCAAGATTTGATTTATCTTTTCCATTACGTATTGAATCAACATAATCATTTGTAAATTTTTCACATGTCACATAAAGTACATTTAAATCTGGTCTATGTTTGTTTAAATAATTTCCTACAGCATGTAATAAATGTGTTTTTCCAAGTCCTACACCACCATAAATGAATAATGGATTGAATTTTTCACTAGGATGTTCTGCTACACTCTGCATTGCAGCACATACTACTTGATTTGATTTCCCTACTACAAAATTTTCGAATGTGTATTTTTGATTGAACTTAGATTTATAATTATTTGAATCTTTATCATTCATTAATCTTTCTAATTCTTCATCTTGTTTTCGTATTGATTCTTCGTATTCTTGGTTGTCTGTAATCCTAACAAATGTATATGGTGTAAACTCTTGTCGAACACATTTTGTAATTTTTTCATAT
The DNA here is from genome assembly GCA_944384445.1 of uncultured Clostridia bacterium. Classification (GTDB taxonomy): domain Bacteria; phylum Bacillota; class Clostridia; order Christensenellales; family UBA1242; genus Onthoplasma. The sequence continues at coordinate 9,752 of CALWTL010000003.1, read as the reverse complement.
ATAGCAGGTTGATTTACCTGATTTTTAGCTGTAATACTTGGTGCTTTTAATATTAATTCATCATTTGCATATTGAATTGGTGTTAAAGTATTTATCCACAAGTCAAATGTCACAGCTGTCACTTCATTTTCTAACTTGTTTAATACTTTTTTCCACTGGTCAAGTAAAAACATATTCCACTCCTAATTTTTTTTTGTTTCTATTATTATATAATAAAATTATTGTTAAGTCAATTAGCACAGCAAAAGAAAATTTAAGGATAATTTGAAGCCTATTTGTAAAATATTTAAAAATTGTTAATTCATACCTATCGTTGAAAATTGATTAAAAATAATCATTAGATGAATAAATTTAAAGTTGTCCACAATAAAATTTAGGTTATCAACATAAATATACACACAGTTAACCACATCTTTTGTGGAAAAAAATTGTGTGGATTTTGTCGAATTTTGACAAAACCACCACTAAATATTGTAATCTTTTTACTTATCCACTTTTCCACAATTTCTAATAAAAAAATCACTATCAAAAAATACAAAAAAATTAATAAAAAAACTACGTATACGCGCGTGCATATAATGCGCATAAAATACTATTTTATAGTATTTTTCTTTGATTTAATAAATAAAAAAAATTTCGACAAAAGTTTGAAAAATTATTTGACATATCTAGGTTCGTTTGCTAATATAGTCATGTATCATTAAATTGAAGCAATGGCGAATTTGTTTAATTTTAATGATAATTTCAGGGGGAGTATAAATCGTGGTATGTTAAGGAGTCAATTATGAAATTCAGATGTGATGGATTAGAATTAAGTGAGGCTATTAGTGTAGTATCAAAAGCCATCAGTTCAAAAACCACTTCTCAAATTCTTGAAGGAATTAAGATGGTTTGTGTTGATGATAAACTTATACTTACTGCTACTGACCTTGAAATGAGTATTGAGAAAACAATTAGAGCAGAAGTAGAATCTAGTGGAGAAACGGTTGTACCTGGAAGATTGTTTGGAGAATACATAAAAAAATTAACTAATGAACAAATTGAATGTGAATTAAATGAAAAAAATCAATTAAAAATTTCTTATACTGACAGTGAGGGTTGTTTGCAATGCATGGAAATTAACGAATTTCCTGCAATCAAAGAAGTAGAAAAAAATAATTATTTTGAAATTACAAAAGAAGATTTTAAATCTTTGATTAATAATGTTTTCTATGCTGTAGCACAAGATGACAGTAGACCAATTTTAAAAGGTATCTTGCTTGAAATAAGTCAAAATACTATTAAAGCGGTAGCTGTTGATGGCTGCAGATTAAGCATTTCAAATAAAAATTTAGTTATGAGTACAACTGATTTTAAAATAATTGTACCAGGTAGAAATTTAAATGAAATTGTTAAAATGTTGAATGGAGATGATAATGTAAAAGTTTATGTTCATTCAAATAATATAATGGTTGATATTGGTGACACAATTGTGATAAATAGATTAATTGATGGTCAATTTATAAATTATAGACAAATTGTTCCAAAAGATTTTTCAACAGTTGTGACAATTAATAAAGAACAATTAGAAGATGCAATTGATAGAGCTAGTGTTCTTTCTCGTATAGATAAAAACAATCTTGTTAAATTTGATATAAAAGAAAAAAATTTAATGCTTACTTCAAATAGTGAAATTGGTAATACACGTGAAAATATTACTGTTGGAGTGAAAGGTAATGATTTGAATATATCTTTTAATTCTAAATATTTTAGTGATTGTTTACGTGTAATTGACAATCCATATATAAAAATGAATTTTAATAGTCAAATTCAACCATGTGTTATTACTCCATGTGAAGGAAATGATTTTCTATTTTTAATTTTACCAGTAAAAGCAAGATAATAAATCAAAAAGTAAAAACAAAAAAATTATAATTATCTTAAATATTTAGCAATATCAATTTTTAATAAAATATTGTTAAATTATCCACATTTTATTTTTTCGAACATATGTTTAATTTATTATATAAATTAAAAGTTATCCACATTTTTAAATTTTATTGTGGATAACTTTTTTTTATTTTTTTTATTGATTAATTTTTTTATTTTGTATATACTTTGTAAATATCAATTTTTGTATTAATCAAATTTTAATTGATAAAGAAATGGAGAGTTGTCAGAGTGGTCTAATGTGTCGCTCTCGAAAAGCGATGAGGTGAAAGCCTCCGGCGGTTCGAATCCGCCACTCTCCGCCAAATTTATTTTATGAAAATTTTTAATTTAAAAGATGTAATATAAAAATAATATATAATGATTAATCATAAAAATATGTGGATATGGCGAAATGGCAGACGCGCTAGATTCAGGTTCTAGTGGAATTAATTCCATGCAGGTTCAAGTCCTGTTATCCACACCAATATAAAATAAAAATTGTATCAATAAAAAAATAATTGAATACTTAATTAATATAGACGCTTAATGAATATAGAAATTAAGTTTAGTTTTTTTATATTAATTTTGTATTTTAAATCTACGACAATGATAATGTAATAAATTAATATAAAATGTAAAGGTAGTTTTTAACTACATTTCAAATTTTCTTTCATAAAAAATCAATATTGACAAATTTGATATTACCAGATAAAATAATATAAACAAAAGGAGAGTATATGTATTATATCGAATTATATAATTCTGATTATGTAAAAGAAACATATAATAAAATAGAAGAATTAAAAAAAGATTATCCAGTTAATCATGGATTTATTCATATTAATAATGCATTAAACAATGCTAAAATAATAAGTAAAATTTTAGAATTTTCAGACAAAGAGACTGATTTACTTTTGATTGCTGTGGTTCTTCATGATATAGGTTATTTGTTAGGAAGGGAAGAACATGCAAAAAATGGAGCAATTTTAGCATTAAGTTATTTAACTAATAATACTAATTTAGAACAAAAAGATATTATAAGAATTAGCAAAGCGATATCATCACATGCAGGATTACAAAAAGATGATTACAAAGATAATATATCAATAGGTTTAATATTAGCTGATAAAATGGACTTTTCAAAATCAAGATATGATAGATATTTATGTAGTTTTATGGAAAAATATAAAATATTCTTATCAATAGATAATATCAAATTAGAAAAAATAGACAACATTCCTACAGTAGTAATATATAGTAAGGATATTGATATCGAATCAAAATTAAATGATAGAAATATTTATTTAAGGTTAAAAGAAGTTTTAAAAAATATTAATGAATATACAAATTATAAGATAGACTTAAAGATATCATCAAAGGAAGAAATTTTAAATATAACAATTTAAAAAGACAATATATTATTGTCTTTTTTTATAATAAATGTATTATATCAATGTTTAATAGTTTTTGACATATACTAATAATTCGGTTTATTTACATTTTATTTTCACACTTGCACAAATTTCTATAATATTATCAAAATTGTTTTGAATTGTATAATTTCGGTATAAGATAGGGGAGTAAAAGTTAGTATTTTCTTCAATTGATAACAACTCAACATCTTCTTTTTCTAATAAATTCTTTGCATTTTCAATTGCTTGTTCTACTGCTTTATTTAAGTTTATTTGATATATTTGTTCAGCATTAGATAGAAAAAAGTTAATATAATTAATATCATTGATTCCTATGTCTAGTAAAGAATTAATGCTAGTTTCATACAAAGTTAAATCATCTAGTTTATATGAAAAATTTAAAATTGCATAATATCCAATTAATGTTTTACCAGTAGTATAATCATAACTTGGACTTGTACTAAAGTTTGTTATTTTTATGCTATTAGAATCTATACCATCTGCAATTAATGATTGTTTAGCAAGATTAAATTGATTTATAGTCTTATCTTTAGAGACATTTATATCTAAATCAACGTTTTCTATACAGATAAAGACTTCTGCATTATCAGCTTCAATTTTTGAACTATAATTGCCTATTATTTCAAGAGTAGGTTCACTATTTAAGTTAACAGCATAACAACGTTTAGGTTGACTGATAAATGAGATTATTATTGCAATTATTGAGACAAATAAAACTAATAAAATAATTAATTTTGTTTTATATGATTTCATAAATTACTCCTTCTTTATTAAAGTGAGTATTTTATTTATAAAAATTCGATATATCTAAAATTAGTCTTAATTCAAACAAAAAAATTAAATTATAAAAAATTTCGACAAAACTATACATATTATATGGTATTTGTTTATTTTTACTTCTGTAATTAATGTAAAATGCTGTAAAAAACAAAAAACACTTTACAATTAAATATTTTTTAAGCATAATACCTACATACAAAAGGAGACTAAATGATAGAATTTAGATATGATACTCAACTTTTAATTGAAGGAAAAAATTTAGACGAAGATAAAATTAGAGAATTTTTTTTAAATAATTTTAAAGGAGATTGTCTAATTGCTGTGGGAGATAGTGAATTAATTAAAATTCATTTTCACACTAACGAACCATGGGATGTATTAAAGTATTGTTCAACTCTTGGTGAAATATGTGATATTGTAGTTGAAGATATGGATAGGCAATCTCGTGGACTAAAAGGTTAATATAAATTATTTTCAATAGTTAACAAATAATTTGTCATATAGTATTTTATTTCAATATATTCTAGAATATTTTTATTATATTATAAAACAATTTAAGTATTATTTTATGAGGGTAAATATGAGAGTTGATTATGACTATGTTTTAGAGTTTGCAAAAACAAAACATAAAGGACAATTTCGGGCAGACGGAGTGACACCATACATTAATCACCCTATTCAAGTTGCTGAAATTGTTAAAAGAGTAAAAAAATCAGCAGATATAGATAGTATAGTGGCTGCAGCATTATTACACGATACTTTAGAAGACACTTATACTTCTTATAGAGAATTAACAGATGAATTTGGAGAAATGGTGGCTAGTATGGTTATGGAAGTGACAACAGCATCTTATGTGCCAATGTTAATTGGTAAAAGTAATTATCTAAAACATAAAATGGTTGAAATGTCTAACTATGCATTGGTAATTAAATTATCTGATAGATTAGCTAATTTGATTGACTCTAAAACATTACCTCAAGATAAAAAAAATAAATTAATATTAGATACTTATGAAATAATAGATTACATTGAAAAGAATAGATTATTAACTAGCACACAAAAAGAATTAATTTATGAAATTCGTGAACAACTTCATAATTTAGGTAAATGAAATTAAACATTTTAAAAATTCTATTATTATAATTTTATGTTAATAACTTATATTTAACATAAATTTACTAATTGAAATAAAAGTAAATTTTGTTTTTTTTAATATGTGAATTTATATGTATTTTTAGATTTTAGCGAAAAATATAGAATTATTGCTATTTGATTTTTTTCTTTGTTTATTATTGACAATACTTTTAGAATTTGATATCATATTTCAGTATTATTAAAAGGAGAGACCTATGAAACAGACTTATCAACCAAAGAAAAGACAACGCAATAAAGTTCACGGTTTCAGAGCTAGAATGAAAACTTTGTCAGGTAGAAAAGTTCTTAAAAGACGTAGAAACAAAGGGAAAAAGAATTTAACAAATAATTAGTTTTGTTAAATTTTAGTAGTTTTTATGCTAAGTAGAATTAATAGATTAAAGAAGAGAAAAGAGTTTAATTACGTATACAAAAAAGGTGAAGTAATATATACACCTAGTTTAATTATTCATTATGTTAAAACGTATAAACCTTATACTCAAATCGGTATTTCTGTATCTAAACAAGTAGGAAATTCAGTTATAAGAAGCAGAGTAAAACGAATAATTAGTGAAGCATGTAGGCATAATTTAGATAAATTTGTTGTAAAAAATTATGTAATAACACCTAAGCAAGGTAGTAGAGATAAAAATTCTACGGACATAGCAAATGAGTTAATATCAGTTTTTAAAAAAAATGGATTACTTAAAGGATAAAAATGTTTAAAGTATATTATATAATTTGTTATCCGTTGACTATAATAAGTTTGTTCTTATTGTCTATATATCGTGGAATAATTAGGTATATGTTACCATCTAGCTGTAATTATATTCCTACATGTAGTAAATATGCTTGGGATAGTATTGTTGAATTTGGAGCAATTGTTGGCGGTATTTATGCTGTGAAAAGATTGTTAAGATGCAGACCTAATCACAAATCAGGGTATGACTTTGTAAAATTAAATTTATCAGGGAATTATAAATGGAAATGTTGAACAGTGTAAGTTTGCTTTTGTCTAGCAACTTTTGGACTATCATTATAGATTTTTTTGCTAATTCAATTGTCAATTATGGTTGGGCAATTATTGTTTTTACTATCTGCTTGAAATTGGTATTAAGTCCATTGGATATTTTTCAAAGAATATCCACTCAAAAACAATCACGTGTCATGGCTGTAATGCAACCAGAGATTAGTGCATTACAAGAAAAGTACAAAAATGATCGTGAGAGACTTAACCAAGAGACAAATAAACTTTATAAAAAGTATAAAATAAATGTTGGTGGTATGTGCTTAACAATGTTAATAACTATGGGAATTTCGCTTATAGTATTATTTACTCTATATTCAAGCATTCGTTCTTATGGTAATGAAAAATTATATACAACTTATAAAGAATTAGATAATGCTTATATTCAAGCAGAATCAGAATATGAAACACTTACCGAACAAGATTTGACAAAAGAAGAATACATTGAACAAGCTGTCTTGATTAAATACGATGAAATCAGTAAACAAAATAGTTGGCTATGGATAAAAAATGTATGGAAATCAGATACAAATACAAGTCAATTTGTAAACTTTGACGACTATGCAGAACACTATAAGCTGGAAGGTGAAGATAAAGACAATGCAAAAATTAGATATGATACTATTGTATCAACAATAGTTGGGGACGGAAAAGACAATAATGGTTATTATGTAATAATAATATTTGCTATTTTAGTTTCTTTCTTAACACAGTTTTTGACTGCAAAAATGCTCGCTCCAAAAGGTCAAAAAATGAATTTGACAAACAAAATTATGATGGCAGTTATTCCTATCACAATGTTAATATTGGCTATGACATCAAATGTAGTGTTTACCTTATATATCATTACTAATTCATTAATGACAGCTATTATTTCAACAATTATTTCGTTAATATTAAAAAAGAAAAATAAAGGTACAGATGATAAAGATATTTTGATGAAAAATAGAAATATTGAAGTCGTTGAATATAGTAGAAATTACAAAAAATAGGTTAAAAAACATTTTGTTAAAGCAAAAGAAAACAAACAGGAGGCATATATGCAAATTGAAGCAACTGGGAAAAGTGTAGAATTGGCGATTCAAAACGGACTATTAGAGTGCGGTATGAAAAGAGAAGATGTAGAAGTAAAGGTAATAGAAGCAGGTGGATTATTTAAAAAGGCTAAAGTTGTTTTAGTCTGGGGAGAGAATGACCAAGAAGAAAAAAAATCTGAAGAATTAGAAAAAGAAGATGAAAATAAAGTTCATGAACCAGAACAATCTACAAATCAAATAATGGAAAATGAAGAAACCGATAACTTAAATGAAAATACTTCAGAAGAAAAAGAAAAGAAAATACGAATTGTTGATACTTCTAGATTAGAAAGTAAAGGAAAAGAATTTTTACTAGGGCTAGCTAAACAACTTGACGAAAATGCAGTTGTTGAATCAAATTCAGGTGAAAATGAAATATCTTTTTCAATTAAGGGAGAAAAATTAGGAAAATTGATAGGTTATCATGGTGAAAACATACAAGCCTTGCAAATGCTTTTATCAGGTTTAAAACTTCGAAATGAAAGACCAATTAGAATGTATTTGGATATAGACGGATATAAACAAAATAAAAATCAGGCAATAATAGATCTTGCTAATAAAACTGCAGAACAAGCAGTTAAAATAGAAAGAAATATTCATCTTGATCCTATGATTGCTTATGATAGACGAATTGTTCATACAACGCTACAAAATCGTGACGATGTCACTACTGAATCAACTGGTGAAGGAGAGAAAAGACACGTTGTAGTAAAACCTATTTTTAAAAAATAAATTTTAACTAAAATAAAAAATACAGATGATGTCTGTATTTTTTTATAAAACTTATTATGGAATATTTAAAGAAATACATAATTGTAATAAAGATTATATTGATAAATTGACAAATTGTTTTTTGATTGGTATACTCAAATTATGGAGTAATTTATGGAAAATGAATTAATGAACGAATTTGATATAAAGGTAGATAAAATTAATCGTTTACGTGAACAAGGAGAATTTGCTTATAAAGCAAAATTCAATAAAACGCATGAAATACATGATTTAGAGAAATATGAATTAGGTACGCATGTTAATGTAGCGGGACGTATGATTTTCAAGCGAACTTTTGGTAAACTTATTTTTGCTAGAATTTATGCAATAGGAGATAATTTTGAAATTAATTTTACACAACCTATTAGAACAAGTGTGCAAATAAGTTTGTCACAAAATATTGTTGGTGAAGAAGCATTAAAAAAATTTAAAGAATTTTGTGATATTGGAGATTTTATAGGAGTTAGTGGAGAATTAGTTCGCACTCAAACTGGTGAACTTACTGTACAAGTGGAAAAGTTTGAGTTATTGAGTAAAGCACTTCGTGGTCTTCCTGAGAAATTCCATGGATTAGTAGATACTGATGCTAGATATCGCCAAAGATATTTGGATATTATATCTAATGAAAAAAGCAGATTGGCAATTTTAGTACGCTGTAAAGTGACACAATTTTTGCGTGATTTTTATGTGAAAAAAGGATTCTTAGAGGTCGAAACTCCTATACTACAGAATGCTGTAGGTGGTGCACTTGCAAAACCTTTTAGAACACATCATAACGCACTTGACCTTGATATGAATCTCAGAATATCTCCTGAAACTTTTTTGAAAAGAGTGATTGCTTGCGGATTTGATAAAATTTTTGAGATAGCAAAAAATTTTAGAAATGAAGGATTGTGCGTAGATAAATTGCAAGAATTTACAATGCTTGAAAGTTATGCTGCTTATTGGGATTTTGAAGATAGTATTAAATTTTATACTGAAATGTTTAGAGAAGTATGCAAATATGTTTTTGGTAAATACGAGTTTGAAGCAAATGGACGTATGATTAAATTACCAGAACAATTTCCAAGAATGGATTACGTAGCAACTTTAAATAATATTTTGGGATTCAACGTTTTAGATATCACGGACGTAGATGAATTTAAAAAATTGGTTTTAGAAAAAAATTTGTTGGAAGAAAGTGAACTTAATGAACAATTCACTGTTGGTGGCATAATTGATTTATTATATAAAAGAAAAATGCGCCCTAATATTATAGAACCAACTATATTATATAATTATCCAAATGTTGTTCCGCTTGCTAGATATTCAGATAAAGATGAACGTATTATAGAGATGTTCCAACTAGTCATTGATGGTCAGGAAATGGTAAAAGGATACAGTGAGTTGGTTAATCCTATTCAACAAAAAAGAAATTTTGAAGAGCAGGCAAAAGCAAAACAAAAAGGTGATGCTGAAGCTATGGATTATGATAAGGAATATATTCTTGCAATGGAACATGGATTTCCACCTATTTCAGGTATTGGATTTGGAATAGATATATTTATTTATCATTTATTGAATTGTGAGAACATTCGTGATACGATTTTCTTCCCAATTACAAAGCCATTAGACAAGGAA
>CALWTL010000002.1 GCA_944384445.1 uncultured Clostridia bacterium | reverse complement strand
TGTTTTTTTTATGCATAATATCATTACGAAAATTGATACAGCTTTAATTACATCATTTATGTACCCTATTGAATTTGAAGATAAATCAGCGAATTTTAAAATTACCGCAAAAACAATTAAACCTATTAATGTTATTAATATACCAATCATACAGCATTTAATTATATTTAAAAAACCACTCCAATTTATTGATTTTAATTTTTGCATATAACCTCCTATTATAATGTATTTTACTAACTAAAAATAAAAACTAAAAACTAATAATAATTTTGAAATATATTAATGAATTTTGTAATCTATTGTAAATTTTATCTAAACACAAGTTTTATATTAATAATGATTAGATGAGATTTAATATAAAAAACAGTTAAATTAAATAAAAAAAACGAATGAAATTTCATTCGTTTATTTTTTATCTTCTTCCTTATCTGTTTGTGATTCTTTTTGTTTTTTATTTTCAGTTATATTTGTTTTTTCATTTTCTGATTTATTTTCTTCTTTTTTAGATTCACTAGGTTGTTTTACTACTACTTTTTGTGTAGTTGATTTGTCTTCTTTTCCATAGACATAATAAATAGCATTAGCATGAACAGTAAAATAACCTATATTATTTCCCTTACCTGTTTTTAATACAAAATAAGTATATTCATCTTCTACATATGAATCAACAACTTCACCAACAACACCAGTGTCTGTCATAACTTTATCGCCAATCTTTAATTCACTACGCATTTGACTAAGTTCAGTGTTATATTTTTTCTTCTTCATATAACTTACAACAAACAATGCTACAACTAACACAATAAGAATAACTAATAATATAATTTCCATATCTCTCCCCTATAATTAATTTCTTGGTTCTATTATATCAAATCAAAATTTGATAGTCAATTTATTTTATACCATATTTATTATAAAATTCCTGTTTAAATTCAAGAAATCTGTCGTTATTTATCGCATCTCGTATATTTTCCATCATTTTCAATGTAAACCTTATATTATGTAAACTCAACAATCTTGCTGCTAAAATCTCATTGCACTTTACTAAATGATGTAAATAAGCTTTAGTATGATGCGTACAACAATAGCAATCACATTCATCATCAAGTGTTGAAAAATCTTCTTTGTATTTTGCATTTTTCAATGTCACTTTACCCTTGCTTGTCATAGCTAATCCATTGCGTGCTACTCTAGTTTGCAATACACAATCAAACATATCTATGCCTCTTTCTATACTTTCAAATATATAATCAGGAGTACCAACTCCCATTAAATATCTTGGCATATTTTCTGGATAATCCGGTTTTAACACATCAAGCATTCTTATCATCACTTCTTTTGGTTCACCAACAGATAATCCGCCCACTGCTATACCGCATTTACAATATTTTTTTGTCTTTTCTAAACTATTTTTTCGTAAATCTTCATAAAAATTTCCTTGTACGATTGGAAATAACATTTGTTTAGGATTATTCTGCACTTTGTAGCATCTATCCAACCAATTAAGAGTTCTTGTCATTGCTTGTTCTGCCTGTTCGTGTGTTGCACCATATTCACTACAAACGTCAAAAGCCATTATGATATCTGCTCCCAAATTATTTTGAATTTGAATTGCTTTTTCTGGTGTAAAAAACATTTTTTCACCGCTTAAATGATTTTTAAATTCAACACCATTGTCAGTAATTTTTCGTATATCAGCCAATGAAAAAACTTGAAAACCTCCAGAATCTGTAAGCATTGGACGATTAAAATTCATAAATTTATGTAAACCGCCTGCTCGTTTTATCAATTCATCTCCTGGACGTATATGTAAATGATAAGTATTAGCAAGAATAATTTGTGCTCCTACATCATATAAATCATCATTTGTAAGTGATTTTACTGTAGCGAGTGTACCGACTGGCATAAAAATAGGAGTAAAAATATCACCATGTGGAGTGTGTAAAACCCCTGTTCTCGCACCACTGTTTTTGTCTATATGTAAAATTTCATATTTAAAATTTTCTTTCATAGTCTCTCCAATATAGTTAAAATTTAGAAATGAAAAAATAAAATTCTAAACAATTTTAAGTTATTTCTAATAAGTTATATTAATTTTTCTTTACTCAATAAACATTGCGTCACCAAAACTAAAAAATCTATATTGATTTTCGACAGCCGTTTCATAAATATTCATAGTGTTTTCATAACCAGCAAACGCACTAACTAACATTATTAATGTGCTTTTTGGTAAATGAAAATTAGTTATGAGAGCATCTACAACTTTAAATTCAAAAGGTGGATAAATAAATATGTCAGTTTCTCCTTCACTTTGCTCTAATGGCATACCTTTTTGAGCTACTGATTCTAAAGTTCTAACACATGTAGTTCCTACAGCAATAATACGTCTATTTTCAATCTTTGCTTTGTTGATTTTTTCTGCAACTTCCTTGGTTAAAGAATAATGTTCTGAATGCATAACATGTTTTGTAATATCTTTTTCTTTACATGGTCGAAATGTTCCCAAACCGACATCTAGAGTAAGTTCAAGTATTTCAACCCCCATATCTTGTATCTTTTTTAATAACTCATTAGTAAAATGCAAACCTGCAGTAGGAGCTGCAGCACTTCCTAAAACTTTATTGTATACAGTTTGATATCTTTCTTTGTCATTCAATTTTTCATGAATATAATGAGGGAGAGGCATACTACCTACTCTATTTAAGATATCTTCAAATATCCCATTAAAATAAAATCTAACTATGCGATTACCATCATTTTTTATCTCTAATAATTCACAAGATAGTTCATCATTTATCTTTAATATAGTACCAATTTTAACACGTTTGCCAGGTTTTAATAAGACTTCCCAATCATTTAAATTTATTCGTTTTAATAGTAAAATCTCAACATTTGCTCCGGTAGATTTTTTTGCTAAAAGTCTTGCGGGAAGTACTCGGGTGTTGTTTACAACAAGGACGTCACCTTTTACTAAAAAATCTGTGATATCTTTAAAATGTCTATGCAAAATATCTTTTGTTTTTCGATTGAAAACCAAAAGTCTACTTTCATCACGTTTATCTATTGGAGATTGAGCAATCAAATTTTCAGGAAGATAATAATCGTATGTATCTAATGATTTGTAATTAATCATTTTTTTCTCCTTCTCCTATTTCATCAGGTGTTTGCAGATTTTTAGGCACAGGTAAATTAAAGTGCTCATATGCAAGACGAGTGACAATTCTTCCTCTATTTGTTCTAGCTACGAATCCTAATTGTAATAAGTAAGGTTCTACAACATCTTCTATTGTTGAGACTTCTTCATTTGTTGTAGCTGCCAATGTCTCTAATCCTACTGGACCGCCACCAAACTTTTCTATCATAGCCATTAAAATGCGTTTATCTACAAAATCTAGACCTAACTCATCTATATCCATTAATGTTAATGCTTTTTTTGCATCTATATATGTTATTGTGTCCTTATCTTCAACTTGGACATAATCTCTAACTCTTTTTAACAATCTATTTGCGATACGTGGAGTTCCACGACTACGTTTTGCAATTTCTCTAGTTGCATCTTCATCAATATTTACGCCTAAAATTTTTGCTGAACGGTTTATAATTGTAGCTATTTCATCTACAGAATACAATTCTAATCTACACACTACACCAAACCTATCACGCAAAGGACTAGATAAATTACCAGCTTTAGTTGTCGCTCCAATCAAAGTAAAAGGTTGAATTTTTAATCTCATACTTCTTGCACTAGGACCTTTTCCTACAATAAAATCAAGTGCATAATCTTCCATCGCTGGATAAAGAATTTCTTCTACCGATTTAGAAAGTCTATGTATTTCATCTATAAACAAAACATCATTTGTGTTAAGATTAGTTAAAATTGCTGCCAAATCTGCAGCATTCTCAATACTTGGACCACTAGTGATTTTAATTTGACTACCAATTTCATTAGCTATAATATGACTTAATGTAGTTTTCCCTAATCCAGGAGGTCCATAAAGCAAAACATGGTCAAGTGCTTCTTTTCGTTTTTTTGCTGCTGTAATATAAACTTTTAAATTTGATTTTATTTTTTCTTGTCCAACGTATTCATCAAAAGTAATAGGTCGAAGTTTGTTTTCGACCTCTACATCACTCATATTTTTTGTACTTGAAATAAATCTATCTTTTTCTTCCATTATTCACCCATATTATGTAATGCTTTCGCTACAATTTGTTCAGCACTATCATTTTCAGTTGCAACATCTCGTGCTAACTTGCTTGCTTGAGTTTTACTCATACCTAAACTTGTTAGAACGACAACCGCTTCTTCAATATTTTCATTATTTTGTGCAAATATTGATTCATTAGGTAAAATATAATCAAGTGGTTTAATTTTGTCTTTTAATTCTACAATAATTTTTTCCGCCACTTTTTTACCTATACCTTTACACGAAGCAATGACTGATGAATCTTCATTGATTATACTATTTATTATAGCACTCATACGCTCAGCAGATAAAATTTGAATAGCTGTTTTACTACCTACACCACTAACAGTAATGAGCTGTAAAAATAATCGTTTTTCCTCTGGGCTTACAAATCCATATAGACTCATCTCATCTTCTCTAACATGAAGATAAGTATAAATTTTTACTTCTTGTTCTAAATCTGGCATGTTTGCCATGCAACTATTTGTCACCATGATTTGAAAACCAATACCATTACATTCAATTGTTATGGTATTAAAATCTTTTTCTTTCAATATTCCTTTTATAAAACCTATCATAATCTCGCTTTCAATGTTTTGAACAAGTATAACTTACAATTATAACTTATACTTACATTAATAATTATAAATAATAAATAAACTATTGATATATTAAATTGAATTATCTGACAATACACTATTTGTTTGAATATGACAAAGAGCGACAGCAAGAGCATCTGCAGCATCGTCAGGTTTTGGTACAGATTTTAATCCCAACATGCTTTTAACCATATACTGCACTTGTTTTTTTTCTGCTCTACCATTACCTGTAAGTGCTTGTTTAATTTGCAGAGGAGTATATTCATATAATCTATCAGTATATCTTTTACTTGCTACAATCAACACTCCACGAGATTCTGCAACTGGTATCGCTGTAGTATTGTTAGTGTTGAAAAAAAGTTCTTCAAAAGCTACTTCATCTGGTTCAAAAGTTTCCATTAATTCACAAGTCGCCTGATAAATAGTATGGAGTCTTGAACTAATAGACATAGTTTTAGGAGTGGTAATCACTCCATAATCTACAACTTTGCAACCATTTGTTTCAATAACTCCATAACCTATAATATTATAACCTGGATCTATACCTAAAACTTTCATTATGCTGGCACTTTTAAACGTTCTATTAAATCAAGTACACTTTGATACAAATCATTAAATCTTTTGCTGTTTTCTTCAACTTGATTACGTTTAACATTATAATCGGAAATCAATTTTTCTATATTTTCTAGAGTTTTATTTAATGATTTAATTTGTCGTACAAATAATTTTATAATCATTTGAGAAGTTTCTTTTTGTACTGCAGCTTTAAACTCTTTTCTAAGATTTATAATTTTGTGTTTGTATTCTGTCTTTAAAGAGCCACATTCTTTTAATGCATTACAATATTTTTTTGTTGAATCATTAAATTCTACTTTTGCTTTGTCAACTTCTGAATTAAGTCGTTTTATTTCTGATTTTTTGCGTGAATAAACTGAATCTCGTTCAGATTTCTTACTACCATATATAATTTGAGAAATGGAATTTAGAGAATTTTTCAAATCTATCATTTCTTCATAATATGTACCAAGATTTGACCTGTTAGTTTCTGCGTCTAGCAAAAGTGTATTGTATAGACTATATAGACCGCGTAATTTAACATCGTAATCTTTCAAATAATCAACAATTTTCATTAATTCTTCATCATTTTTTACTTCTTCCATAATTTATTCCTCTAAATTGTGTATTACATCTATAACATCATCGCTTTCATTCAATTTATCTATCATTTTGTTAAACGTTTCTCTTTTGTTTTCATCTAAACTAATATAATTTTGTGGAATCATCTCTACACCTGATGAAAGTATTGTATATCCCGCACTTTCAAAAGCTGAAACCATATCATTAACTGAATTAGCACTAGGTTCAGTATAAATTGTAAATACTTCATCTTCTTCACAATCTGTAGCATTTTGTAATATAGCTAATTCCATAGCTGCATCTGAGTCAAATTTATCATTTTTTTCAACCACAACTACACCTTTGTTATCAAATAAATACGATACACAACCAGTTGAGCCTAATGAACCACCAAATTTATCAAAAGCATATCTAACATCACTGCTCGTTCGATTTTTATTATCGGTAAAACATTTTACAACAACAGCTACACCGCCAACACCATATCCTTCATAAGTTTGTTCAACAAAATTTGAATTGTCTACTTCACTATTTTTTTTAATTATACTATTTATTCTATCATTAGGCATATTATATTGACGAGCTTTTGCTATCGCCATTTTCAACTTACTATTGCTATCTATATTTGGTCCGCCTTCTTTTACTGCCACCATAATTTCTCTGCCGACTTTTGTAAAAATTTTACTCCTTTCTGCATCTGATTTTTCTTTTCTACCTTTAATATTATTCCATTTACTATGTCCCGACATTTACACCTCACTAAATTTTTGCATAATAATACTTCCTGCCACACCTGCATTTAAACTTTCTACTTTATTGCTCATTGGAATTGACAGTTTAAAATCGGACAAATGAATCAATTCTTCACTCACCCCTTGTCCTTCATTACCAATTATAACAGCAAATTTTTCTTTTGGCAAATGAATTTTGTCAATAGGAATCCCAATCATATCAGCTACTACAAAATTTTTTGCTATTTTAAATTTATTATTAATGATATCCAGTTTGTCCATTAAATGAATACGAGCTTTTAAAACAGTACCCGCTGAACTTCTTATAACTTTTTCACTATATACATCTGCACAATTAATTAAATAAATATCTTCAAATCCAAAAGCTAGTGCACTTCGAATTAAAGTACCAACATTGCCAGGGTCCTGAACTGTATCTAAAATTAATGAATTTCCAATTGAATCAGTTGGATAGGACTTTGCTTTACAAATACAAATAATATCCTGTGGTGTCTTAGTAGTTGCAATTCTATCAATAATTTTTTTATTAACCAACTCAAAATGCGGAAAGTTTGAATAGGATTGATTTGAAGTAATAGTTAAAACAATTTCAATATTGCAATTTAGCAAATCTTTACAAAATTTTTCTCCTTCAACCATAAATAAATTATTCTGTTTTCTATATTTTTTATCTTTTAATTTAATAATTTCGTCCATACTAATTTTCATGTCTAAATGATAGCAAATAAATAAAAATAAGTCAAATTTAATATATTTACAAATAAAAAAAACATATAGACAAATAAATTTTAATATGTTTACATAAAATTTTTAATTCGTTAAGTAATATTATTTATGCGTTTGCTTTTTTAGCTGTTTCTACTAAACTAGCGAATGCATTTTTATCTGACACTGCAAGGTCTGCTAAAACTTTACGATTCAAATCAACATTTGCTTTTTTAAGTCCGTTGATAAACAAACTATAACTTATACCATTTTCACGACAAGCAGCATTGATACGAGTAATCCAAAGTGAACGCATATCACGTTTTCTAAGTTTTCTTCCAACATAAGCATATTGTCCTGATTTCATAACAGCTTCACGTGCAACTCTATATAATTTTGATTTTCCGCCACGATATCCCTTAGCCTGTTTTAAAATTGCACGACGTTTTTTTACTGCATTAACTCCACGTTTAATTCTCATTTTTAGCCTCCTACATCATACCTTTTATGTTCTTTTCATATTGTTTAGAAACATAACCAGTTTTTCTTAAATGTCTTTTTCTTTTTCTTGATTTTTTAGTCAAAATATGACCTTTTCCATCGTGTGTACGTTTGATTTTACCTGTGCCTGTTTCGCTAAAACGTTTAGCAACAGCTTTTCTTGTTTTCATTTTTGGCATAATTCTCTCCTTATTATCAAATCTTAGAAATACTAGACATGAATGTCTAAATTTCTATTACATTATTAAAAAGTGAAGTGCTTTCCCAAATAATCTATTTTTTTAATGAAATTGGTGCTAAAACCATAAAGATGTTTCTTCCATTTATTTCAGGTTGTTTATCAATTTGACCAACACTTGCAACTAACTCCGCAAACCGATTCATAATTTCAATTCCGATTTGTGGACGAACTTGAATACGTCCTTTCATCAAAATTTTAACTCTAACCTTACTGCCGTCAGATAAAAATTTGCAACATTGTTTTGCCTTAATTTGAAGGTCATGGTCATCAATAGACATTGATAAGCGAATTTCTTTTACTTCCTCAACTTTCTGATTCTTCTTCTGCTCTTTTAATTTTTTTAACTCTTCAAATTTATATTTCCCGTAATTCATGATTTTGCATACAGGCGGTTTTGCATCTGGAGCAATTAAGACTAAGTCTAAATCATATGAAACTGCCACTTCATAAGCTTTTTGTGAACTCATTATTCCTAATTGTTCAGAATTTGGTCCAATTAAACGGACTTCCGGTAAAACAATTTGTTCATTTTTTAGTGATTCTTTCAAATTACCTCCTAAATTAAAAAAATGGAATTCTTTATAGTAAAAGAACCCACTCATCAAAAAATTACATTATTATTAGTTGTAATTTTATAACCATTGTCGCTCAATGCTTCAAGGTGAGAAGTGGTACTTCTACTTTTACGTTTTCATTATATCAACTAATTAAAAATTTGTCAACAGTTTTTAAATTAATTTTCATTTTATTTTTAAAAAATCATAAATTGTCTTTCTTATTTATTATTATATTTGAAAATAATATTGAAAATGCGAGTAAAAATTCAGCAGGATAATAGGTAGCCAAACATAATATATTGAAAATATTATTAACTTCAGAAAATACATTAAATAAAAGCATTAAATCTGAGAAGAAAAATAAAATCGTTCCAACCAAAATTATTAGCCTATCAATTGATTTTTTATCAATAAAAATTGATATTGATTTCCCCACCATAAAAGATATTACAAATGCATATATAAGGCATAAGCTTTCCATTAATATTCCGTCAAAATTAAAATTTGGATATAATAAAATTAATAACATTGACGGAATGAATATAATCATACCATATATTAAATCTTTCCATTTAAATTTCTCTAAATAGCAAAATGCAGTAAAATATAATAAATGACCTATTGCAAAAAATATTGCTCCGATAATAAAATTTATTTCTAATAGAATATCTCCTAACATTGCAAAAAATAAACCAATAAGTAAAAAAATTGAAAATTTTAATTTACCAGTTTTCAATTTTATTACAAAAATTAAATTAATGATGCCAAGCGCAAAGAATAAAAAACTTGTAATACTTTTTAAAATTAAACCACCATAAATAATATAGAAAATATCTAGAATAATTATTGACAATAAAAATAATAAATTTATGCTATATGTTATTTTTTTCATATTTATATCCTTATTTTTAATATAGTTTTATTAAAATAGCCATAATTTTGCTAATTATATTAAATTAATAATAATTTATTGAAAATTAATATTTTTAATGAAAAATTTTATTTTTTTATAAAACATAATAAAAAATTATAATTTTTTATATATTTTTATATATTTTTTTAATTTTTTTATAATATTTATTTAAATAAAAAATTATCTCATAAACAATTTAATTAAGAAAGTTTTAAATTTATTAAATGGTTGATATCTCATAGGCAAATCTAACCATGTTTTTTTATCTAATATACTTTTATAGTGTGTAAAAGTATCAAAACCAATTTTACCATGGTATGCCCCTATACCACTTTGTTTTAATCCACCAAAACCTAAATTAGGCGTAGCAATATGTACTATTGTATCATTGATACAACCACCACCAAATTGACAATTATCAATAAATTTTTTTTGATTTTCTTTTGATGATGAAAAAATATAAAAAGCAAGCGGTTTATTTAAAGAATTTACATTTTTTATTGCTTCATTAATATCTTTAAATGCGACAATTGGAAGAATCGGACCAAATATTTCTTCTTTCATCACTTCGTCTTCAAATGATGCATTAAGAATTGTAGGCTCAATTTTCAATTTTTCATCTGAACATTTTCCACCAAAAATTAAATTATCTTCATTGATAAAAGAACGCATCGCATTATATTGCTTTTTGTTAATCATGCGTGGATATTCTAGATTGTTAATAGGGTCTGTTGTGTATTGCAATATGATTTGTCGCTTTAGTTCATAAATTAATTTATCTTTTATATTTTCATGACAATATATATAATCTGGTGCAACGCAAGTCTGTCCAGAATTTAAAAATTTACCAAATACAATTCGTTTTGCGGCTAGTGGTATATTTGCAGTTTCATCAACAATACACGGGCTTTTGCCACCCATTTCAAGTGTGACAGGTGTAAAATGTTCAGCCGCTTTTTTCATTACAATTTCACCTACTCTTGTACTTCCAGTATAAAAGATATAATCTAAATCTTGCTCAAGCAAAAATGTACATTCTTCTACTCCACCTAAAACTGTACATACATGACCTTCTTCAAATGTCATATTTATTAATTTTTCAATTACAATACTAACATTTGGAGAAATTTCACTAGGTTTAATTATTACAGAATTGCCAGCAGCAATTGCATCAACTAATGGTTCTATTGCAAGCATGAATGGATAATTCCATGGACTAATAATAAGCACTATTCCATATGCACAAGGAATTTTATAACTAATTGCTGGGAACTGTGCAAGCGGTGATGAAACTCGTTTAGGTTTTGAATATTCTTTGCAATGTTTTATCATAAAACTTATTTCGTTCAAAACCATTCCGATTTCAACCATATAAGTTTCAGTTTCACTTTTGTTTAAATCTTTTTTTAATGCTTCGTTAATTTCAGGTGTTAAAAGTTTAATATTTTTATATAATTTTTTTAATGCTATTATTCTATTTTTATAATCAATCATTGAATTTTGTTCTAAAAAATCACGTTGTTTTTTTATTTTTTTTAAAATTGTTTGATTATCCATTTTTTACCTCATAATAAATTTCTTCTAACTGTTTTGAAGTATATAAAACTGGGACAGGATACAAAGGATTAGCTTCTTTTTCGGCTGTTTTAGCTAGTTGAAAGATATCTTCATTCTTTATTTCTGGAATAGAAGTACCTATTCCCATTGATTTATTCATTTCTTCGATTTTTTCTATAAATATCTTTGTCCCTTCTTCAATTGATGTATTCTTTTTAAATAAATTTGATGATGTTCCAAGTTCCCAAAGTTTTTTATAAATACTTCTGCCATATTTTTTTAAGACATAAGGTAATATTATTGCATTTGCTAATCCGTGGGCAATGTTATATTTACCACCTAAAGAATGAGCTATCGCGTGAACATATCCAACATATGACTTAGTAAACGCTAGTCCGGCACAATATGAAGCTTTTAACATATTTTCTCTTGCAACTAAATTGGTACCATCTTTATAAGCTAAAAGCAAATTTTCAAATATTAATTTAACTGCTTCAATTGAATTTTTTCGTGTATCTTTTGTCCTACTCCTTCCTATATATGCTTCAATTGCGTGGGTTAAAGCGTCCATACCTGTAGTAGCTGTAATAAACTTTGGTAATCCCACTGTCAAATTTGCATCTAACATAGCATAACTTGGTATTAACGGAAAATCATTAATAGCATATTTATGTCTAGTTTCACTGTCAGTTATAACTGCCGCAAGTGTCGTTTCACTGCCTGTACCTGCAGTTGTTGGAACAGCTATTAATAGCGGTAATTTTTTATTTACTTTTAAAATCCCTTTCATTTTATTCAACGATTTTTTAGGTCTTGCAACTCGTGCCCCTGTTGCTTTTGCACAATCCATTGATGAACCTCCGCCAAATGCTATAATCGCTTTACACGAATTGTCTATATACATTTTCAAAGCTTCTTCTACATTTTTTGTCGTGGGATTAGCAACTGTTTTATCATAAATATTAACTTCAATATTTTTTTCTTTTAAAACATTAATAAGTTCATTATATAATCCTAATTTTGATATTCCTTCATCTGTCACTAACAATACATTTTTAATTTTATTTTCTAATAATATTGTAATTAATTCATCATTGTTATGTATAATTTTAGGCTCATGATATGGTAAAATAGGAATTGCTATTCTAAAAAATATTTGAAATGTTCTGCAATATAACTTTTTAAATATATCCACAATTATCTCCTTAATAATGAACAAATGTTCAATATTGTTAGTTTAATACTATTATTAAAACTAGTCAAACAAAATGATAAAATTTTAAAAATTAATTAAAAATTTTATTTAATTTTGAACAATATCAAAATATTTGTTGATAAAAATACAGAGCAAATGCTCTGTATTAATGCTAATTATATTAATCTAAATAATTTATAATGTTTTATCTTTAATTGCTTTTAATAATTCATCTTCAAATTTTTCATAGGACATAACTTCAGTATCTTTACTTCCACGTTTACGAACAGCGACATTATTGTCATTCATTTCTTTATCTCCAAGAACTAAAATAAATGGAGATTTTTCAATAACCGCAGAACGAATTTTCTTTCCAACAGATTCATTTGATAAATCTTTATCAACACGAATTTTATTTTTAGATAATTTTTTTGCTATTTCATTTGCATAATTAATGTTGTTTTCATTTACAGTCAAGATTTTTACTTGAACTGGTGATAACCACGCTGGCAAAATTCCTTTAGTTTCTTCTAAAATAAAAGCTACAAATCTATCTAATGAACCTAAAATTGCTCTATGAATAACAACTGGTCGAACTCTATTACTATTCTCATCAATGTATTCAAGTTCAAATCTTTCTGGGAGTTGATAATCAAGTTGAACTGTTGATAATGTCACTTCATGACCTAAAGCAGTTTTTACTTGCACGTCAATTTTTGGACCATAAAATGCAGCTTCACCTACAGCTTCATAAAATGATGCCCCACTCTTTTTCAATATTGCTCGTAAAGCATTTTCACTTTTTTCCCATAAATCATCATTAGCAAAATATTTTTCAGAATTTGATTTATCTCTTAAAGACAAACGGAATGAATAATCTTTAAAGCCAAAATCTTTATAAACATCTAGTATTAATTTTATAACACCATCTATTTCTTCTTCTATTTGGTCTGGACGACAGAAAATGTGAGAATCATTTTGTGTAAAAGCTCTAGCACGTTCAATACCACATAGTGAACCACTTGCTTCAAATCTAAAATCATTTGCAACTTCCGCTAAACGCAATGGTAAATCTCTATAAGAATGCATAAAATTTTTGTAAATCATCATATGATGTGGACAATTCATAGGACGAAGAACATACGCTTCATCTTCTCGCTCCATTACTGGGAACATATCATCTTTATAATGCTCCCAATGTCCAGATGTTTTATATAAATTAACATTTCCAAGAGATGGAGTCATAACATGCTGGTATCCTAATTCAATTTCTTTATTTATGATATAATCAGACAATTCACGCCTTACGATGAAACCTTTTGGCAACCACATTGGCAATCCTTTTCCAACTAAATCACTCATCATGAAGATTCCTAATTCTTTACCTAATTTCCTATGGTCACGCTCTTTTGCTTCAGCTTCTATACGAAGACATTCTTTAAGGTCATTTTTATCTAAAAATCCATAAACATATATACGTGTAAGCATTTTATTTTTTTCACTACCACGCCAATATGCTCCGCTAACACGATTTATTTTAAATGAAAAACCACGTAAAAATTTTGTATTTTCGACATGTGGACCACGACACAAATCATAAAAATCTTCACCAGTATAATATACTGTTATTTTTTCATCAGATGGTAATTCATTAATTAATTCAGTTTTATATGGTTGGTCAACAAACATCTCTAAAGCTTCAGTTTTTGTCACTTCTTTTCTTGTAAAATTTTCATTATTTTCAATAATAGAGCGCATTTTCTCTTCAATTTTATCAAAATCTTCTGGCGTTATGTTCAAATTATCAAAATCATAATAAAAACCATTCTCAATTGCCGGTCCTATTGCTAATTTAACATTAGGATAAAAAGACTTTACAGCTTTTGCTAATACATGACTCATGCTATGACGATACATATCTTGTTTTTCATTACTCATACATTCCTCCTAAAAAAACAAAAAATCCCTAGCTTATGCTATGGGACGATTTCATAACCGCGGTTCCACCCAAATTGGTAAACTACCCTCTCGTTTTACGAGAATTCACTCGCCTTGACCTAATTAGTGGTTTCATTTAGTGGTATTTTGTGTCAATCTCAGCCTGCAGACACTCTCTGTATAAATTGACCATTAAACTACTTGTCTAATCAATAGCCTATTTAATTATAATTAATAATAACACATCTTTTCCTTTCAGTCAAGCAATTTCAATAAAATGTATATTATATTAATTGTTTTTATAAATTCAAAATTCATATAGTTTAATTAATATAACAAATAATTAATGAAATTTTAGTTTCTCATAAAAATTTTTAATCTGTTAGTAAAAACATTGCTTAAAAAACTTATTGCTTCATAATTATTATTTCCATTGATATATATGTCAATATAACTAGGACATGAATTTAATACATTTGTAATTAATTCCATTGAATTTTTGCACTCTGCAATTTTTTTTATTTTTTCATTTTTACTTTTCATATTATAAATACTAAATCGTTCCCCATCACATATTACTTTTACTTTGTATACAATATTATCCATTGTATTAATTAAAAATCTAATGATATCAATAAATGTCCCCGAATTAAACATTAATAAATTATCACTGCTTAGTTCAGCTAAATTATTCCAATGTTTTTTTAAAGGATTCAATCTAAATTCTAAAAAACTATCAACAAAAAATGTTTGATTGAAAATTAAAATTTTATTAAGTGCAGATTCGTCTGTCGATTTATCAAACAAAGCCAGCACTTTGACATACGCATTGAATGCAAGTGAATTAGAAAGCGGATTTTTGATTTTTTGTTTTAGATAATTCAATTTGTATATCGATTCAATGTAATCAATTATAACTTCACGTAATATAATTTCACAAGGTTCAATAAATTTATCCTCACAAGCAAACAAAAGATAACTAAAATTATTATCATTATAAAGCGTAATAATAGTTTTACAAAAATCAATTTTTGCTTGAATATTTGCATGCAAAAAATCAATTATCTCTTTATTCCTTACCTTTGTGGCAAGGGCTATCTCTCTCATATTAACCTCTATTGTATAATATGCAGAAAGATTATTTTTACTCTTAAAAAAAATAGCATATTTTGGTAGTTGACCATTTGTATTCAAGTTTAGAATATTTAATCTCACAATACTTGCTATTTTATTAATATTATATTTTAGGAGGCAAATATGTACTATTTCTTTTATAGAATAGGAAGATGCGATTGTATTAGGATATCTAATCTTAGCATATCACTAACTGCATATACTATATGCAGAAATGTATATAATAATTGTTGTTATCAATTTTGTCCTTGTAGCATTGTTAACCCTAGTTCTACTAATTTAATTACAAACTCTGTTTTTGATTCTATTAATTTTTAATAAAATAAATTAATAAAATTCATATTAAATATTGCTTGTTTATATTTATTATAATAAATATGATTGATTTAACAGATAAGTAAATACAATATTAATAAGTTTTTAATAAAGAATAAAAAAATCTAACATATTATTGTTAGATTTTTTAATATTAATTATATTTAATTTTGCTATTTTAATCATGCTGCAACTGGAGTATCTGTTGCATCATTAGATTCAGTTGGAACTGCTTTTTTACCTTTTACAAAGAATATTGTAGCTAATACACCAAATGTAATTAATGCGAGTTCAACTACTCCAAATACGACAGCAAATACAACTGCACCATTACATTTCATTTCATAACTTGAATCAGATTCAGAATAAATTTTGAAAGCATTTATTTCTGTAGCTGAAGCATTAAAAAGTTCTTTATTTGCTTTCATTTCCTCGACCATTTGATTGTATTCATCTTCGTTCATCTCTAATGTTGAACTTAAGATGGCAACTTTATTACCGATTCTTAGAACCCAAACATCACTTTTAATCTCTCCACTACCCATATCCATAATAGTTACAGCTTTTTTATCGTTGTAAAATTTAATTTTAATAGATACATTTTCTCCAACATTTATCCCACTATTTGGATCAGAATTATCTTCTGTAATAGTTTGAGTGTAAGAATATGTCATACCATAACTAATTGGTCTAGCAAGCATAACTATATAAAATGCTAACCCAACAACAGCTAACGATAAAAAGACAATCATCACCGGCATTTTTGATAAAAACTTTTTCATTTTCCCTCCTTATGTTTTTATTAATATAAATATAACATATTTTGTAAAAATATGTCAAATAATTTTTTTAATTACATATAAAAAAAGCTTTCGTTTTAACGAAAGCAATATTTTTATCTTAAACATTTATATAATTTTATTATTAACAATTAGTATAGATTATAGAAAGTTGCATTTATAGGTAATGCGATGATTATCATGCCTAGCAAAATTAAACTCAAACCGGTTATCATAAGACCAATATACAATTTATCGTTTTTACTAATTTCGTCTTGTTTCCTTTTTGCCATTGTAATTCTCTTTGCCATAAAGCAAATTGCCACACCTATCACTGCTAAAACAATACCTGTTATAACTGTATATCTTAACAAAAATTCTAATGGACTTTCAAATGATAATAATGTATTCATACATTTCTCCTATATATGCAAATATAATAACATGATTTATTTTATTTGTCAATAGTGAATTATTTTTTACGCCTAAACTTAAATATATTATTTAATTTTGTATATTTGAATGTATAATAAATTTTATAACAAACTGAAACTCCTGCTGTTAAAATAATTGCAACTAATCCTATATTTGTCACTAATGAATAATAGAATAAGAAAGTGAATGCAACTAATGTCAAAATTTCAAAAAGCATATAACAATAATCTACCGCATCAATAAATTCAGGCATAGATTTTTTGAAAAAAACTATTTTATAAATATTAATTAATACAATTAATACTATTGAAATAATAGAAAATGTCATATTTATTGAATTAATTACAGTAAACATTATTAATAATGTGACAAAAATTAAAATACTAGCTATAGAATTAATAATTGAATGTTGAAAATTTGTTTTATCTTTAAATAGTTCAATCCATATTTTACATAATAAAATTGCTGCTATAATAAGACTAACAGACCATTCAGGTAAATACAAATATGCAAAAATAACCATTGGCAATAATGCTATTGATATAGCAAATAAAATTTTATAAAAAATATCATTTCTAGTCATATATACCTCTGCTATGATTTTTATTTTAGCAAAAAAATCTTTTATTTTCAACTAATTTGATAATGAAATTTATCATATTTTTAAATTTAATTTATATAAAATTTGATAATTTTAAATATTTAAATATATATTTATTGAAAAATTAAATTTAATATTAACATGAAAATAAAAAATTCATACTATGAAATATGGAAGGATTAAACCACTATAATCTTCCAAAAAAGGAGAATGAATGAAAAAATTCACAATATTATTAGTAATTTTTGTCTGTGTATTCTCAATCATGCTTACTGGTTGTGGAAACAAAAAAGATGAAAATAATACAATTCGCATTAGTGAAGTGACTCATTCTATATTTTATGCCCCACTTTATGTAGCTATTAATGAAGGATATTTTGAAGATGAAGGCTTAAAAATAGAATTAACTAATGCTGGTGGTAGTGATACTGTAATGAGTTCACTGATTTCAAAAAGTGCAGATGTTGGTTTAATGGGCCCAGAATCTGTAGTATATGTGCGTAATAATGGAATGACGAATGCTCCAATAATATTTGCTCAATTAACTGCTTGTGATGGTTCATTTCTTGTAGGAAGAACAGATGAAGGAGATAATTTTAGTTGGGAAAATTTGAAAGGAAAACATATTATTGGCGGAAGAAAAGGTGGCATGCCTGCTATGACATTACAATATATACTTGAACAAAAAGGATTAAATCCTGGAGATGAGTTAGGTAATGGTGTTGATACCATTATTGATACATCAATAGCATTTAATTTAACCGCTTCATCATTTGTTGCCGGAACTGGCGATTATTGTACTATGTTCGACCCTACTGCTAGTCAATGTGAAATAGACAAAACGGGTTATATTGTCGCTGCCCTAGGTGACGAAGTAAGTGATATCCCATATACAACATTTGTAGCTACTAGCGATTATTTAAATAATAATGCTGATAAATTAGATAAATTTATGCGAGCACTAAAAAAAGGTTATGATTATTTAATGAGTTCAAATGATAATCAAATTATAAATTCATTAAAACCATCTTTTAGCACGACAAGCGATGAATTAATATTAGCATCTGTGAAAAATTATATTCGCATTGGAGCTTATGCAGACAGTTTTGTCTTAAAAGAATCTTCTTGGAACAATATGTTAGATATCATAGACAATGCTGGTGAATTAACTAATCGTGTTGACTGGAATGATGCAGTAAATACATCATTTGCCACAAAAGTAATGTAAAATTAAATGGAAAATATTTTAGTAAATGTATCAAATTTAAATCTAATCTATCAAAGCATTAATTCAGAAACAATAGCACTAGAAGACATCAGTTTTCAAATTAAAAATCAAGAATTTATATCTATTATCGGTCCATCAGGTTGTGGGAAAACTACTATTTTATCACTAATTGCTGGATTGATTAAACCAACTAGTGGTTATATTAAAGTAATGAATAAAATCCCTAATCCAAAAGATGATTTATGCGGTTATATGTTTCAACGTGACAATTTACTTCCTTGGCGCACAATAGAAAAAAATATTTATTTTGGTTTAGAAATAAAAAAACAAAAATCAAAAGAAAAAAAAGAATATGCCATATCTCTTGCTAATAAATACGGATTAAAAGATTTTTTAAAAAAGCATCCAAGTGAACTTAGCGGTGGAATGCGTCAGCGAGTTGCACTTATTAGAACACTAGCATTAAAGCCAGAATTATTATTGCTAGATGAACCTTTTAGTGCACTAGATTATCAAACTAAATTGGAACTTTGTGACCATGTATTTAATATAATAAAATCAGAAAATAAAACTGCAATTTTGGTCACACACGACATTTACGAAGCAATAAGTATGTCGGATAAAATAATTGTTTTGTCTGCTCGTCCTGGCAAAATAAAAGCTATACATGAAACAGGATTTAAAAAGGAATTAACCCCTTTTGAGCGTAGAAAGACAGATAAAGCAAAAAAATTATTTGATGTTATTTGGCAGGAAATACAAAATGAAAAAAATGATGAAATTCAGTAAATCTCATTATGATTACTTAAGAAAATATAGGACAAAAAAAATACTAATAACAATTACACAAATTTCCATACTAGTACTTTTCCTAGTCTTGTGGGAAATGCTTACAAAATATGAAATAATAAGTTCGTTCTTCTTTTCTAGCCCATCAAAAATAGTGGATACTATCACTGAATTGTTTAGAAGTGGTGAACTTATTTATCATTCTCGTATTACGCTTAGCGAAACACTAATTGGATTCGCTATTGCAACAGGAATAGGTTTTATAATTGCTTTTATATTATGGTATAGCGACTTTCTAAGGAGAGTTTTAGAACCATATTTGGTAGTGTTAAATTCTTTACCTAAAATAGCTCTTGGACCAATTATAATTATATGGTTTGGAGCAGGTAGCAAGGCAATTATATTTATGTGCATCCTTATAGTGATTATTGTCACAATAATGAATATTTTAAATTCTTTTACCAATTGCGATAAACAATTGATTGCATTAGCTAAATCACTCGGTGCCAACAAATTTCAAATATTTTTCAAATTAATTCTTCCCAATTCTTTAAAAGACATTGTCGCAACATTAAAAATAAATGTTGGTTTAAGTTGGATAGGAGCGATTATGGGAGAATACTTAGTCAGCAAAGCAGGACTTGGATACTTGCTAATCTATGGTGGTCAGGTATTTAATCTAAATCTTGTTATGACTGCAACTGTAATACTATGTATTCTTGCATCGGTAATGTATTTTGCTGTAGCAATATTTGAAAAATTAATGAATAAATTTTATGATTAATAGTCAATATCTGACAATTAATTGATTTAACTTATAAAATAATACATTTTGAATACTAATTGAATACTAATATATCATTGGATTTATTAATATCTATTATAATTCAAAATTTTAATAAAATAAAAACACACTATTAAAGTGTGTTTTTTATATTAATAATTCTGTTTTTATATTGAAAAATGCTTAAATTAAATTTTAAATATTATCTTTTTAATTTTCGAAGAAATGGTGGAATTGTATCATCATCAACATAAGTTTTTTTGCTATTTATTGAAATATCTTCAACAGTATCTGAAGGTGCATCTTCTTTATAACTATCTTCTTCATCATCTTCAAAATTTTCTTTTGCTTCAACTGGCTGTGTAAACGCTTCAAAATCTGCACTATTATCTTTAAATTCAGGCAATGATTCTTGTGTAGGATTATTATAAGTTTCGAATCCTGTTGCAATTACAGTAATTTCTGTCTCCCCACTAGATTCGTTATTTATTTTTGCACCAAATATGATATTACAATCTTTGTCAGCAACATCACGAACCAAATCTACCGCTTCATAAACTTCTGATAATGTTAAATCTCTACCCCCAGTAATATTTATTAAAATACCCGTAGCACCTTCAATGCTTGTTTCTAACAATTGACTTGTGACAGCTTGACGCACTGCTTCAATTGTTTTATTTGCTCCTCTACCTTTACCTATACCCATGTGAGCAATACCCTTACCTTTCATAATTGTTGAAACATCGGCAAAATCTAGATTTATTAGTCCAGGCACGGCAATCAAATCACTTACTCCTTGTATTGCTTGACGTAAAACATCATCTGCATATCTAAAAGCATCTACAAATGGCACATCTTTCTTTAAGATTGTATATAACTTTTCATTAGGAATAATTACAAGTGAATCAACATATTGTTTCATTTCTTGTATTCCTTTTTCTGCATTCGCTGCACGTCTAGGTCCTTCAAATTTGAATGGCTTTGTGACAACACCAATGGTCAAAATCCCCATATCATGTGCAAGTTTTGCAATGTATGGTGCTGCACCATTACCAGTACCTCCGCCTAAACCAGTGGTAATAAATAAAAGATTTGTACCCTGCAACATTTTGATTAAATCTTCTTTACTTTCTTCCGCTGCAGCTTTTCCAATTTCTGGATTTGCACCTGCACCTAATCCTTTTGTTAATTCTTTACCAATTTGAATAATTTCGTCAGCATTAGACATCATCAAATCTTGTTTATCGGTATTAACTGCAATAAATTTAGCACCAGTGATTCCTGCTGCAACCATACGATTGACAGCATTATTTCCACCTCCACCTACACCAACTACTTTTATATTACATATTGTATCATTAAAGTCCATATTCTACTCCTTTTACTCAACTATTTCAGCAAGCGATGCCAAACCTGTTTTTGATGTTTGAAATTTATCTTTTGAATTATCAAACGGATTTTTATATTCATAAACATTTAATCCACTAATTTCTTTTAAAATATTTTTAGCACCTTTAAAATTTGATATTCCATCACCTGTCAAATATACATCAATATCTTTAAAAACTTTATCAATGCTCAAAATATCACTAATAATTTTTGCAATCATCTCAATTCTACTTTTCACAATTTGATTTGTAATATTTATTGGAGCTTTTATTAGATTGCCTTTTGAAACGACTTCGTAATTTTCATTTTTTTCAGATTCAATAGTCAAAATTACTTTTCGTTTTATTAATTCTGCATCTTTAAAATTCATGCCTAAAACTTGCATTATATCAGACGATATATGTCCTCCACCCATTGAAAACGAACTCAACAAAGCTAAACCTTCGCCCTTATATACACAAACACTTGTACTTATATGCCCAACATCAACTAATGCAAATGGTTGATTTAAATCATTATCTTTTGAACAATTCATTGCTTGCCCAAGTGCCGAAGAAATAAAGTCAACATTAATATTTAAATTATTAAATTTTTCATTAATTAAATTCAAAAAAGATTTTTTTGCTAATATAAAACTTGCATCGACTACTAATGTAGAGGAACGTTTACCAACTGGAGACATAGTTTTTATATTATCATCTAGAGTAAATTGCATTGGACTAAAATTTATTACAGAATATTCTTCACTATCCCCGAAATCTGAATTGTTATCGTATAGATTAATCAAATCAGAATTTGTAATTTTATGTAAATCAACAAATTTTCTAGAAATTCGTTTGCAAACACAAACACAAAATTCGCTCGGTACTCCTACAATGATTGAATGAATTGATTTTCGCATTTTTAATTGCATTTTATCTATCAGTTGCGAAAAGACCATGTCTAATTCATCTACAGACAAAAATTCGCTGTCCATATATCCGTCATACAATACATCTTCTTCAGCTATTATTCTAAACTTACCTGCATATTTTGCGACAGCTAATAATCTCAATGTGGAAGAGCCTATATCTAAGACGTATTTTAACTTGTTCAGCACATTTATCCCCCATATTTTTCTTTATAATTATACAAAATGCTTTTTCAATAGTCAATTATTTTAATATATAATTAAATAATTTATTAATAAATTTATTTATTTTTTATATAATACCACAAAATATAGTAGTATTTTATTTTTAAATACACATTATTAATGTTTAATTAAATCTAAAAATGTTTTTTACATGAATATTAATTCAAAATCAAAGAGCTTGCATTCATTATAAATATTTTTATTTCATACGACAGTAAAAACTATAAATTTTTATTATTTTAATAAATAAAAAAATAAAATGTTATAACAATGATTTGATTATAAACAAAAAATCAAGAAATAAAATTATTTCTTGATTTTGATTAATCTAAAAACTAAATCATATTTGAATTTAACTATCACTTTTAATAAAATTTATTCGTTCTTCGCCATTATCTAAATAAGTGACTTTAATTGTTCCAGCGGTTTCTCCCTTTGAAATAAATTCATCAATAGCACTAAAACATACATTTACTTTATCCACTAACTCAATTTGTGGTTTGCCTATGTCTATTGTAAATCCTTTGTTTGTGCTAATTATAATTCTATCATAAGTTTCTTTTAATGTATAGCCTTTTGCAAATTGAACATTTGTGACTAAAGCTTTTATACCTTCTCTATTTGCGTTTTCAATATTTAAAGTATTAATCATTGAAAAAAATAAATTGTATGTTATTGAGCGATAATTTTCATTAGATAAAAAATCGCATACTACTGTGTTGCTTGTTATCCCTAATATATCAATAGAACTATCACCCAATATTGTAGATTCTATTTTTGTTAAACCATTAGGCAATGTTTCACTAATTCTTAGAACTTTTAACTCTTCATCTAATACATAATATAATTTACTTGTATCACTATAAGCATAATACATTTCATATCTTTCACGTATTCTTATTTCTATTTTAATTGGACTAACGGTGCTTATTTGAATAACCTTTATATAAGGATATGCCCTTTCGATATTATTTATCGCCATATCCTTATCAATTAATAATATTGAATCACCTTTTTTTAATCCTGCACTGTTAATAATTTGTTCATTTGTAATATTAAGAGTGTTTTCTCTTTCTCCCACAAAAACGACATCTTGTTTATACAAACAAAATACTGCACCGAATAAGATTAACATCAGTGCTAAAACAGATAAAACTGTAGTTATTATAATAATTTTTGATTTTTTCGTCATATACGCTTAATATCTGCACCAAGAGATTTCAGCATATCTTCAAGGTGGCAATATCCTCTATCTATAAGATGTACGTTTTCTACAACGGTATTACCTTTTGCTACTAAACCTGCCAAAACTAAACTAGCTCCACCTCTTAAATCAAGTGCTTTTACTTTATTTGCAACCAAATTTTTGACTCCATTAACTCGAACAGTATGATTGTTAATAATATCAATTTTTGCACCCATTTTTTTCAGTTCATTTACAATAAGAAAGCGATTTTCAAAAACTTTTTCATTAATTATTGTAATGTCGTTAACAATACAACTTAATACTAAAAGCATTGATTGCAAATCTGTTGGAAATTTCGGATAATATCCTGTTGATAGAGTTTTAATAGATTTAAGTGAATAATCTCTTGATAAATTAATTATACCATTTTTAATATTTATTTGACAACCCATTCTAGATAAAATTTCAATTAATTTTTTATTTTGATTAACATTGGCACCACATATTTGTATACTACCCCCACATATAGCGGTGGCAACAAGTAATGTACCCATCACAATACGATCAGTAATAGGTTTATATTCGACTCCTTTCAATCTATCTACACCAAATATAGTGATTTTGCTCGTTCCAGCTCCATATATCTTTGCTCCCATTTTTTTTAAAAAATTACACAAATCAACTACTTCGGGTTCTCTCGCAGCATTAAAAATTTCGGTTTTACCTTTCAATGTAGATGCAAATTGAACTATATTTTCTGTTGCTCCAACACTTGGAATCTTTAAACGAATATGTCCCGCTTTTGCTGAATCTGCATTGAAAAAAATAAAATCATTTAATTCTACAACTTTTACTCCAAGACGTTTAAACGCATTAATATGTATATCAATTGGTCTTTTACCAATATTGCAACCCCCAGGCATTGCTAAACTTGCTGACTTACATCTCGCCAAAATTGAACCTAATAAAAAAATAGATGAACGCATAGTTTTGCATAACTTATAATCTACACAAATATCTTTTAATTTTGAACTGTCAATTATACAATCACAATTCTCTAATTTTACATTTGCACCAAGTTTTTTTAAAATTTTTATCATATTCTGTACATCTAAAATATCTGGGCATGATTTAATTTTAACAATATCAGTAGTTAACAAACTAGCCGACATAATAGGTAATGTTGCATTTTTTGAAGTTTGAACTGTTATTGTTCCATATAATTTATTACCACCATTTATTATAAATTTATCTTTTTTCTTATAACTCATATATTTATTTATGAAAATACGAACAATTTTGAGTTATTATTAATCTAAAATCTATTATTTAATATAATAAATTTTCGTTTATAAAAGTTTTCTTTATTTTAATGTATTATTTTAAATAAACACAATTAGATAATTACAATATTAAATACAATATAAAAGTAAAAATATAATTAATTATTGAATACCTACAAAATAAAAAGCAATTGTTTCGCTTTTTATTTAAATTTAACATATAGATGATTTAATTAGTTTTTATAAAATAAATGAATACAATTTTAATAATATATATTTCATTACTTATACTGATAAAATTCCGTAACTTATTTATAAAGATAATTCTTTGACTAAATAAATCATTTCATCATTATGATCTTTAATTGTTTGTTTTTTACCTAAATCTAACCCTCTATAATATGAAATGTAATCATAACTTTTACCTACTAAATAATTTAAATGAATATTATTGCAATCATATTCATACTCAATTCTCTTAAAAGTTGGATCGACTAATATCCATTTACCCATAAAATAGCACTCACAAAAAGAATGTCCTTTACAAACATTTATAATTTTGCCAGTTTGTACATCTTTAACAAATGACTTTTCTGCAGTATGTAAAAGAGTTGATGAAATACCAAGTTGACGTGCAAAAGTAACAAATAACGTTGCCCAATCTGTACAACCAGTTGAAATACCACTTTCCCATATCTCTTTAGCTGTTCTTTGAAATTTTAAATTGTTAGCAAGTTCTCTGTCATTTGAGCTTTTCACATGCGCATGAATCCAACGCATTAAACTTTCAATATCGTTTGCTTGTGGATATGTTATTTTATCATACAATACTTTATTTTTAACAATTTCATCACTTAAAAATGGTTTAGTTAAAGCTCCTGATTGCATATAAATTTTTACATCTTTTTCTGTTAATTTTATTAATTTTTCCATATAATATGATTATATAAAATTGCAAACAATCTGTCAAGTCTTATTTGTATTAGTAGTTTGTTTTGCAACATTTAAGACTACTCCAATTGCGGACATAAAGACAAAAAGCGATGTACTCCCTGCGCTGATAAATGGCAAAGGCAAACCTGTCGGCGGAATGCTACCTGTCACAACTGCAATATTCAATATAACTTGAATACTAATTAATGCACCTATACCAAAACATACAAAAGCTGAAAATTTATTATTTGCTTTCATTCCAACTTTAAAAATATAAATAATTAAAATCAAAAATGTTAAAACAACAATTATGCAACCAATTAATCCCAATTCTTCTGCTATTATTGAAAAAATAAAGTCAGATTCACTAAAAGGAAGAAAAAGTTCTGCTTGTCTACTATTAAATAGACCAACTCCCCACACTCCACCGCTACCAATAGCATAGAGAGATTGAATAAGTTGATAACCTTCATCTAGTGGATTGCTCCAAGGATTGATAAAAGCAATTATCCTACTTAATCTATATGGTTCGATTAAAATTAATACCACTACAAGCAATATTGCAGGTACTAACAATATACCAAATACTTTTAATCTCATACCACCAATAAAAAGCATAAAAATTAATGTAAAAGCTACACACATGGTAATTGACATATTTGGTTCTAACATTATTAAAACACAATAAATTCCACCAAGAGAAAGTGTAATCAAAATATGTTTGAATTTTGAAAGTTTATCCCCATCTGCTAAATATCCTGCTAAAAAAAAGACTAAACAAAATTTAGCTATTTCACTAGGTTGAATAGTGAAATTTCCAATTCCTATCCATCTAGTTGCACCATAACTAGTCCTACTTAAACCCGGAATAAAAACAAGTATTAGAAAAACTAATCCGACTATATAAAAAATCCAATAAAATTTTTTATAAACTTTGTTATTAACAAAACTAGTTATTGCAAGTCCAACGCAACCAATTACGACACCAATAATTTGTTTTTTCAAATAGAAAAATTCATCTTGATAATTTACACTTGCAGAATATTTACTCGCACTATATACCATTACACAACCAAAAATTGCAAGAGCAAGTGTACAAATTAGAATTATTATACTATTCTTTCTTTGTATCAATTTCATACTCGCTCACCAATTTATTAAATAATTTCCCACGCTCAATAAAACTAGAAAACTGATCATAACTAGCAGTTGCTGGCGATAAAACAATACTATCATTTTTTCTTGCAATTTTTGTAGCAATATTAAATGATTCTTGTAAATCTTGTGCTTTTTGAATTTCAAAACTTGATTCGTTTGTAGACATTAAAACATTGGCTATTTCACCATATACTATTATGTATTTCACTCGTTTAGGTAATCTAGTAAACAATTTTTTATAATCAAGACCTTTATTTGAACCTCCTAAAAGTAAAATTATTGGACCTTTTATCGCCTCAACACAGGCTAGTGTAGATGAAATATTGGTTGATTTGCTATCATTAATAAAATGTACCCCATTAACTACCCCAATTTCTTCAATTCTAAAAGGTTCCGTTCTAAAATTTAATAATGCTTCTCGAATAAGCTTTGGTGAAACTTTATAAACATAAGCATAACCTATTGCACACATTACATTATACAAATTATGTTTTCCTTTAATTTTTAATTCGTTTATTGCGATAATTTTGTTTTGATGAAGATATATGTATCCATTACGTACATAAACATCTGCCAAATATTTTAACGAATAAGTAATGGTAAAACTATTTAGTGTTGGATGAATGTTTCCATCAAGGTTTATGACAATATAATCATTGGGTTTTATGTTTTTGAAAATACTATATTTTAATTTTGTATATTCTTCCATAGTTTTATGTCGTATTAAATGGTCTGGTTCAATGTTTAATACTGTTGCTACGTGTGGAGAAAATGTATCAGCATTTTCAAGCATAAAACTGCTTACTTCAACTACTTTTATATAATGTTTTTTTTCTAAAACCGCTCGTGACAATGGATAACCTATATTGCCACATGCAATTGCTTTATATTTTTTATTCAATATTGTACTAATTAATTCAACAGTAGTAGTTTTTCCGTTCGTTCCGGTGACAGCCACCATCTTATTACAAAATTGTCCAGCAAATTCAATTTCGCTAAAAATTTTAATATTTTGTCTTTTTGCAGACAATAAAAATTTATTATCTTTTTCAATTGATGGAGAAACAATTATAAAATCAAATTGAGATATTAAATTATCATTCAATTCCTGTACAAGATAACAATTTTCAATATTTTTACATTTGAGTTTTTGACGATTATCATCATACAAAAAAACATTTGCTTTTAATTTTAATAATAGTTTGCTAACCCATTCGCCAGAAACTGACATTCCATAAACTAAAACATTCTTTTGCTTAAAATTCATATTCCACCTATATAATAATATTTATAACTATTTGAATTATTACAAAAGGTAAAAAATAATGCATATTACTCCTACACATAATGTAATACTTGAATATATTGCCACAATTTTTGGTTCAGATAACCCAGATAATTGTAAATGATGATGGAATGGAGCCATTTTAAAAATTCGTTTGCGCTTTAGTTTGAAAACTGCCACTTGTAAAATAACAGATAGCGCACTTATTACGAAACAAATTCCTAATATAGGTAAAATTAATTCCAAACCTAAAATACAAGAACTAGCTCCAATATAACCACCAAGACATAGTGAACCAACATCCCCCATAAATATACTTGCTTTACTTGTATTAAACATTAAAAACCCAAGAATTGAACCTATAAAAAGCATAGATAGCATATTAATATTTGCTATATTATCAATTATCGCTCCTGTTTCACCTTGATTATATAGATTTATTCCAATGATTGATGTAATTACGGTAAACAATATTAAATATATTAAACTAACAGAACCAGCTAATCCATCTAACCCATCTAATAAGTTTACACTATTTGTAGATGCAATCATAACTATAATAACTATGGGAATAATAAAGTAAGTTATGTCAAATGTAGATAAAGAAAATGGGAAAAATATCTTTCCTGCTTGATATGAAAAATGTATGAACAATGAAAATATTATAGCAATACCTGCTTGTCCAATTATTTTTTGATATGGTCGTAATCCTAAATTTTGTTTATGTTTTACCTTAATATAATCGTCCATGAATCCTAAAATCCCATAGAATATACTAACTAGCAAACACATAAACCAAACATTATCATATTTTATAAATATAAAAGACAATAATAGTGTAGTTAATATAAATACTACACCACCCATAGTAGTTGTACCATTTTTATCTTTATGATTCTCTACATATCCAAGAATTGTCTGAGAAGCACTTCTCTTTTTAAAAAATTTAATAATTAAAGGCATCAAAATAAGTGACAATACAAAACTAGACAAAAAGGCGATTAAGAGTTTAATCATAGTTAACTTCGCCTTTTTTCAAATTCTTAATAAAATTATCTACTACCTCATAGTCACTATATGGCATTTTTACACCATTTATTTCTTGATAATTTTCTGCTCCTTTACCAAGTATTGCAACTACATCATTCTCTTTTGCTATTGTTAATGCATATTCTATTGCATTTTTTCTATTTTCTATTCTATATGCATTAGTTGTCTTTATACCAGTCATTATATCATCTATTATTAATTCTGGATTTTCATATCTTGGATTATCACTTGTGACAATGACTAAATCGCTTAAACTTGAAGCTACTTCTCCCATTTCTGGACGTTTAGTTTTATCTCTATTGCCTCCACATCCAAATATGGTAATTAATCTTGAAATAGGTAAATTCTTAATTGCAGATAAAATATTTTTAATTCCATCTGGTGTATGAGCATAGTCTATAACTACATTAAATTTAGTATCTAATGATAAAACATTAAATCTTCCAGGAACATTAAATTCAGTTGAATTTATTATATTGATTATTTCATTAATATCTATCCCTAAGTTAATTAAACAAGCGATTGCCATCATCATATTTGAAATATTATAATCTCCAATTAAGTTTGTGTGAGTTTTGTATATTTTATCTCTATATTGAAACTTAAAATCTGTTCCCGAAATTGCTTTATTGCTCTCTATCGATTTTATATCAGCATCTTTACCTACTGTCTGAATTTCAATATTTGATTTTTTTGCTATATCTTTTCCATATTTTGCATCTGTGTTTATTATTCCTAACTTTGCATGCTTATAATCAAATAAACTTGCTTTACATTTCATATAATTGTCCATATTCATAAAAAAATCTAAGTGATCTTTTGTAATATTTGTTAATCCAACTATATCATAATAAATATTATCAATTTTGTTTAATGCTATAGCGTGTGCACTAACCTCCATTACACAATATTCACAGCCATTATTATCCATGTCTTTTATTAACTTGTGGAGAATAATAGGGTCAGGTGTGGTTAACATTGCAGGAAGAAGCAAATGGTTAATATATATTCCCTCTGTCCCAATCAATCCAACAGATTTGCCAAGACGTGTTAAAATTTCACGAATTAAAAAAGTAGTTGTTGTCTTACCGTTTGTTCCCGTAATTCCAACAAATTTCATTTTTGACTTGTATGTTTCATAAAATACAGAACTAATATACGACATTACAATTCTTGTATTTTCTACTAATATTTGTGTGACAGGTAAATCAATAAATTTTTCAACTACTAAACAAACTGCTCCATTTTCAATTGCTTCATTTGCAAATGTGTGCCCATCTCTATTAATACCTTTTATACAAAAATATATTCCATTGTTTACTTTTTCGTTGCTATTACATGTTAAAGAATCAATATCTAATTCTTGATAATTTTTTATACCTATAAATTTTAAATTTGATATAATGTCATACAATTTCATTCTTTTATACCTCTACAACGTAATTTATCACTATTTATTTATAAATTAACCCAACTATCAAAAAAAGACAAAAAAACTTAATTAGTGATTAAATATACTATTTCTCCCAAATATAATAAAGTTCCTTCTGGTGGTAATTGTTCAATCACAATTTCCCCATCTCCATCAAATAAAACATCTAGACCTAATTTTTTTAAACTAGCACATGCATCTGCTAAACTCATTCCAACTACATATGGCATTTCAATATTTGGCTGATTGTCAATTTGTGTTAAATCTGTTGGATAAAATGATTTTGTTTCAAATATAGATTTCAATACCTTTTGACCAACAGGTTTTGCAACTACACCTCCATAATACACTCCATTGCTTGGTTCATTTACACAGATAATAATTATATATTTTGGATTATTTGCTGGATAAGTGCCAATAAAACTGGAAATATATTTTCCTGTTGCTATTTGCCCATTTTCATCATATTTTTGAGCTGTTCCTGTTTTTCCGCCCACATTATAGCCAGCAATAAATGTATATTCTCCATCACTATTTATATTATTACTAAGCATCATGTTTATTGTTTTAATAGTTTCATCAGACAAATTAATTTTATTTTTAGCATAATTTTGAGAATATAAAACTTTTTCATCACTAGATATATTAGATAACAAATGTGGAGTAATGTCATATCCTGTGGTTATTTTTGCATATACACTAACCATTTGCAATTCTGTGACAGCAATAGCATGACCAAATCCTATACGTGCTAAATCTACATTTCTAACACTATCTTTACTCATAATTATCCCACTTGATTCGCTAGATATATCTACCCCTGTTTTTTCTCCTAATCCAAATCTGGACATATAATCATAATATTTATCTACACCTAAACGTAATGCTAATTGTACAAATACACAATTGCAACTATTTTTGAATGCATCTAATAATGTTAAACTACCATGACCTACTGTCTTCCAACATTTGATAGTTTCCCCATCTACTGTGCATCGTCCTGTACAATAAAATTTCTCATCTATATTTGTTAAACCTTCATTTAATGCTGCGGCAAGAGTTATCAATTTAAATGTACTACCCGGTTCGTAGACATCTACAATTGTCGTATTTTTTGTCATTTCTTGAAGTTTTTTTACATCATCTCTTGGTACATTATTTAAGTCAAAACTAGGTAGATTGCTCATCGCTTTTATCCCACCCGTTTGTGCATCTAGTATAATGCCACTAACACTTTTAGCATTATGTTCTTGATATGCTATCATTAATTCTTTTTCTAAAATAGATTGCATTTGAACATCTAATGTTGTATATAAATCTGCTCCTGCAACACTAGGTATATAATAACTTAGGGAATTATCAATTTCTTTTCCTTGTGCATTTGTTTGAGTTAGACTTTTTCCGTCTACACCCTTTAAATATTTATCATAATAAGATTCTAAACCCGCTTGACCAATATTATCAATAGTACAATAACCTAAAACTTGTGTAAATAAGTTTGAATAAGGATAAACTCTTGAAACATTTTGAGATAAATAAATCCCATCAAATTCTGTTAAATCCAATGCTGTATCTTCATCTACTTGCATTTTAATAAGAATTTCACTAAGACTTTTATTTGTCACTTTGGCATAAGCAACTTCATAATCAACTTGAAGAAGTTCACTAATTTTGCTTGCAAGTTTAGCGGGTTCTGTCACATTTCTTGCTCGAACATAAACATCATAGGTAGTAATTGTACTTGCTAAACTCACTCCTGATGAATCATATATTTCACCTCGTTTGCTTGATAATGGTAAATCTCTTAACCATTCTTCAGCAGCTAATACCTGTAATTTTTTACCATCTATAATTTGCAAATAAAATACCCTAACAAGTAAAGCAAAAAATAAAATTACAATAATTAAAATTGTGGCAATAAAGCGTTTTTGAATCGAATAAATGTTATAAAAAGTTTTAAATTTTTTCATAAAATATATATATTTTTTTGTTTGAAAAAATAGACATAAATTAAAAGATTTTTATTAATTTCATAAATTAAATCAAATATTAATATTCAAATATTAGTATTGAAAAAATAATATATAAAAGAAAAAAGCGACTTGTCGCTTTTAACCAAATAAATTTCTAAAAAATATTGTCAATTTATCAAAAAAAGTCAATTCTTTTTTGTCATCTCCATAATCACGAGGTGGATTAATAGAAACTTCAATAGTTGAAGAAGGGTCTGTGATATCAGGAGACAAGCCTTCATATATTTCTATTTGTTGTGATTGACTTTGAATAGTGTTAGCATTATTATTAATATCTTTATTCATCATCGTAAGAGTTGCAATATTAAATCCTACAAATCCCAATAATAAAACTACTACACTTATATATACACTTGTAAGTAATTTAATACGTTTTCTTATTATTTTCTTTTTTTCATCATCTTTACTCTTGAAAGTCATGTTTTCTTCAAAAGTATTGTTTTCAACTTTTTTCAAACCTTTTAATTCAGGAGCTGATTTTACATCTGTTTCACTTTTTAACAAATCTTCAAGACGTGGCAAATCATCAAGTCTTGCATCTTTTTTTTCAACACTTGAATCAGTTTCTATTACAGTATTGGCAGATGTTTCTTTTTGTGTTTCCATATCCATAAATCACCTACAATTTCTCTGCAATTCTTAATTTTGCACTTGCAGAACGCGAATTGTTATTTAGTTCAATATCACTAGGTTCTATAGGGTGCTTAGTAATTAATTTTATATCTGCTATATGATTACACACACATTTAGGTATTCTTGGTGGACATATACAATTCGTAGAATGCAATTTAAAAGCGGATTTTACAATTCTATCTTCTAAAGGATGAAATGTTATAATACATATTCTACCATACTTTTCTAATCTTGACAACATTTTTTCAATCGCAATTTCTAAATCTTTAAGTTCATTATTTACTTCAATTCTAATTGCTTGAAAGGCTTTGTTGCATAAACTAGGTTTATTTTGAAACTTTGGTGGATAACTTGATACAATTATATCACGCAATTGAAATGTAGTTTTAATTGGTTGTTTTTCTCTAATTTTTGTAATTTTTCTAGCAATTTGCCTTGCATTTTTTTCTTCACCGTATAAATAAAATATTCTACTAAGTTCATTCTCTGAATAATTATTTATAACGTATTCAGCATCTAAAGATTGTGATTTATCCATACGCATGTCCAGTCTTGCGTCTTGTTTAAAACTAAATCCTCTCTCTTTTGTATCTAACTGATAACTGCTAACCCCAAGGTCTGCTAAAATTCCATTTACTTTGTCTATATTTAAATCAGCTAAAATTTTATCAATATTTACAAAATTATCTTTAACAAAAATTATTTTATTTGAATAATCTTTTAATTTAGATTTTGCAAAATTTAAAGCATCATCATCTTTATCAATACAAATCAATTTTCCTTTTTCTAACTTTTTTACTATCTCTAACGAATGTCCGCCACCACCTAATGTACAATCAACATAAATACCATTTGGATTTATATTTAATCCAAGTATACTTTCTTCTTTTAATACTGAAATATGTTTAAATTCCATTCTTCTCCTATACAATTTTTATCAACTTATTTTTAACAGCATCACAACTTGTTAAATAATATTTTATTCCATTAATTTCATTATAAAGCATTTTAGGATTTACATAACCATGTAGATGTCCAAAAATAACAAAACTCACTCCATATTCTTCTAACATTTTTGTATAAAGAGATGGCTCAATTTTGTTATTGAATGGAGGATAATGAGTAATATAAACAATTTTTTCATTATTTGTTTGTAATTTTTTAGCATTTTTCATTGATAATTCTAGACGAACCAATTCTCTTGCATACAATTTTCTATTTTCTTCTGTATCAAATTTCCCTTCTGGTATTTGCCAGCCTCTATTCCCAC
Source organism: uncultured Clostridia bacterium (assembly GCA_944384445.1). Lineage (GTDB taxonomy): Bacteria > Bacillota > Clostridia > Christensenellales > UBA1242 > Onthoplasma. The sequence continues at coordinate 62,074 of CALWTL010000002.1, read as the reverse complement.
AAAAAATATATTCGCCAATTTTTATAGCATCATTTTGAAGTGCATAAGTTCTAGGTGGTAATTTTTCCCGAACTCTACTAACACTACTCCACCAATAGTCGTGGTTGCCACGTACTAAAATCTTTATACCTTTTAAATTATTCAAAAATTCAAAATCAGGAACCACCTCGTCTAATTTCATTGCCCAACTGTAATCTCCCGCTAAAATAACGATATCATCATCTTGTACCACAGTGTTCCAATTTGAAATAATTTTATCAAGATAATTATGCCAAACTGGACCAAATATATCCATTGGTTTTGTATTATTGATATCAAGATGCAAGTCACTAATTGAATAAATATTCATGAAATAATATTAGCATATGAAGAAAAAAAGGTCAACCTATTTGATTTGATGATTATGAGTGATTAATTCTTTGATTTCTTTTATATGCGAGCATTAGTTTAGGGCGATTATAACGTTGTACCATAACTGGTAAAATTTGCAATATAAAATTAAATATTGCTAAAGGTATACCAACAATTAGCCATAATTTAATATTAACAATTACAACTAAAAATCCTAAAAAAGCACTAATTAAATGTAAAACTTCTGCATATACTGTTTCTTCCATGAATTTGTATAGGTATTCATTATCTTTAATATTTTCTACTTGTCTTTTCCCAAAACCTGTCAATGCTTTTCCTGATTCAGAAATTAAATCTTTCCATTTTCTGATGCCTAGACGTACATATAATTTACTTTCCCATTTATGAACATTGTATATTTTATTAAATGGATTTACCAGTTTTTTTGGTAAAAAACGAACTAATATTGCAACTAATGCATCTATGAATAGCAAAAAGATTAATGAAATTAGAATTGATAATAAAACAACACCGTCTGATACTGATAAAACTCTAACCCCTACATTAACAGCCAAAATAGACGTAAATAAACAACCTATAAAGATTATAAAAATATAAAGTTTCATATTACTATAATAGACTAACAAATAAAATTATTTTTGTCAAATCTAATTTTTAAGACACTTAATAAAGACAATTAAGTATTCAAATAATTTTATTAAATCAATTATATTTTCACAATTTGAAACTAAAACGAATACTATATATTAGTATTGTAGGAGGTTAAAATGTCTTTTTATACAGATTCTAGACCAGGAATATTCCCAGGTCAAACGAACAATGTTATGAATGGACTTTGTGAACGTATTTGTATTCAAGCAACAAAGGTATTTGACGCTTGTATGTCACAAGTACAACTTGAAGACTATTCTTTAACATTGACAAACTTCAATCCTGCCGGACCTACCACTCCATTGACATTTGTAAGTGGAAATTCAGTAGGAAGTAATGCAACTGTTAGCAATCTTACTATTACTAGATTTGAAGATAGACCTAACTTTGCAAGAGTTCAAGCAAATATAAACATACCTGTCACAATTACATATACTGATCAAAATAACGTACCTGGTACTGCTGAAGGTACAATTACAATGAGTCAAGATGTAATTTTATATGTACCACAGCCTTCATTAACACCAATTGATGTGGTAGCATTTGGAAGTGCTGTAATTGCTAGTGGTGTTTATAACACATCAACAGGAGGATTCACCATATCTGCCTGCGTCACAACTATATTAAAAGTAGTAGCAGTTGTAGATGTTCTAGTACCAAGTTATGGATATTGTCCTATCCCTCCTTGCACACCATTTACAGGTAATGATGTGTGTCCAGGAGTATTTGACTTGCCGTTATATCCAACAGCTGTTTCGCCACAATCTACGAATGCTAGATAAAACTCAATAAAAAAATAAAAGTACATAAGTCATAGTTATGTACTTTTTTATTATTAAATTATTTTATTTACTTAGATAAACATTACAACAAAATATATTCATCTAATATTTTTTCAATTTGTGAAACCCCTATTTTTTTTTCTGAACTTGTAGGAATAATCATATTTTTATTATATCTTAATAAATTAGAAATATTAGCTATATTTTTATTTAGCTCCGATTTGCTAAGTTTGTCAACTTTAGTCAAAATTAAAATTGATGGTATTTCATTTTCTGCTAAATAATTTACCATTTGAATATCAAGTACTGATGGGTTATGCCGACAATCTAATAATACAAATACTAATTTTAAATTATCATTATCTACAAAATAATCATTCATAACATTGTCCCATGCGTTAGTCATATTTTTACTTGCTTTTGCATAACCATATCCTGGTAAATCTACAATATAAAATTTATTGTCAATATTAAAATAATTAACTAATCTAGTTCTTCCTGGTGTCGAACTGGTTTTAGCCATTTTCTTATTATTTGTTAGTAAATTAATTAGACTGCTTTTACCAACATTGCTTCTACCCACTACTGCGATTTGAGGCAAGTTATCTAATATAAAATCTGATTTTTTTTCTGCACTTTTGATAAATTTTGCATTAATGAATCTCATATTTACCCTTTTGTAAATTTATTAATTAATTTTATTATATCAAAAAAAATTATACTAGTCAAATTTTACATTTTTCTATTTTATTTTTCTTATTTTTTTGATTTTTATCTTTATAAAAATATAATAAATTTTTAATTTATTTTTTTAATCTCTTGATTTTATCGAACATTTGTTCTATAATATAAATAATTGGAGAACAAAAATATGGACAAAAGAGTTATATTACACATTGATATGAATAACTTTTATGCATCAGTAGAATGTTTATTGAATCCTAACATAAAAAATTATGCAGTAGCTGTTGCAGGAGATCCAAATAAACGTACAGGGATAATTCTTGCAAAAAACTATATAGCTAAAGTTTATGGTGTAAAAACGGGTGAAGCAATCTGGGAAGCAAAACAAAAGTGCCCTACTCTTATAACTGTAGCACCACATTTTGATAAATACCAAGAATACAGTGAAAAAGCACATAAAATCTACTACCAATATACCGATATTATTGAACCTTTTGGTATAGATGAATGTTGGCTAGATATAACAGATAGTTTAAAATTCTTTAATTGTACGCCAAAAGAATTAGCAATAAAAATTCAAAATCAAATTAGCGAAGAATTAGGATTGTCTGTTTCTATCGGAATATCTTGGGGAAAAACTTTAGCAAAACTTGGCAGTGATATGAAAAAACCTCGCGGTTTAACAATTATTGATGAAAGCAATCATATTGATATTATAAAAAAATTAAATATAGACGATATGATTATGATTGGAAAGCATACTGCAAAAAAATTGCGTATGATGAATGTCAACACACTATATGATTTATATTTATTAGATCCAAAATTATTACGTCATCATTTTGGAATAGTTGGACTATATTTACATAATGCAGTAAGTGGTATTGACGATGATAAATTAATCACTCCAAAAGATGAAGATACAAAAAGTGTAGGAAATGGTGCCACTGCAGTTAAAGATATGAAAAATTTAGAAGAAATTAAAAATTTTCTACACGATTTAGCATCGAAAGTTTCAAGAAGATTAAGAGCGCATAAATTTTCAGCAAAAACAATTCATTTAACAATCAAATTTGCTGATTTTACATATTTATCAGCACAAAATACAATGGATCATTATTTCAGTAATGAACAAGATATTTTCAATTATTCATTTGAAATATTTTCTCATTTAGCAGGAGATAAATTTGCACCTGTTCGAGCATTAAGAATTTGTACATCAAATTTAATTAATAAGGAAGATGAACTTCAAATAAACTTATTCACTAATATAAAAAATGAAAACTTATGCTCTACCATAGATTATTTAAAAGAAAAATATGGAGATAATATAATTTCATTTGCAAAAGATTATAAAGAATTTTAATTGCGTATAATATAGATATGAAAAAATTAGCGATATTATTGATAGCAAGTTTTATATTTGCATTAGGATTATCAGCATATAAAACTTTTCAAGCAATAACACACCCTATCAAATATGAAAGTTTAATTATAACAAATGCTGAAAAATTTTCTATTCCTTCATATATTGTAGCAAGTGTAATAAATGTTGAAAGTTCATATAAAGAAGATGCTGTATCAAACAAAAATGCACTAGGTTTAATGCAAATAAAACTTTCAACTGCACAATACATGAACGAATATTATAATTTAAATGAAAATATAAATGAAAATGATTTATTATCTGCAAAAAAAAATATAGAATTTGGTTGTCGCTATTTAAATTATTTAATAAATAAATTTGAAAATATTTATACCGCTTTATCCGCATATAATGCAGGAGAAACTCGTGTAAGAGTTTAGCTAAATGATGAAAATTTTTCAACGGACGACATAACATTAAAATATATTCCATATAAAGAAACAAATAAATATATAAAAAAAATTAAAAAAAATATAAAATTTTATGAAAAAATATATAAATATTAATAAAAAAATAATAATAATTTTATTTTTTTATTTTTTATTAAATAATTATAAATATTTTATATAATGTTAATTTATTATTTATTTTTTTTATTTATTAGAATTATTTTCAATTATTTTATTATTTTTTTGTCTTTTTATTTTTATTAATTTTATAATAATTAATACTATCAAACATATAACATATACTCCACTAAAAATACCAGATACTACATACAAATATTTTACAATAAAAGCATATCCGACATTAGATAATATTAAATTAAATAATACTATAGTTATTGAAACAAATAAATTTTTTTTATCTTTTGATATTAATACTTTCATGTTATGACTACAAATCATCAATGTTGAAAATAATCCCATAAGTAATGCTGCAAAATATATATAATAAAACCAAACTGATATGTTTTTACTCAATTCAAACATAGGCATATCAGTCACAAAATTATTGCTAGCAAATACCAAAATATTTAACAATATTATTAAACAAATACTTAATATTACTGCTAACTTCCCTTTTGTCTTTAATTTAGTTTCAAATAAAACAGGTAATGCTGCAACAAAATTATTGACTCCAAACAATAAACCATAATATATCGCCATCATAGAATTTTTCATTGTAATTGTCATATTTACATTTTCAGGATTAACATTACCGATAGAGTTAATAACAATAACACCTATCATCAATGGTATTATCAAATTAGCTACAAATTTAATTTTATTAATTCCACCTATTAAAAGAAAAAGAGTTAGTATTGATAAAACAATTGATGGTATTTTATAGCCTATTCCTAAAAAAGTTTTAAATAAATAATCCGCACCTGCAAGCATACCAGCGCTTGTTATTGCAAAATTTATTAGCATTACAATTTCTGATAATTTACATAATTTGCCAAATATTGCCATATTAAAATCATTATAACTTTTTAATTCGCATTTTTTTCTAATATATTCTACGATAAAAAATAAATATATATATAATAAACCAAAAGCCATTAAACCAACGATTGAACCTGCTTCATATTCAAAAAAGAAAACACATATTTCTTTGCCCGATGCAAAGCCTACTCCAATAATAGCGCTTAAAATTAAAAAATAGTCCACAATAGTGGACCATAATTTATTTCCACTTTTCATATTAATATATATGAAAAGTATATTAATATAATTACTTATCTAGCATAATAATTCTGCCACAATGCTCACAAGGAAGCATTTTCTTTGTTTTCAATTTTTCAATGAAATTTAGAGGAAGTTCGACCTTACAACCACCACAAAAATTTTCTTCTAATGGTACGTAAACAGGGAATATTCCATTTGCTTTCATTTCTTTATATTTTTCATATTTTTCTTTATCCTCGACTTTTGGTTCTAACTCACTTATTTTTTTTTCTAATTCTGCAATCTTTGGAGCAACTTCTTGTTTTTTTGCCTCTATTTTTGCTTTAATTGCACCAGACCTTGATTTTGCTTCAGTCAATTTATTAGATAATTCTGCACTTTTTCTTACTATTTCTTCTGATTTACGAACCAAATCTTCTATTTTCCTATGTTCTTCACTTAACTCACCCACTAAACTATTAGCATCAGTTATTAAAGTGGATATATTATCTAAATTAATGTTTTCAACATTGCGTTTACGAATAATTTCGCTATTACCTTTATAGTTGGCAAATTTATTAGATGCTACATTGTAATTTTTAATTATTTCATTTGCTTGGGCTTCTAATTGTTCAAACCTTATCTTTCCTTCTTGTAGAAGTTTTTTATAATTTTTAAAATCTAAACTTGCAGGACATCTATCAACTTCTCTTAATAATGCTCGAATTTGCCTATCTAGTTTTTGTATCTCTAATATTGTTTTCATCTAACTTCTCCCTTTCATTCCTTTATCGTCATCATCATCTGACAAATCATCACGCAAACGTTTTAATTTAGATGGATGACGTAATTTACGCAATGCTTTTGCTTCAATTTGTCTGATTCTTTCACGAGTGACAGAGAATTCTCTACCGACTTCTTCTAGTGTCCTTGGGTGTGCATCGTCCAACCCATATCTTAATCTGATAACTTTTTGTTCACGTGGAGTTAATGTTTCCAATACGCTCATTAATTGTTCTTTTAGCATATTTTGCATAGTAATATCATGCGGAGAAAGTGCATTTTCGTCTGGTATAATATCACCTATTTTGCTATCTTCTTCATTGCCCATTTTGCTCTCAAGTGAAATTGGATCTTGAGAAATACGTTGTACTTCAATGACTTTATCTACAGTTGTATTTAATCTCTCAGCAATTTCTTCAACAGTAGGGTCTCTTCCTAATTCTTGTAATAATTCACGTACTGCTCTACTATGTTTTAACATAGTCTCAACCATATGAACTGGTGTTCTAATCAATCTCGCATGGTCTGAAATTGCACGTGTAATACTTTGTCTAATCCACCACGTGCCATAAGTAGAAAACTTATATCCTTTAGTATAGTCAAACTTGTCCACAGCCTTCATAAGACCGACATTCCCTTCTTGAATCAAATCAAGAAAAGGCATTTTGTTTTGATATCGTTTTGCAATACTAACAACAAGTCTCAAATTAGATTCACGCAATTTATTACGTGCATATTCACTATGTTCCTCAATAAGTTGTCTACTTAATTCACGTTCTTCTTCCGGAGTCAAAAGTGGAATATTGCCAATTTCTTTTAAATATAATTTAACAGAATCATTAACATTTATTTGACTGATAATATCTTCAAATTCTTTATCATCAATTGGAACATCGCTTCTGTCAGTTATTGTAATTCCGTTAGAAATAAGATACTGTTTAATATTTTCAACTTCATCAGCATTAATATCTTCATATTTTCCTATTAGTTTGCTACATAATCTATCTTCTGAAATTGACTTTTGATGAAGGTCTTTCATCTGTTGTAATAATTTTTGCTTAATTTCATCAATGTTTACCATTTTCTTTCTCCTCAAATTCTTCTATAATTTTTTCCCTAATCCAATAAAGTATATAATCGTTAAAATTAATTTTTGCTTTTGTTTTGTAATGATTTAGTGCTTCAATTAATCCAATGTTCGCCACCTGAACCAAATCTTGTATGTCCACGTCTTTATGCAGAGTATGATAATTTATACATAAATATAAAACATCTTTTAATTTAGAATTTATAATTTCTTCACGTATATTTGAATCTCTAGTGTCTTCAAATTGTTTTAACAACAAATTCAATTTGCTTTCAGATATCTTTTTTATTTTTTTCAAGTCAACATGATAATCTAAAATTTTTTCCAAATCTGATTCATCACATTCATTAGTCATGCTTGGTTGAAACTTAGACATAAAATATATGTGAATATCCTTAGGTTTATATCTACCATTTGTCGCTAATTCGTTATAAATACTATCTATATCATTGACGCCTAAATTTTCTAAGTATTTATATAATTTATCTGTTTTATCTATTTTAATCACCGTTTTGATTTCTCCTTACTAATCTTTTCTTGCAATTCTTTCATCTCATTTAAACAAGAAAATCTATCTTTATCTGTCACACAATTTAACATCTTATTTTTTATTTCTAATAAATTTTTTTCCATTTCATATATTTTTACACGTTTAATTGTATCTTTTAAATATGTTTCATACACATCATCTGCTGGAAAATTATAATTAATAACCTTGTCAATTAAAGATTTATCTTTAATATCAAAATTATCATATAACATAGAAACATTATAATCAAAATTATTATTTAATTTTTCTTTTAAAAATCTATATAATTCACTTAATTCATCACCTGAGTCAAAAAGTCCTGATAATTCATCAATATTTTTTATCTTTTTATGTAATACAGATGCTAATAACATAATTTTACTTTCTAAAATATAATTATTAGATTCAGTTTCGTTAACAATCTGTTCTTCTTTTTCTGTCTTATTAATTTGAACATTGTCTTTATTTATAATGTCAAACGTTCGTTTCAAGACATCAATAGGAACTTTCACTTTTTTTTGCAATACATTTAAATATATTTCTTTTTCAGCTGGTGAAGAAAATTTTGAAATATAATTTAATGCTTCATTTATGTATCTATTTTTATCTGAACTAATTTCTAAATTATACTTTTTTGCACTATCCTCTAACACAAATTCAATACAATCTTTAGCATTGCTAAGTATTTCAATAAATTCATTTTTTGATCGTTTCTTTAAAAACTCATCTGGGTCTTTAGCAATCTGAATATTCAAACGAACAACTTTTACATTTAAACCAATATTTCTTAATTCATCAATACCATTATAAGTTGCTTTGTTGCCAGCACTGTCAGCATCTAAACATAAGATTACATTATCAGCTAATTGACTAATTTTCCTAGCATGTTGACTGGTCAAAGCTGTGCCCATACTACCTATAACATTTGTAATTCCAAATTGATGACAAGTTATCACGTCAATATGCCCTTCTACTATTATTACTGTGTCAAGCATATGCTGTTTTTTCAAATCACGTAAAAAATTATATCCAAATAATATTTCACTTTTATTGAAAACTAAAGTCTGCGGTGTATTTTTATACTTAGCTTTTTGTGTATTATCATCAACAGACCTACCTGAATATGCTACAACATCTCCAAAACCATTGAAAATAGGGAAAATTAATCTTTCGCCATAAAAATCATATAAAAACCCTTTTTCGTTTTTTCCAACAACTCCCGCTGATATCATTTCTTCAGCTTTGAAACCCAGTTTATGCAAATACTTTGGTAAATCTTCATAATTTAATGAAGCACCTATTTTAAATTTTTCAATCATTTCAGGGGATATTTTACGTTTTTCTAGATATCGTCTTTGGTTAGAATCTTTAGAATTTAATAAATTGTTATGATAAAAATCAGTAGTTGCTTTTAATATTTGATAGATTCTATCTCTTTGATACTTTAATTTTTGCATTTCTAAATTATCTTTCTCGTTAGGCATTTCTAGGCCAGCATTTTTTGCAAGCATTTCAACGGCTGTATAAAAATCAACATTTTCTAGTTTCATTACTAGATTAAATACATTTCCGCTCTCACCACAACCAAAGCATTTATATATTTGCCAGTCTTGTTTTATAGAAAAAGAAGGAGTTTTTTCGTTATGAAAAGGACAACATGCCCAATAATTACCACCACGTCGACTTAATGTCATATATTTGCTAGCTACATCTACTATGTCATTTTTTGACCTAACTTCATCTAAAAATTGTGGAGAAATACTACTTTTCATCATCAGTAAACACTCCAATTATTTGCTTAATACACCACATAAAAAAACTTTCCTTATAATAATATTATGAAATTTAAAAAAAATAAAATTTGTAGGAATTCCTACCTACCCCTCTTCATAACTAAATACAACGTTTTTGTTTAAATTCCTATTTTTTTAAGCAAACAAACAGACTATTATGTTTACTAGTCTGTTTGTATATAAATGATTACTTTATAAATCGTATATAATTAAATCAAAAATAATTTATTTTCTAGGATTTTTAATGTTAGCTTGAGCTGCAGCTAAAGGTGCAATTGGAACACGTAATGGTGAACAGCTTACATAATCCAATCCAATATTATGACAGAATTCAATAGAAGATGGGTCTCCGCCATGTTCTCCACATATTCCTGCATGCAAATTAGGGCGAGTTGACCTTCCCAATTTTATTGACATTTCCATTAATTTGCCAACACCCACAGTATCAAGGCGAGCAAATGGATCTGATTCATAAATTTTATTAGCATAATATGCAGGTAAGAATTTACCAGCATCATCTCTACTGAAACCAAATGTCATTTGAGTTAAGTCATTTGTTCCGAAACAGAAGAATTCTGCTTCTTTTGCTATTTCATCTGCGGTTAAAGCGGCTCTTGGAATCTCAATCATTGTACCAACTTCATATTTCAATTTTGAATTTGATTTTGCGATAATTTCATCTGCTGTTTTTACAACAATTTTCTTAACAAATGCTAATTCTTTAACTTCTCCAACTAATGGAATCATAATTTCTGGTTCAACTTTCCAGTCTGGATGTCTTTTTTGAACATTTATTGCAGCTTTAATAATAGCTCGTGTTTGCATTTCTGCAATTTCTGGATAAGTGACTGTCAAACGGCAACCTCTATGACCCATCATTGGGTTAAATTCATGTAAACCGTTAATAATTTGCTTGATTTGTGCAACAGTTTTATTTTGAACTTTAGCAAGTTCTTTGATATCTTCTTCACTTGTTGGAACAAATTCATGCAAAGGTGGATCTAAGAAACGAATTGTGACAGGCATTCCTTTTAATGCTTCCATCAATCCTTCAAAATCTTTTTGTTGCATTGGTTCTATTTTATTAAGTGCAACAATTCGTTCTTCTAATGTATCAGCACATATCATTTCACGGAATGCTCCAATTCTATCTGGTTCAAAGAACATATGCTCTGTACGACATAAGCCAATACCCTGTGCTCCCAATTCTGCAGCACGTTCAGCATCATGTGGAGTATCTGCATTAGTCCTTACACCTAATGCTTTATATTTATCTGCTAATTTCATTATTCTACCAAAATATCCGCTATTTGGGTCAGCAGGAACCGTTTTAATTAGACAATCATAAATTTTACCTGTTGAACCATCAAGTGACAACACATTGCCTTCATGGAAAACTTTATTAGCCAAAGTAAAACATTTGTTTTCTTCGTCCATTTTAATATCACCACAACCTGAAACACAGCAAGTACCCATACCACGTGCAACTACTGCGGCATGAGATGTTTGACCACCACGAACAGTTAAAATTCCTTGTGCATATTTCATACCTTCTATATCTTCAGGACTAGTTTCAAGACGAACCAATACAACTTTTTCGTTTTGTTTGCCTAATTTCACAGCATCTTCTGCAGTAAACACAATTTTACCTGCTGCAGCACCAGGAGAAGCCGCTATACCTTTGCCAACAACATTATTCTTGTCTGCATTTTTAAGAGATTCAGAATCAAATGTAGGATGCAACAACATATCTAATGATTTAGCATCAATTTGCATTAATGCTTGTTGTTCAGTAATCATGCCTTCATCAATTAAGTCGCAAGCAATTTTAATAGCAGCTGCTGCTGTACGTTTACCATTTCTAGTTTGCAACATGTACAAATGCTTATCTTCAATTGTGAATTCCATATCTTGCATATCTCTATAATGATTTTCTAGAATATCACAAATTTTCTTAAATTGCTCGTAAACCTCTGGCATAACTTCTGCCATTTTTTGAATAGGCATAGGAGTTCTAACACCTGCTACAACGTCTTCACCTTGTGCATTAATCAAAAATTCTCCCATAAGTCCTTTTTCGCCAGTTGCTGGATTTCTTGTAAATGCAACACCTGTACCAGATGTATCTCCCATTTTTCTGAAAGACATCATTTGAACATTTATAGCTGTACCTCAAGAATATGGGATATCGTGGTCCATACGATAAATATTAGCACGAGGATTGTCCCAAGAACGGAACACTGCTTTTATTGCTTCAAATAATTGTTCTTTTGGATCGGTTGGGAACTCTTTTCCTAATTGCTTTTTATACTCTGCTTTAAATTCATTTGCTAATTCTTTTAAATCATCAGCAGTTAAATCTACATCATATACTACACCTTTCTTCTCTTTCATTTGGTCAATTAGTTTTTCAAAGTATTTTTTCCCGACTTCCATTACAACATCTGAAAACATTTGAATAAATCTACGATAGCAATCCCATGCCCAACGTGGATTACCACTCTTTCTAGATAAAGTTTCAACCACTTCTTCATTCAAACCTAAATTTAAAATTGTATCCATCATACCTGGCATAGAAGCACGTGCTCCTGAACGAACAGATACTAAAAGTGGGTTTTCTTTATCACCAAATTTTTTCCCAGTAATTTTTTCCATTTTCTCAATATTTTCCATTATTTCTTTTTGAATAGATGGATTAATTTGACGACCATCTTCGTAATATTGAGTACAAGCTTCAGTAGAAATTGTAAAACCTTGTGGAACAGGAAGTCCTATTCTTGTCATTTCAGCAAGGTTTGCACCCTTACCACCAAGAAGTTCACGCATATTTGCATTACCTTCACTAAATAGATAAACGTATTTTTTCATATATTCTCCTTAAAACATACGTTAATAAGAATAGCGAAAACTAAGAAAAAAAGCAACTAAAATTTGCTTTAATTCAAAATTTATATTTTATAATTATCTAATAATTAATTTTACAAATTGAATAACTCAATAGATTTCATTTTTAATTTGAACCTAGATAAATTCAAATGATTTAATATCTTCATTAAATTTTGCATAAATGATATTATGCAAAAGTCTCAATGCTTGTTTAATATTATTCAAATTATATTCCACATTATAATTGCTTTCATTAATATTTTTAATAATTTCATAAACTTTTTTACCAATTTCAACAGAATTAAAATTCTTTTTAATTTCAAAATTACCCGTTGATTTGTCTAAGTATATTTTAGAATTATCATAAAATTTTAGTCCCATTCCAGAAAATGATATAAATTTTAATATAAAATCTATGGTATAAATATATTCATCTTTATTTTCAATATTTTTTAAACTTGCTAAAAGGATTAAAAATAGATCTGATTCAGTTTTTTGATTTGGAATAATCGAACGTATTATGTCTAAAATTACATAACCACACATCATCTTATTATAATTTATAAGTATTGAAGAAAATTCATCAATAATATTTGCAGATGTAATAATATTTGTATTTCCTTTTTTAGACAAAACAAATTCCGCAAATACAAATGGTTGTGCAATAGATTTTAATTTTGCTTTTTCTTTTTTTACTCCAATAAATTTTGCTAGAATTTTTCCCTGTTCTAAACTAAAAATTGAAGCAAGCTTATCTGCTTCTTTATAATCGTAAGTTTGAATAATAATACCTTTTACTTTTGTATCCATTTTATTTTTTTTGTTAAATTTTATATAAAAACTATTTACATATTTTTTATATTTTGATTTATAATATGTTGAAAATTTTAAAAATTACTGATATTTACACGCAAAATTTAAAATTTTATATTAATATTTTTATTTTTTTAATTTTTTATAATGATAATTCTTCATTATTATTTGTCTTCAATTCATCAATATTGTAAATATTATAACATAAAATAATTAAAGAGCGATACATCATAAAATAGTATGGTTTGCCCGTATTCGCAAACAGTTCCATATAACCATTAGCAATTTCTTCTATAGTCATCGATTTTTTCATATTCACTCCTTTTATATTTTATGTTAAATTTTTTATATTATTCACTCCGCTTTCAATCCAAAATCTGTGATTGCACGAATATCATTACGCCAATTTTCTTTTACTTTTACATAAATTTGTAAATTTACATGATTATTAATAATTTTTTCTATGCTTAATCTAGCTTTAGTTGAAATTTCTTTAATTTTTTCGCCATTTTTACCTAAAATTATTGGTTTGTGAGATTCTTTTTCACAATATAAATCTGCATGTATCTCTATTGGATTTTCATCTTCTTTAAATTCTGTCACAACTACCTGTATTCCATGAGGTATTTCATCATCTAAGCACAATAAAGCTTTTTCTCTAATAATTTCTGCACAAACTTCTCGCAAATTTTTATCTGTATAACTATCAATCGGATAATATCTCATTTCATAATCATATTTGGGCAAATATTTTTTTATCATATCAATCAAAATATTACAATTTGTTCCGTTGATTGCTGATATTGGCAAAATTTCATCTACTTTTGCAATTTTTGACAATTCTAATAGTTGTGGATAGACTTTTTCATATTTTGTTTCATCAATTTTATTAATTAATAATATCTTTTTCGCATTGACATTTAACTTATTTATTATTTTATTATATTGTTCAACTAATGATTTTTTTGCATCAATCATAATTAATATAATTTCGGTATCTTGTGTAGCTTCGTCGATTTGTTTGTTCATCTCATCATCAATTTTAGTTTTGCGTTTGTGATATCCCGGTGTATCCACAAATACTATTTGAGAATTTTTGTCATTATATATACCTTTTATATTTTCACGTGTAGTTTGAGATTTTGGGCTAACGATTGCCACTTTTTCACCAATTAACTGATTCAATAATGTACTTTTACCTACATTTGTTTCTCCAATTATAGTGACAAATCCACATTTAAAATTTTCACGTTTAATATCTAATTTGTCTAAAATCTCAGACTGAATTTTAATCATCTCTTCTTCATCTTTTTGTTTGATATGGTCATATCCACAAATATGCAACATTCCATGACAAAATAGAAAACATATCTCCCTATTAAGTGAATGACCATATTCTTTACTTTGTTCTTCTGCTCTTTTTGTGCATATATAGATATCTCCTATCAATAAAGTTTTATCTTCTTGGTCAATATAATTTCTATAATCTGATAATATCAACTTTCCTTTAGGCTTTAATTCAATATACGGATATGTCAAAACATCTGTCACTTTATCTATATTTCTAGTATCTTTATTTAATTTTTTTATTGTTTTTTCATCTACAAAAGACAAATTAACTTTAATCTTTTTTGGTAAATGTGCAAAATTTACTACAGCATCATAGACTTTTTCGAGATTCTGCATTATCTTATCTTCAATTTTAGAATTAAATTCAATCATTAATAATCCCTTCCACTATAATTGTTGTAGTAGCATACATAACATCTTGAAAGATAGATACTTCTGTTTTTTCGTCTATCATTTTTGTATATGCAGGCAACTTGTTATAAGCTCCACTGCGAGAATTTTCCATTAAATTATTTTTTTCGACATCAAAATCATGAATTGTCTCGACAGTTGCTAATTCATAGTAGACTATCACATCTCGACTGAATGGAATAAGTCTACTTATATTTTCATTATAGCTGACTGTTTCAAAAAGAGCAAACGAATTTTTACTTTTACCAGAAAATAATTTTAGGTCAAAAAGTTTGTATATATATGTTTTAATACTGTTTCCTGTTCGTTTTAAGGTATATTCAATGCGATTTAATTTTACCTTATTAATTATAAAAATTTGACCTTTTATTTCCGCCAATGGCTCAACACTTACTTTTTCTCCATTGCTATTAATATTAAATGGTAAAACAAGTACATCTCCTATATTTACGTAATCACCAATTTTAACATTTGAAGTGCCTGTGATAATATTTATATCAGTCACTATTCCATTAAACATAGCAGTTATAGGTTCGTAATTAATTTCAGAATACACAAGTTTTTCGCTTAAATTAATAATTATTGCTGTCCCCTTTTTGATAACAGAGACTTGTGCAATTCTATCATAATTATGTAATAATATGTTTTCAATTTCTTCACTAGTTGTGCGATTAATTTTACCTACACAAATACCATTATCTTTTAAAACTTCTAATATATCTGAGTTATTCAATTCATTTGTACCATAAATACGAATCTGCCAAATGTAATTACTAGCAAAAATTGAAAATATAATACCAAAAAAAACGCCCAATAATATCCCAACGTTTGTAGCCACCAATTTCGGAACGCGTTTAAATTTATTTAAACTTTGTTTAACTTTAAAATTTGCTATATATCTTTTTACTTTTTTTTCATTTTTATCATCTATTTCAAAAGATATGTGTTCATTTGAATATTTTACAATGTTATATAATGTCACTTTTTTCAAATATAATTTTTTAATAAGGTTGTCCAAATCATATCCATTTAAATCAAATTTCATTTTTCACCTACCGAAATTATTTTACCTTCAATCACACAAGTGTCTTTGTCTAAATATTTAATTTTAAGATTTTCTCCTTTCACTATCAACATAAATTTTTTCATTTGAAAATCCATTTCTTCCGTTCCAAAACTGATGACCGACTTTATCCCCTCAATGTATAAACATCTTCCACCTAAATTTATTGTACGAAAATTGATAGAAGTGTCCGTTTGAATCATAAATTTTTCAATTTCATCTAACATGCTCATAATTAATTATATGATAATAAATTTATAAAAAGACACAAAAAAATCTAACATCAGTTAGATTTTTCGTTATCCTAAATTCACTTGAATTTGATTTATTAAGTTTTATATTTATATCTGTATTTGTTTAAAATATAACAATTAGTAATATTTTAATAAAAAATTTTATTTTTTTAACTGTGTGTCAAGATATGTTTCGTAATCAATTTCTTTATCATATTCAAGTGTGTTATTTATTCGAATAATTCGATTAGCAACTGTAGACATAATTTCTTCATCATGTGTAGAGAAAATCATACAACCTTCAAATTTTTCCATACCTTTATTTAATGCAGTTATCGACTCTAAATCTAAATGATTGGTTGGTTCATCCAACAATAGAAAATTTCCACCCTCCAACATCATTTTAGCTAACATGCACCTTACTTTTTCTCCTCCAGATAAAACTTTTGCTTTTTTCTCTGCTTCTTCTCCACTAAATAACATTCGCCCTAGCCAACTACGCAAAAATGTAGCATCATTTTCTTTTGTAAATTGCCCAATCCATTCAACTAATGACAAATCCGAATTTTCAAAGTACTCATTATTATTTTGAGGTAAATATGTGTGAGTAATAGTTTTTCCCCATACTACTTCACCTTTATAATCAGTATCTCTTCCAGATAAAATTTCAAATAATGCTGTAATAACATTGCTGTTATCACTTAATAAAGCTATCTTATTATCAGGACGTACAGTGAATGATACATTTTCAAATAAACCTTTTTTTGTAAGATTTTTAACAAACAAAATATCATTTCCTATACGTTGTTCAAATTTGAAATCAATATAAGGATACTTTCTACTACTTGGCTTGATATCTTCAATAGTTAAACGTTCCAATTCTTTTTTCCTGCTAGTAGCCTGTTTTGATTTTGATGCATTGGCTGAAAAGCGAGCAATAAATTCTTGTAATTCTTTTGCTCTTTGTTCAGCTTTTTTATTTTGCTCTTTTTGCTGTTTTAATGCTAATTGGCTAGATTCGTACCAAAAATCATAATTGCCTAAATACAAATTAATTTTACCATAATCTATATCACATATATGTGTACAAACTTTGTTTAAAAAATGTCTATTGTGACTGACTATTATAATTGTATTTTCAAAATTTAAAATAAAATCTTCTAACCAACGTATAGTTTTTAAATCTAAATTATTTGTTGGTTCATCTAAAATCAGATTGTCTGGATTTGAAAATAATGCTTGTGCTAAAAGAACTTTAACCTTAATTTTACTATCAACATTCTTCATAAGTTCATTGTGCAATTCTTTAGAAATATCAAGAGAATTAAGTAAACTTTCAGCATCACTTTCCGCATTCCAACCATTTAATTCCATAAATTCAGCTTCTAGCTCACCTAGTTTAATTCCATCTTCTTCTGTAAAATCAGACTTTTGATAATACATTTCTTTTTCATCCATAATTTCGACAAGTCTTTTGTGTCCCATTAAAACAGTACGAAGCACAGTATATTCATTATACTTTTCCTGATTTTGCTCCAACACTGACAATCTTTCTTTTGCAGGGATTATAACTTCTCCTTTGTTAGGTTCCAATTCACCTGATAATACTTTCATAAAAGTAGATTTACCAGCTCCGTTTGCCCCTATGACACCATAACAATTCCCTTTAGTAAATTTTAAATTGACTTCATCAAATAATTTTCTGCTTCCAAATTGTACTGCTACATTACTTACTGTAATCATATTTCTCCTTAAAAATCTAATATAATATAACATACAAAAATTTTTTTTGCAATAAAAAAATTGTATTAAAAATATTTCTTAAAGTCATAACAAAATAAACAAATTAAAACTAACCTTAAAATTTTTAATTTATATTTATTGATTTTTTTTATTTAATTTTTTAAATTTATGTTCAGATAATATATTAAATAAATATATATTTACACTCAAAATAACATACCCGATTAAAAACCCTGCCAAAACATCAGAAAAATAATGAACTCCTAGATAAATTCTACTTGTACCTAACATTAAGATTATAATATACATAACTATAATCAAAACCGATTTTAAACATTTGTTTGTTATAAATTTATAAATAAAATATATAATCATTCCAAAAAATGCAATACTCATCATTGCGTGTCCAGAAGGAAAGCTAAACCCAGATTCGGTAATAATATTAATATCTGCTGGACGTGGACGTCTAATTATTATTTTAATCAAAAAATTAAGGATTCCAACAATTATTAAATTTAAACCAAGTCCAATTCCTAGTTTTTTATTTTTGCATACTATTAAAAAAATTAAAGCAATTATCATTAATCCATAAAAAGAACCTAAATAAGTATACACTTTATAAAAATTAGTCATAAAATTTGATTCAAATTTGTCATGAAATACGTAATAAAAATAACTATCAATAGACAAAGAATCGTATTTAATTACGAAAAATAGAATAACAAAAAATGATATTAATGCTACTAACACAATAAATAAATTAATATAGAACCTAATATTTACTTTAGATATTTTACTGTCATTCATATATATTATTCTACTCAAAATATAAAAAAACACAAATGATTTTATGATTTAATAAATAAAAAAAAGAACATTCACAGTTCTCTTATTTAGGTTATAATGATTAAAATATTATATATTGATAAATCTTCTAATTCCGTCAAAATTTTCACATTCTGTATGTTGTGTGTAATAGACTAAACATGCCATAGCATTGACTTCAATTAACACATCTAATGCAACTTTCACAATATCTTTTGTGGTAATTTCTTGTTGTTGCAAACCTAATAATTTAGTTTCAATTTTATTAGCAATATCCTCTGCAGAATCAGATATATTTGTGCAATAAGTTGCATACTTAATACTTTCTAATAACTTTTCAAATTTAAATGGTTCTCTAAAATTGTCAACATTGGTCACAATCATAGGATTGCGTTCAACTGTTTCATAAGTAGTGAAGCGTTTGCCACAACGTAAACACTCTCTCCTTCTACGTATACTCATATCTTTTAAGTATCTGCTATCAACAACTTTACTTTCATTATTACCGCAAAAAATACATCTCATCTTATTTTCTCCTTAATGTATATTATTGCACATTTCGACAAAATTTACAAATAAAATGATAATGTTTTTATAAATTTTATTTTTAAAACTTCAATTATTTTATAAAACTATTAATGTTAAAACAATTTTAATATTTGCACTATCTATTGTTTTACATATTCAGTTTGTTGATTAGAATATTTCCCATTATCTAGTGTAATTACATTAGTTTTACACCTACCCCTAGGCTGTTGTTGTTTTGATGATTGATGATTTTCGTCAACATATAATTCCACTAAAATAACATCTACACCTATTTTACATACACAGTTATATGGTATGAATAATTCTCGATTACTTCGAAATATTCCCCAAAATCCTTGATTAGGCTGAGGAACTACAAATCCAAGTGTACACGCCGTGACTACATCAAAAATAACATCTGTTATATGTCCTAAGCATTTCCCATCAACAGTGTTTATTACTTGTTTACTTTTTAGTTCAAGGAAAGAAACTTCCATATTATAAAATATGTTAAAATTTAGAATAAAATGTCAAATTATAGAATTTAATTTAAAAATATTTATTCTGTAATATAAATTTTAAATTATACTTAATCTAATTAAAAAATTCGATTCACTACAATATAAATATTTAATTATATTTTATTTATTCCATTCTTTTCATTATGATTGAAAATTTTTTATTTTAAATAATAAAATAGTAAATTTAATAAATTGTTATTTTTATTTTAATTTAGATATAAGCCTACTTCTTTCAAATTCATTTTTGTTTTTGGTATTAATGGTTTACATATACTAGTACGTGTTTGTATTGGGATATCATTAACATCTACAGCAAATAATTTGTCTTTGTCTTGTAAAACAATCTCACCTGTCACTATTGGTGAAATTATAGCAAAAATTTTGTCTTTACCTGCAATAATCTTCAATCCTTTTCTATTTCTCACTCCAATAGGTATTTCATTTAAACTAAATTTCTTTGCATTTCCTTCAGGAGTTATTACTAATACTCTATCCAATGTATTTACTTGACTAGCAAAAATAACTTTTTCCTTATTATTAAGGTTCATACCTATCACACCACCGCTATTTCGTTTATTTATTGGAGCAGTTTTGTATTCAAAGTTTACAGCCATTCCATCTGTGCTTACCATAAGTATTGATGGTAAATTGTCATTTATTTGAACAGATAGCACTCGGTCAAAATCTTTAAGTTTTAACGCTAAACTACCAGACTTTAATTCAGTATATTCATTGCTTTCTACTCGTTTAATATAACCGTCTTGTGTCATCATAATCAATTCTTGACATTCTCTTAGTTCATTTTCATCAAAAATTCCTACAATTTTTTCTTTGCTCTCCGCATTGGTGATTTGTGAAAATGGTGTGCCCTTTTGAATAAACTTAGAATTTGGTATATCTCGAACAGCTAATTTAAAGTAATTACCAAAATTTGTAAATATACATACATTGCTATTCATACTTGTGTGTACCACTGCTTTATGTAATGAATTAATATTATCATATTTATAGTTTGGGCTAGCATTTTGTATTTGTTTAATATCTAATGTTTTCAATCTAAGACCGTCATTTGAAACTGCTACTGCACACTCTGTATCTAATAATTTTTCAATTGGTGTAATATCAAAGTTTTCAAAACTTTTAACTATTTTTGTTTTTCTCGGTGTAGCATAATTGTCCTTTATCTCTCTTAACTCTTTTTTTATAACTCCAAATTGCAAATCTCTACTATTTAAAATTGCAGTTAACTCATCAATTAATTTTTTCAATTCAGCTAATTCTTCTTGCAATTTGACAGTTTCTAAATTAGTAAGCCTACTTAAACGCATATCTAAAATTGCTTGAGCTTGGACTTCAGTAAATTTAAATCTTGCTATTAAACGCGTTTTTGCGTCCAATGTTGAAGATGAAGTCTTAATTATTTTTATTACTTCATCTATATTTTGAATAGCAATCACAAGACCTTCTAAGATATGTGCACGTGCTTTTGCTTTGTCTAAATCAAATTTTGTTCTTTTAACGATTATATCTAACTGGAATTTAATATAATATGATAAATAATCTAATAAACCTAATTGCTTTGGACTACCATCTGCAATTGCTACCACATTATAATTGAAATTTAATTGCATATCTGTATGTTTTAATAAAATGCCTATTATATTGTCTACATCTGCATCTTTTTTTAATGTTATTACAGCGTGCATTCCTGTTTTATCAGATTCGTCTAAAATGTCGTAAATATCCGCCAATTCATCTTTCATTTTTTCTTTTAAAGTATTTACCGATTTTAAAAATTCTGCTTTATTTACTTGATAAGGAAGTTCAGTAATAACAATATTTGTTCGTCCATTTTTATCATCTTCAGTATGAAAAACTGCACGCATAGCAACTTTTCCGCGACCAGTAGCATATGCTTCTCTCATATCATTTGATGAACATATCATTCCACCAGTAGGAAAATCTGGGCCTTTAATTATTTTAAGCATTTCATCAAGATTTATATTTGGATTGTCAATATATGCTATACAACCATCAATCATTTCACCCAAATTGTGCGTAGGAATATTAGTAGCAAGTCCAACTGCAATTCCAGATGCCCCATTAACAAACAAATTAGGGAAACGCCCTGTCAGATAATCAGGTTCTTTTATTGTATCATCAAAGTTAAAACTAAAACTTACTGTATCCTTATCTAAATCTTTCATCAATTCAAGAGCAAGTGGTGTTAATCTAACTTCAGTATAACGCATAGCTGCTGCTGGGTCTCCATCAATAGAGCCAAAGTTTCCTTGTCCTTCTATTAATCGCTCTCCCATAATAAAATCTTGAGCCATTCTAACCATCGCTCCATACACTGAAGAATCACCATGTGGATGAAATTTACCTAATGTATCTCCAACAATACGCGCTGATTTTTTAAAAGGTTTGTCTGGAGTCACTCCCAATTCAAGCATATCAAAAAGTATACGCCTTTGAACAGGTTTTAAACCATCTTCTACACGTGGAAGTGCTCTATCCATTATGACATATTCACTATATGGAAGCATAGATGTTGACATTACTTCTTCCACTGTTTTTTCGAATAGATTTCCCCTTGGTTTATTCATAAGTTCGTCTACATTTTTATCTTCACTCATTGATTCTCCTTTTTAGTATCAAAATTGTCTAATTTATTAAAATTTGCATTTTTATTAATATAGTCTTTTCTCGGGCCAACATCATCTCCCATCCACATTGAAATTTCTTTATCTGCTTGAACAGCATCTTCAACCGTCACTCGAATCATGCTCCTTCTTGCTGGATCCATTGTCGTTGACCACAACTGTTCAGCACTCATTTCCCCTAAACCTTTATATCTTTGTAAAGTATAATTTTTCACATTAGAAGTGACCGCTTCTAATTCTTCGTCTGTATAACAATACCATTCTTTATCTTTTGTTTTTACCTTGTACAATGGAGGCATACCAACATAGATGTTTCCATTTGTAATAAGTGGTCGCATATATCTAAAAAAGAAAGTAAGAAGTATACACCTAATATGCATACCATCTTGGTCAGCATCACTTAATATAATAATTTTATTATATTTCAAATTTTCAAGTTTAAAGTCTTCACCAATTCCAGTACCAATTGCACCAATAATTGTTCGAATTTCTTCGTTTGCTAATACTTGGTCAATCCTTTTTTTCTCGCTGTTTAAAGGTTTCCCGCGTAAAGGTAAAATCGCTTGATAATATCTATCTCGCCCTTGTTTTGCTGTACCTCCAGCCGAATCTCCTTCAACTATGAAAACTTCATTGATATCTGGATTTTTACTAGTGCAGTTAGCTAATTTACCTATTAGCATACTACCTTCAATAGAATTTTTTGCACGTGTCAAATCTTTTGCACGCTTAGCAGCAGCACGAACTCGTGCTGCTCCCTTTGCTTTTTCAATTATAATATTGCCAACGTTTTCATTTTTCTTGCTAGCAAAAAATTCATTAAGCCCTTGTGTACAAACAGCTTCTACCCTAGAACGTGCTTCAACATTTCCTAATTTAGTCTTAGTTTGTCCTTCAAATTGGACATTTTTCATTTTTATTGATAGCACAGCAACTAATCCTTCTCTGAAATCATCTCCAATAAAAGGAATATCTTTATCTTTAACTAATCCATGTTTTTTAGCAAAATCATTTAAAACTTTTGTTAATGCAGTTTTAAAACCTATTTCATGAGTTCCACCCTCAGGTGTTGGAATGTTATTTACATAACTAAATATACTTTCAGTATAATTGTCTACATATTGAATAGCCAAGGATACAAATGTGTCTTCAATTTCATTTTCAACATAAATCGGTGGAACAAATAATGGTTTTCTGTCCATAGTCAAACTAGTCACATAATCTCTAATACCACCTTCATAGCACAAAGTTTCTTTTTTATTAGTGCGTTCATCAATAAGTTCAATATGAACCCCTTTGTTTAAAAAAGCTGTTTCCTTCAATCTTTCATAAACGGTATCAAAATCAAAATTTATATCTTTAAATACTCTATCATCTGGCAAAAAACGTACATACGTTCCTTTTAATGTCGTATTCCCAATTTCTTTTAAATGGACCACAGGTACACCGCTATGTATTTTGCCGTTTTTTTCAATTGACTCAAAACGTGCAAAATATTTTTTGCCATCTTTAAATACTGTCACCTCTAGATATCTACTTAATGCATTTGTAACGGAAGCACCTACTCCATGTAGTCCACCAGAATATTTATAATTATGGTCGCCAAATTTTCCACCAGCATGCAACTGAGTGAATACCACTTCTACGCCACTCATTTTAAGTTTAGGGTGTGGATTTACTGGTATTCCACGACCATTATCTAACACTGAAGCTGTACCATCTTTATGCAAAGTCACTTCTACTTTGTTGCCAAAACCATTAGCAACTTCATCAATAGCATTATCTATTATTTCCCACAACAAATGATGTAAACCTTTTGGTCCAGTAGTACCAATATACATACCTGGGCGCATACGTACAGCATCTAAGCCTTCTAAAACAATTAAATCTTTTGAATCATAACTAGCCACGATTTTTCCCCTTTTCAATTAAGTTTTTATCCAATCGGACTAATTATACCAAAAAAATATAATTAATGCAATTTTTTTGAAAGCACCCCACTATCAAAATATAAATATTTTTTTGTATCAATAATATTATCTATTAGTTTATCTATTAATGTAATGTAATCTATACCTATAGGTTCAAATAAATAGAAAGCCATACTACCCGGAATTGTATTTATCTCATTAAAATACAAAATCTTTTTATCAATATCATAAATGTAATCAATCCTTACTATTCCATTCATATTTAATGTGGTATATATGTTTTTTGTATAATCATCTATTTTATTTTTTAATGATTTGCTAATCTTTGCTGGGATAATTCTATCCTGTCCTTTATTTTTATTTGATGAAATATATTTTTCATCAAAAGACAAAAATTCATCTTTTGAAATTGGTTGTTCTATTGCACTTAATACCAATTTATCATTGTCTAAAATACATGCTTGATTAAATTCTATTTTATTAACTATTCTCTCTTCTATTAATGCAGAATCGTCCATTTGCAATATAGCATCAATTTGCTCAACGAAATCGTTTTTATTAACCGCTTTTACTCCTATACTAGAACCCAAAGAATTAGGTTTTGCAATTAATTCACCATTAAAATTTTTGACGATTTCATCTATTGCAAGTTTATAATTTCTCTTATCAACTTTTATTCCTTTTATAGTTGGTACAATATCTTTTAAAAGTGTTTTTGATAAATTTTTATCCATTGCTATATGAGAAGGTAAACTTTTAGCCTCAGTAGAACGAATCTTGTTTACTGCAAAAAAACCATTCAAATCGCCGTTTTCACCAACTCCTCCATGACAACAATTTATAACACATAAAATATCACAATATTTTTTGAATACTAAATTTTTTAAATAAATTGCACCGTCATGTAATATTATTTGTTTTAACTTTATTTTTGATTTGTTTTCAAAAAAACTGATATTGTCGACATGAGTTGCCAAATAAAAATTGTTATCCAAACCTAAATATATTTTTTCTATTTTGTACTTTGTCTCTAAATTCTTGCATAGTTGCATTCCCGTGATAATAGATATATCGTGTTCGCAACTAGCACCTCCAAAAATAACACATAATCTTTTCATACATTTTATTTATGATGAAACAAAAATTTTTGTTTGCATAAATAGTATTATGAATTATATTTTTAAACAAGAAATAATAGATTATGAATTTTTGCCTAATTCAAATAAACAAACAATTTTATTTTTGCATGGTTGGGGAGGAAACAAAAATTCATTTTTAACCACATTAAAATTGTTATCTGCAAAATATAGCATAATTAGTTTAACAATGCCAACAACATCAACAACCAACGAAGTTTGGAATTTAATGGATTATACAAATTTAATATTAAATGTATTGAAATTGCATGATATCAATTCAATTATAGTAATCTGCCATAGTTTTGGTTTCCGAGTGGCATGTATATTAAAAGAATTTTTTTATATTCATAAAATTGTAGTGACCGCTGGTGCAGGAATCAAAACTTATAATCTGTACAAAAAGATTGAAAATGAAAATAATGTAATTTTGCTAAAACATAACAAATTTAAATATCTATATAAAAAAGTTGCCAGCGATGAATTTATTAGTTTATCAGATACTAACAAAAAATCTTTTAAAAACATAGTAAATACAAACACAAAAAAAATGATTATGTTTGATTGCCCTATGCTTTTATTCTGGGGTAAAAAAGATAGTGCAACAAAATATAATTTTGCAAAGAAAATAAAACGCAAAAATAATGCAAAGTTGATTACTACCAAATCAGACCATTTTGCATATTTAAATGAAAATGCATTATTTAATAATGCGATTATTGAGTTCTTATGTCATTGATAATTTTATATATTTTAAATTTTATTACTCTCATATCAAATTCAATTTTTATTGAAAATTATTTACATATTTATCAATTAAGAGATTATAATTTTACAAGATATTTTAAATTTTTTTTAAAAAAATGTATAATTTACTATATTTTTTGCATGATTTTACTTATAATTCAATTAAATTTTAAAAATTTTTTATTTTTACTTTCTTCAAATATTATTATTTTAATAATAAGTTCTTTATATCATTTTAGTTTTAATAGTGCTAAAACTCCATTAAAATTCACAAACAAAATAATTAGATTATATACCATATCAATAATATTATCAATTTTGTTAATACCTATAAAATATTACACCACACTTTCAAATGTCTTATTGTTATTTTTACCTATCATAGCAAACTTTTTAAACATTTATGATAAAATTAAAAACCATAATTATATAAAACAGGCGAGCAATAAAATTAAACTTTCTAAGATAAAGATAATTGCAATTACTGGAAGCAATGGCAAAACCAGTGTAAAAAATATTTTATTTGAATTTTTAAAAAATAACTACAAAGTTTTAGCAACACCAAAAAGTTATAATACACCATTAGGTATTTCAAAATTCATAAATGAAAACAATGTCTCTGATTTTGATTTTATTATTTTAGAATACGGAGCAAGACGAAAAGGAGATATTAAAAAATTATGTAGATTATATGGTGCGAATTATGGAATAATCACTCTAGTTGCGCCACAACATTTGGAAACATTTCACAATATAGAAAATGTTTACAAAGCCAAATCAGAATTAAGTGATTATCTAAACACTGATTTATGCGTGTATAATCTAGACAATTTATATACTTATCGCATGTACTTAAACAAACCTACACAAAAAAAAGGAGTTTCAATATACTCGCATTCTGATATATATGCAACTAATATTAAAATACGTAATTTCAAAACATATTTTAAATTAAATATAAAAAATCAATCTTTTGATGTCTATACAAATTTATTAGGTAGACATAACGTTATTAATATTTTACTTGCCTGTGCATTAGCAATTAAACTAAATGTAGAGATTGATTCAATAATTAATGCTATGAAAAATTTAAAATTTATTCCGCACAGGTTAGAATTAATAAAAACACATATAAACATTTTAGATGATAGTTATAATTGCTCTTTAGCAAGCGCAAAAGAATCATTATTCGTTCTAAATGAATTAAAAAATAAAAAAATGGTTGTCACACCAGGAATCATTGAAGGAGGTAAAAATGAATACCTAATTAATTATAAATTAGGTCAAATGTGCAATACTATTGACTATTTAATCATAGTAGGAAATCATAATAAAAATGCCATATTGAACGGTGCTCGTTCTGTTAATAGTAAAACTAAAATAATCCTAACTTCAACACTCAATGAAGCTAAAAAATATTTTAAATTATTAAATAATGATGATAACCTTTTATTGCTTAATGATTTGCCAGATGACTACAACTGATATTGTTTTTAATTTTTCATTATAATCAATCATTTTAATAAAATTTTATAACATGTATATTAGTCAATAATTTTAAACATTTCATAACAGTCATTTCCATCTGAATAATATTTTTTCCTTATCCTTCTTACTTTAAAGCCTAGTTTTTCATATAATAAATATGCTGTAATGTTTTTAGCATTAACTTCTAAACTAATGTTTTTTAAATCTTTAGATTTTGCATAATCGGTTAACCAGTTTAACAATTTTGTTGCAATACCTAAATTTCTATACATTTTTTTTACTGCTATCGAAGTTATATTTATCTCATCTGTAATTTGAACTAAAATAAATCCCACTATATCTTCATCTAATTTAGCAATTCTAAATTCATAATTTATATTATTAAACATATTAACAAAATCATCACGCTTTAACGCATTATATTGAATACTTTCTCTTTCTATTTTCTCAATTATATCAATATCGCTAATTGCAGGTAATTCAATCTTTAAATTTTTTTGTTTTAATTTTTCATTTTCGGCTTGTGATAATTGATAATATATTGGAACTAAATTATAATCTTCAGACAATTGCAAATAATTTAATAATACTTTTGCATCAGTTTTTACAACGAAACAATTAAGATTTTCATCTTTTTCAAACATTCCTATTTCTTTATTTTGAGAGATTTCAATCAATTCATCAAAAGATAAATTACGTTCATATTTAAACACAACACCATTAATAAATCTGGCAACAAAATAACTATTTTTACTACCCTTTATTGCAACTATATCTATATTATCATTTTGTTTTTTAGCAAGATTATACAAATAATCTAAATTATTTATACCTTTTGCTTTAATATTTAGACAATCACGAAAAGCTTTTATGGTTGCTATTCCAACACGAATCCCTGTAAATGAACCAGGACCAATAACCACACCAAATTCATCAATAT
The DNA here is from genome assembly GCA_944384445.1 of uncultured Clostridia bacterium. Taxonomy (GTDB): domain Bacteria; phylum Bacillota; class Clostridia; order Christensenellales; family UBA1242; genus Onthoplasma. The sequence goes on along the minus strand of CALWTL010000002.1, from coordinate 33,076 downwards.
CTTTTAGTGTCACTTTATTATCTTTTAACATCTTATCCAACAAAGGAAGCATTGTTTCATTATGATGCAATTTAGATTTTTCGGTCTTGTGAAAAATTTCGTCCTGTACGCTCAAGACAATTTCCAATTCATCATTAGCAGTATTAATAATTAACTTATTCATCTCTTTATTTCAAATTCCCTTGTATTTTCATCTATTATTTTTATATTAACTTCTATTCTGTTTGATGGTAAAAGCGATATAATATTTTCTCCCCATTCTATAAATGAAATATTCTCTTTATTATCTAATATTTCATCAAATCCAGCTTCTATTGCTTCTTCTTCTCCTATTCTATATGTGTCAAAATGATTTAATATAAAATCTGTGCCTTTATAAATTTTTAAAATTGAAAATGTTGGACTATTCACCTGTTCTTTTACTCCAAGATAATAAAAAACATATTGAGTAAATGTAGTTTTCCCTGCACCTAAATTACCATTCAAACAGACAACATCTCCTTTTTTTAAAGATTTAGCAAATTTTTTTGCCAATGATTTGGTATCATCTTTTGATTTTACAATATATTTCATTATCTTATCACCTTTTTTATAGGATATACAGGTCTTATTTTTGTGTCTGTCACTCCGATGCAACCAAGAATTGCCTTTTTATATTTGTTTAAATCATCATCATCTTTATAATAATATGATAATATTATATCACCTTTTTTTACATAATCTCCAATTTTAACTCTCAATATCACACCTATATTATTATCGTGCGATTTTACACATAGTCGACGTATTAATTCTCCTAATAAAAGTGAATTAATGGTTCCAATATATCCATTTTTATCTGCTATAAAATTAATTGATTTATGTGGTTGAAATAATTTTGCTTCTTTTAATATTTTTTCATCTCCACCTTGGTAGTGTACCAATTCCATAAATTTGTTATATGCACTACCATTGTCTAATGCAATATGTAGCATATCATAAGCATCTTTTCTATTTATTTTAGGGTTAGCAGTAGTAATCATTTCAACAGCAAATCTGCACACAACATCTCTCAACATGCATTTTTTCCCTTGCAAAACATTTAAGGCATCTACAACTTCTAACGCATTACCAATTCCTTCACCAAAAGTTTGTACCGTATTAGTAATGACAAAAATAGAACGTACATTACATTTTGAAAATATATATTTTAATATTTTAGCTATTTTTTTTGCTTTAAAATATGAATTTATAAGCGAAGCTTGACCATATTTTACATCTACTAGGACAAGTTTTGCTCCACTAGCTAATTTTTTAGCAGCTATTGATGCAGCTATAAAATTTAAATTTCTTTCCAAACCATTTTTTTCAATAATATCAAACAAAATTCTGTCAGCAGGACACATATCTCCGTTATGAGATAGGACACAGGCATTAGTTTTATCTAATATATTTTTAATTTCATCATCTGAAAATTTTACTTTAAAATTTGGAATTGCTTTAAATCTATCAGTACCACCATTTGTAAAAACTAATGACTTTGCTGTCGTTTTGATTATTTTATAACCCAAACTTGCAAGTAAAGGAATTAAAACCAAACTTGAACTATCTCCTATTCCACCTGTTGAATGTTTTTCAAAAATCGGTTGATTATATTTTATTACTTTACCACTATCACGCAAAGCAAGCGCTAAATGTAAAACTTCCTTTTTACTCATGCCGAATGAGTCAAGTGCTAAAAACATTTTTGTTATAGATATGTCCGCACCATGTTTCAACATATAATCAACTATTTCATAATAATTTTCCAAAGACAATTCATGAGCCTTTGCTTTTTCCATAATAAAATTTTCTAACATAACCCACCTTATTTTATTTTATATACATTTATAAAATTTGTCAAATAAGATAACATTGTTATTTATCACTTAATTTATCACTTAATTTATCACTTAATAATTATTTAATCTAGATATATCAATTTTTGACCATTTAAAAAATGTTTAGAGTATAAAAATCAGAGTATAAAGAATAGATATTTTAAATTATTGTCATTAAAAATAATTATAAAAAAATAAAAAAATGTATAAATATCATCATTTTTGCAATCATTTATATATGTCAAAATTTAAAATTATAAATTTATTAGATAAAATATTTATAAGCGTATCAATATTTTTAATTATATATGCATGGATAAATTTTTATATACGAAATCTTTGGAGCACATTTTTTCTTAGTATAATATTTAGTTCTGCATGCGTTTTTGTTCTATATTATTTTCTTAATAAAAAACAAGAAAAAATAAATTTAAATAAAAAAAATACGGATAAAATGAATAAATGTTTTTTAGCATTTAGATTAACACCAAGAAAAAGTAAAATTGACTTGTTATATCAAATATTAAGCAAAGAAAATGAAACCAAAATTAATAATGGAATTTTAACATATAACAAAGATAATAAGAAACATATTGTAATAATAGCAACACATATAGAACGAATTAACAATAATGATTTAATTAATCTTATTGATGAATTTTTAGATTTTGATATAGATGTAATAGATATTGTTTGTAATAGTGTGTGCGAAAATATTAAAACAAAAATATTTATTGATAAAGAGATATTATTAATTACAAAAGAAAAATTGTTTATAGATTATTTTTCAAAATATCAAATATATCCCGATGAAAGTAAAATTAACACTTCAATAACAAAATTAAAATTTAAAGACATTTTAAATGGTTTATTTATACCTGAAAAAGCTAAATCATACTTTTTTTGTGGTTTAATTTTAATATTTAGTAGTATTATTTTGCCATATCACTTATATTATATAATTTTTGGTAGTTTATTACTTATTTTTAGTATCATTTGCAAAATTTTACCTAAGATAAGGCAGAATAAATAGTTTTTAATGCATCTACTAACATATCAATTTCAACAAAACCATTATTAAAATCAATTGATACTCTAACCGCTCCAGTATCAATTGTTTTTAATTTTTTATGGATTAATGGTGCACAATGAAGACCAGCACGTACGCAAATTTGATATTTTTCATTTAACAAATCAGCAACGTACATTGAATCAACATTGTTCATATTAAAACATATTACATTTTTAGAATTTTCTTTTGAATGTACAGTTAAAAATTTTAATTTTTTTAATGAATTATATAAATATTTAGTTAAATTTTCTTCTTTTTCTACAATATTTGAAAAATTTTTATTAATGTAGTCTATGCCTGCTTTTAAACTTATAATTGGAACAGATGGGATTGTACCTGCTTCAAAACCTTCTGGCAATGAACATGGTTGAATCAAATTTTCACTTTCAGTACCAGTTCCTCCGTACAAAATTGGTTTTAATTTAATTCCTTTTTTTACAATTAATCCACCAACGCCAGTGATTGACAACAATCCTTTATGTCCTGCGAAAGCATACATATCCGCATCAGATTTGGTTAAATTAATTATCATATGACCACTAGATTGAGCACCATCTATAAGATATAAAATATTATGTTTTTTACAAATCTTACCTATTTCATCAACATTGCTAACTTCTCCTGTCACATTTGAGACCATTGTACATATAACTAATTTTGTATTTTCCTTAATTTCTTTTTCTAAATTAGTAGCAAAATCACACAAATCTGAAAATATTATGCTAACTTCAATCCCTTTAGTCTTCAAATACTCCAATGGACGCAATATTGAATTATGTTCATAGCAACTTGCAATAACATGGTCACCAGATTTTAAAACTCCCATTATTGCAATATTTAATGCTTCAGTACAATTTTTAGTAAATATAATTTCATAATTATCAGCACCAAAAAAGTCCTTTATACTTTCTCTAGTTTCAAATATTTTTTCGGCTACTTCCATAGATTTTACATGCCCACTTCTGCCCGGATTTGCTGTAAATTTATTCATTGCTTCAATTACTGCACGTTTCACTTGTGCTGGTTTATATAAACTTGTTGCTGCGTTATCAAAATATATCATATAACACAATATGAAAATTTAAAATATAGTGTTATAGAGGGCTAATATGAAATATCTAATAATATCTTTTAAATCTAGAAACAGTGTTATGACCTTTGCAAAAATATTGAAAAAAAATGGTATATATACTAATATAATAAATACTCCAAGGATAATTTCAACAAGTTGTGGTCTTAGTATAAAAACCGAATTTCACAATTTACAAATAGTACTTTCTTTACTTCGAAAAATCAACCTATCTGGACTAATAGGAATATATTCTATTACCAGAAAAGGAACTCATGAAGAAGTAGAAAAATTTTATTGATTTATAAATAGTCACTTGTTTTATTAATACAGACAATTGACTATTTTTTTCTTATCTGATATCATATTATTATGACAAAAATTGACAATATACTTTCATATCTTGATGAACTATTCCCTAAGGCTGAATGTGCCTTAAATTTTAATAATGCGTACGAATTGTTAGTCGCTGTAATATTGTCTGCTCAATGTACAGATAAACGTGTTAATTCTGTTACAAAAGAATTATTTTCTATTGCAAATACACCTGAAAGTATGCTTGCACTAGGTCAAGATAAATTAAAAAAAATAATTTACCCGTGTGGATTTTATAATTCGAAATCTAAGGCAATAATAGAGACTAGTAAAGATTTAATTGAAAGATATAATAGTGTTGTTCCGTCATCTTTAGATGAATTAACGACCTTAAAAGGTGTAGGTAGAAAAACAGCAAATGTTGTTATTGCCAATGCCTATGGTGGACAAACTATTGCAGTCGACACTCATGTCCATAGAGTTTCAAAAAGATTAGGTTTGACAGATGAAAATTCTACCCCTCTTAAATGTGAATTAGATTTACTAAAAATTGTGCCTGAAAATAAACGTAGTAAATTTCATCATCAGATGATATTATTCGGAAGAACTAAATGTAAAGCAATTAAACCAAGATGTGAAGATTGTAAACTAAGAAATATTTGTAAATTTTATAATAATACAAATATAAACAATAAAAATTCAAAAAATATTAATAAAAATTACAGAAAGGAAGAAAAAAAATGAATTTAGATAAAATAACTATATCTATTAAATCTGGAAATGGTGGAAGTGGAAAAGTTAGTTTTCATCGAGAAAAATATGTAGAAAAAGGTGGACCTGATGGTGGCGATGGTGGAAATGGGGGTTCCGTTTATTTTGTTGCAGATAAATCAAAAAATACACTAATAGATTTTCAATATGAACGAAAATTTGAAGCTGAAAATGGAGAAGGTGGCAGTGGCAAACTTCAAAACGGAAAAAATGGAAAAGATATTTATATTAAAGTTCCCTGTGGTACTATAATTAAAGATGCTGAAACTAATCAAATATTAGCAGACATGTACGAAGACGGTCAAAAATATCTTGCCCTAAAAGGTGGACGAGGTGGAAAAGGAAATAATTTTTTCAAATCTCCTACTCGACAAGCTCCTAGATTTAGTCAATTAGGTGAAAGCACAAAATGGTATAAAGTTATATTAGAATTGAAAACAATTGCTGATGTTGCATTAGTTGGAAAACCTAATGTAGGAAAATCTACATTATTAAGTGTTATCTCAAATGCTAAACCCAAAATAGCAGATTATGAATTTACTACTCTATCCCCTAATTTAGGAGTTGTAAAATATTATAATGATAGTTTTGTCGTAGCAGATATTCCCGGACTTATTAATGGAGCAAGCGAAGGCGCGGGACTTGGTCATGAATTTTTAGCACACATAGAAAGAACTAGACTAGTTGTCCATGTAATTGATGCATCAGGTTATTATGGAAATGATATAGTAGAAGATTATAAAATTATAAATAACGAGTTAAAAAAATACAACATCAAACTTTCAAAATTACCTCAAATAGTTGTATTTACTAAACTTGATTTGATTGACAATATTGAAGAAAAAATTAAATATTTTAAATCAAAAATTAAAGATAAAGTAGAAATCGTACCAATAAGTTCAATCACTAGAAAAAATGTAGATGAATTAATTAAAAAAATTTATGAAAAATTAAAGACTCTACCAAAAACAAAACCTATGCCTATTGAACAAACTGAACTTGCAAAAATTGATACCACATCTGTAAAAATAACAAAATTGGAGCCTCATGTCTATGAACTATCTGGCGGATATTTAGATAATTTACAACGTGGTATAGTGTTTAATGATACTCAGTCTCTTGCCTACTTTCAAATGCGTCTACAAAAAGATGGTATTATGGATAAATTTAAAGAAGCCGGTGTTCAAGATGGAGATACTGTAATATTTGGTAGTCTTCAATATGAAATTTATTTTTAATTAAAAAAATATTATAATTAAAATTTATACTATAAACGTTTTATAGTTAATATTAAAAAAATTTAGGGAGAAAATATGATAACAAAAAAAGAAAGAATCACTTTAAGAAGTTTTGCACAAAATTTAAAACCAGTTGTTTGGGTAGGAAAAGATGGCTTTACTGAAAATGTTTTAAAACAAATTGATGAAGAATTGTTTAATCATGAATTAGTAAAAATTAGTATGCAAGAGAACACTACTCAACCTTCTGAATTTGAATTAACTGAAATGGCTGTAAAGTTAGGAGCTGAAGTTGTTACGACAATAGGTAAAAAGATTGTTTTGTATCGACATAGTGAAAAAAAAGGTATTAAGCATATTATATAATACTTTTTTTATTTTTTCTTAAATATTTTGTCTAATAATTTTAAATTTTTATTATATTTTTTAAATTAAATTTTTTCGATATTTTTCGATTTGAAATATTTGTCAAAAAAAATATATTTTTTTAAATATTAAAAAATAAAATTAAAATTGCAATTATTTATTATTAAAAACTATAAATTTATATGGTTTTTTTAATTTTTTTAAAATTTTTAATTAATTCGCTCATAATCTTTTATACAAAAATCTGTTGACTTCATTTCTTTTTTCTTATCATTTTTTTTATTGAATAATCCGCTTATATTAGATAAATTAAATAAATTTAATAAATTATTTTCTCCATTATTAGAAGAAAACATATTAATTAAGTTTGATATATTTAAATTATTTCCTAATTTATTATCTCCACTTGATGTATTATTTGAAAATGCCGATATTAAATTCCCTAATCCACCGCCATTAGTTAAGGCACCTAAAAACGGAAATATATTTTTAAAATTAAAAGGAAAATTTGATTTTTTATTTGAATAATTTTTTTCAGCATTATTATTATTTTTTTTATCTATGTTATCATTGTTGTTTTTTTTAAAATCATTATCAATGTAAAAATTAGGAAAATTTTCATAAGGCTCTTGAAAAATTATCTTTTTAGGATGAGTTTTCTCTTTAGATTCATAATGTTGAATATATGCATTCGGTTCAGTAAATAATGCATTCCTACTATCTTCAAATTCCATAATATTATTTATGAAAATTTTTAATTATTGTCACTTAATAATTTGAAAAGTCATAATAATATCTAAGAGGTTAATATGCCAAGAGATTTTAAAAATTTTTCAAAAGAACATAAAAAAGTAGTTGAAGAAAATAAAAAAATAATAGATGACAATCAAGAAAAAGCTAATGAGTATCAACATATTTTAGACAAATATAAAAATATGGATAATAATGAATTGATGTCTAACTTATTTAATGAAGCAAGCAAACTAAAAAAAGAAGGTAAATTAGATGCTAATCAATTAAGCAATTTAAAATCAACTATGTCACCTTTTTTAAATAGTGAACAACAACAAATGTTAAATTCACTCATTAATGCAATAAATGAACAAAAATAAAATTTCCCCTGAATTATTAAATTCTGTATCTGTTTTAGACAAAAATCACACAGATCGTATTTTCATAAGTTCAAACAATTTTTGGTCAACTAAACAATTTTTAGATGAATATAAATACAGATATACCCCTTATAAATTTGCAAATTGTTTTGCTATGAATGCAGATTTTGATGACATATCCATTTTATCAAATCAAGAAAATATTAATTTCATTCATTCAAATCCTATTGTTAAAATTCAACAACTACAAATTGATAATATGAATTTATCTCGTCTTACACAAAATACATATTTAGGGCAAGGTCAAACAATTTGTTTTATTGATACAGGAATTTACCCGCATTTTGATTTTATTTATCCTAAAAGTAGAATTATTAAATTCATAGATTTAATAAATCATTACCCTACTCCATACGATGACAATGGACACGGAACGTTTGTATCTGGTATTGCATGTGGTAATGGGAAAATTAATAATAAGAATATTGGATTTGCTCCACGAGCAAATATAATTTCAATAAAAGCTTTGGGTCAAAAAGGAAACAGTAATAGCAATGTAATTTTAGATGCTATGCAATGGGTATATGAAAATCATAAAGTTTATAATATCAGTGTCGTTTGTATGAGTTTTGGTGCCGAAGTTGTATCAAATAATGACCCTCTTACTAATGGCGCAGCAGCTCTTTGGAAACGTGGAATTACTGTCGTGGCAGCTGCTGGGAACAGTGGTCCAGAAAAAGGTACTATTAAATCTCCTGGAAATAATCCCAATATAATAACTGTTGGAGCACTTGACGAAACCAGTATGCAAACTGCAGATTTTAGCAGTCGTGGACCAACTATTTACGGACATAAACCTGATTTGCTTGCTCCCGCAGTTCAGATAAGATCATGTGATAACAAAATTCCTTTATATACTAACATGAGTGGAACAAGTGTTGCTACTCCAATAGTTGCAGGTATATGTGCAGATATTAAATCAAAATGGCCTAACATAACTAATAATGAAATAAAAAAATTTCTTATTTCACATTGCAAAAAGATTACTGGAGATATAGACACTGAAGGTGCAGGATACCTAACTTTCAATATTTGATTGCATTTTTTCTAATATTTGATAAAATGTTATGTATGATAGAATTTGTCCACGTATATTTGAAATATATAAAAGATTATTATACTTTGTATGATATTAATCTGAAAATAAATACAAATACCATTTTAATTGGAGAATGTTTTGATGGAACTAACTCTATTCTTCGTTTGATTAGCAAAATAGATAAAAAATATGTAGGTGAAATTTTTATTGATGGTCTAAATTTGACTAAAATAAAAGATAATGAATTAAATGTAGCTTACGTTAGTGAAGATGCTTATCTCTTTAAAAATAAATCTGTGTTTGATAACTTATATTATCCATTAAAAATACGTAAAATTAAAAAAAATGAAGCAAAAAATTTAATCAATAACTATTTAAAAAAATTTGATATAAATTTTTCAGTTAAAAAAATCAAGGATTTATCCATTTCAGAAAAAAAAATTATTACATTATTACGTGCCTGCATTAGAAAACCAAAATATTTATTATTAGAACATTTTTTTGATAATTTAGATGAAAAGTTTTATCAATTAGCAAATGATATTATCAATGAATTTAAAAAAGATTTGATTATTATAGCTTGCGAAAATTCAGATATTAATCAAATATCACTTTATGATGCTAAACGCGTTAATCTTGAAAATGGAAGCATAAAAAAATAAGGTCTTTATTTTTAAAGACCTTATTTTATAGAAATTAGTTGTTGAATCTTAAAATAACTACTTATTAATTTTATTCTTTTTCTTCAGTTTTTGTCAAAAACAATAATTTATCGTCTTTACAATCAATCAAAATATTATCTCCTGATTTTATTTCGCCTTTTAACATCTTGTCAGCTAACTCATCTTCTATCTTGCTTGTAATTAGTCTACGCAAAGGTCTTGCTCCAAATTCATCATTTGTTCCATTCTTTACAAGATAATTTAATGTAGCTGTTGTGAATTTTAATTCAACACCGCTTTGTTTTAAATTTTTATTCAAATCTGCTAACATCTTCTTTGCAATATCTTTTAATACTTGTTGATTTAGTTTATTAAATATTACAATGTTGTCAATACGATTAATTAATTCAGGTTTAAAATATTTTTTTAGTTCACTTAGCATTACTGTAGATTTATCATTCTTATTACCATCATTAAATCCTAAATCTACATTTGTTTTGCTAAGTTTATCACTACCTATGTTAGATGTTAAAATTATTATAGTGTTTTTAAAACTAACAATTTTGCCATGACTATCTGTGAGTCGACCATCGTCCAAAATTTGTAGCAACATATTAAATACTTCTGGATGTGCTTTTTCAATTTCATCAAATAATACAACGCTATATGGTTTTCTTCTTACTTGTTCAGTCAATTGTCCGCCATCATCAAAGCCAACATATCCTGGAGGACTACCAATAAGTTTAGACACACTATGTGCTTCCATATATTCACTCATATCAAGTCTTATGATTTTATTTTCATCGTCAAATAAAGCTTCTGCTAATGCTTTACTCAATTCTGTTTTACCAACACCTGTAGGTCCCAAGAATAAGAAACTTCCTATAGGTCGTCTTGGATCTCTAATTCCTATACGACTTCGTCTTATTGCTTTTGCAACTTTTTCAACAGCTTCATCTTGCCCTTTGACACGAGCTGAAAGAGTCTTTTCAAGATTAATAAGTTTTTCTGCTTCACCTTCTGTTAATTTTGTTAGTGGTATATTTGTCCATTTGCTAACTACTTCAGCTACATCTTGCTCTGTAATAGTAGCATCAGTTTGTTCACTTGTGCTAGGAATAGATTTTAATCGTTCTATCTCGTCTTTTAATTTTGTCGCTTTATCACGTAATTTACCTGCTTTCTCAAAATCTTCTTGAGTGACAGCATCTTCTTTTTCAGCTTCAACCTTTTTTAATTTTTCTTTTAATGTCTTGATTTCAGCAGAATCATAATTATTTTTTACTTTTGCTCTACTTGATGCTTCGTCTATTAGGTCAATAGCTTTATCTGGCAAACTTCTATCTTGAATGTATCTATCAGACAAGGTAGCAGCCGCTTTTATCGCTTCATCTGAAATTTTAACTTTGTGGAAGGCTTCATAACTATCTCTTAATCCTCGTAAAATTTCAATGGTTTGTTCAACTGTTGGTGGGTCAATAATTATTGGTTGGAACCTTCTTTCAAGTGCTTTATCTTTTTCAATATACTTTCTATATTCATCAGTAGTAGTAGCACCTATTGTTTGCATTTCTCCTCGTGCAAGATATGGCTTTAACATATCAGCTGGATTAGTTTCACCTTTATCTGTTCCAACTTGTGCTAATGTATGAATTTCATCAATAAATACTATTATATTTTTATTAGTAGTTATTAAATCAATAGCATTTTTTAATTTTTCTTCCATAGAACCACGATATTTTGTTCCCGCCATCAAACCACCAATATCTAGACTATAAATAATTTTATTTTTTAAAAATTGTGGTACATCGCCTGAAACAATTCGTCTAGCTAGTCCTTCTACTACAGCAGTCTTACCCACTCCTGCTTCTCCTATTAAAACAGGATTGTTTTTAGTCTTTCTACAAAGAATTTCAATCATTCTTTCAATTTCATTATCTCTACCTATAATTGGGTCAATTTTTCCATTTTTTGCTCGCATGGTCAAATCACTACCCATTTCTAACAATTCAGGAGGTAATTCACTTGTGTATGCTTCTTGTCTAGGTGAAACGTCTGAATTCATACTACCTACCTGTACAAAACCATTTGTATCAAATTCATTAGTTTTGTTTGGTTGATTGTTAGCTGAATTTGTAATGATACCTATAGCTTTATTTCTCATATCATATACATTTAATTTTAACGCACCAGCCAAAATGTTAATTGCAAAACTGTCTTCTTGACTCAATAATGCTACAAGCAAATGTTCTGTAGAAATATATGAACTGCGTGTACGTTTTGCCACACTATTAGCAATCATCAATAATTCTTTTGTTCTTGGTGTTAATTCAACAACACTAGAAGGTATGCCACCTACTACACCGTCCAAAATTTCTTTTATTATATCGCTATCAACTCGATAAGCTTTTAATAATTTTTTTGATTTGCTTTCAACTTTTGTTAAGGCATACAAAATATGTTCTGTACCTACTTCATTACCGTAATTAGAAGCAAATTGAGAAGCAATTTGTATGCATTTATTTGCTAAATCTGTTAAATTATACATATTCACTCCTTTTATTTATTAATAATATTTTTAACTTCCTTTGCTAGATTTAACATTTCACTTTTTGATATAAAATTGACATCTTTATTAAGGCATAATTTTTGCATGTTATTAATTTTTTCCAATGATATATCAACAAGATTCAAATTTAAACCTAAACGTAAATTTTTGATATGATTTTCAAGTTCAGAATAATTCATGAGATTTGCAGATTTTAAAATCGCCATACTTCTATTGCACGAATCTAACAACTCATCATGATTGCTAACATCATACATTTTTGAACTTTCAATCTCTAAATCTTGTAATTTAGACACCATTTTATCAAATTCCTTGCAAATTTCATTCTCAGTAAAACCTAAATTACAAATTGTCGATAACTTAAATATTTCAGAAGAATTTTTCACATCGTTTAATTGATAACCTAATTGTCTTACATTGCGTTTAATTTGGTCAATTTTACCAATTTTAGATAATGCTGGTAATGCAATTAAACATTCTAACTTGATACCTGTTCCAATATTATTTAAATTACTCATTAAATATCCATATTGGTCATTATAAGAAAAATTTAGTTTGTTTGCTAGATAATTTGCGTTATCCAACACCTTCTTACTAACATTTTTATCATATCCTATACTGGTCGCTACAATATTTAAATGCTCTTCATTAAACAAAGAAATACTTATGTTATCTTTTTCACTGACAAAAATTGTTTGATAGTTTGAATTAAATAATCCATTATTTTTTAAATAATCAATCACTTTGTTATCAGCAGTTGAGAGATTAAGCGCACTTAACCTTCCTTTTAGAGCTGATGACAATTTATCAACTATCTCACCTTTTTTCTCTTCCTCTAGTTTCGGAACAAATTTATAATCTTTTAAATTCCTAACTATTGATGCTTTTGTAAAAATTATATTATTCATTTTCACTCTCCAATTTTTGAATTTGTTTCTTTATCTTAGCAGCATCTTCATACCTTTCTTCTTTGACAGCTAATGCCATGTCCTGACGTAAATTTGCAATTTTTTCTGCTTTTGATTGTTTTTCATTTGATTTTATATCAAAATCTTTTAATTTTATACTATCCTGTTTATGAGATTCAAATGGTGCTATTTTTTTAATAATTGCACTAATTTCGTCTCTAAATGCGTCGTAACAATTTGGACAACCCAATTTTTGTGTTGTTTTGAATTCTCTTAAACTTGTTTTGCAAACTGGACATACAACATTTTCGACTCTTTCAAATGGCAAAAAGTCTGCAAATGCTGAAAACATATCATCAAATAAACTTGAAGGCTCACTATTGAACACTCCTTCTTTTATTGCACAATCTCTACATAAATTTCTTGTTTGGCTAACACCATTTACTATCAAAGTAGAATGATATACACTAGGTTTACCACAATTATCACATCTCATAATTATACTCCTTTTTTTATTATTTTCATTTTAATATTTTCTATTTTAGTAAGCTATTTAACATTCTTAGATAACTCTATTATAACCTGACTTAAAATGTTTGAACGTAAAGTATTATCAATGTTTATAGGATTATTTAATGCTTTTGCACTAATTGTGCATTTTAATAAATTAGCTTCCCTTTCGTTTATTAATTTTTTGTCAAACATAGTTTGAATTAACTGATTTGCTTCTACAATACTCATTGGATTTGAACATAATTGTAAACTATTTTTTAAAAAGTTTGAGTCACTATCATGCAGTCTAGTAAGTTTAATATATCCGCTACCTCCACGTTGACTCTCAATTACAAATCCACGATTAATTGTGAATCTTGTATTCAAAACATAGTTAATCTGACTAGGGACACATGAGAAAAATTTCGCTAAATCGTTTCTAGATAATTCAATAAAGTCATTGTCATCTAAACTTGACATTATGAATTGCTCTATAACATCACTAATACTTTTATTCACACTTTACCCTCCTTTTTAGTCAAAATATTCAAATCTTTATCCTTAATATTGCATTAGTTTGTTAATTCCTTAATTTTTTTATAAAAATTTGACTTTCTTTGACTTTCATTGCTATGATACTACTTTTTATGCATAATGTCAACTAAAATTGCATAATTTTTCAAAAAAATTAGCAAACTTTTTATTCGATTGCTAATTTTTACTATTAAAATGATTAAAAATATTCTTTGCTGTCGTTTTATTCATGCCTTTAATGTTCTCTATTTCACTTAATGGTGCATTCTTAATATTTTCAATTGTCCTAAACTTTAATAAAAGTGCTCGACGTGTACTTGGTCCTACTCCGTCAATTGATTCTAGCCCACCTTTGAACATTCCTTTTGCTCTCAATTGTCTATTGAAAGTTATAGCAAATCTGTGTGCTTCGTCACGCACTAATTGAATTAGACGTAATGAATAGCTGCCTTTTTTTAATATATATGGTCGACTTTCATGCGGTTTAAAAACTTCTTCTTCACGTTTTGCTAAACTAATTAAATCATGATTATATCCATATTTTTCCATTACTTCGGTTGCAATACTTAGTTGCCCTTTTCCGCCATCTATAACTATTAAATCTGGCACACTTGAAAAACTTAAATCATCGCTATTCAGTTTTTCCATTCTTCTTGATAATACTTCTCTCATTGAAGCAAAGTCATCAATGAAATTTACTGTTTCAATTTTAAATTTTCTATACATAGATGGTGCCTTTTCGCCATTTATAAGTACAGACATACTAGCAACTGTATATGTTCCATAAGTATGAGAAATGTCATAACATTCAATTCGTTTTGGTTCTCGAGATAAAGATAAATCATTTTTTAATTGTTTTACCGCCCCTATGCTTTCGTTTATTGTTTTAATTGTTTTATCAAGATTTTTTTCTATGTGTATACGAGCATTTTTATCTGCAATATTTAATAGTTGATATTTTACACTATCAATTACTGGTTTTGTGACAACAATCTTCTTTTTTGATTTATCCATTAAAAATAATTCAATTTCTTTTGTATCAACATTTGGCATTATAATCTCATCTACAATTAATGGATTAGTAGTATAATATTGCATTATAAATTGAGTATATGCCTCACTTTCATCTAAATAATTTAAGATGTCAAAAGTTCTGACTCCTTGTAATTTCCCACCACGTATGTTTAAAACACACATAGCAGAAAATTCTCCACTTGTCACAAGGTTAAATACATCATAGTCAACTAAACTGCCAAGACTGGTTATAACTCTTGATTTTAATTTATCTAACATTTTTAACCTATCACGTAAAATTAGAGCGGTTTCATAATTTTCATTTTTTGACGCTAACTCCATTTTTGATTTTAAAATTTCTTCAACACGTTTTGTATCGCCTTTTAAAAATTTAATAGCATCATCTACTATGTCTAAATAATTTTGTTTGCTGATTAATTTACCACATGGTGCACTGCATAGATGCATTTCGTAAAATAGACATGGTTTAATCGGTTTTTTATTCTCTCCAAGTTGCAAATTACATTTACGCAAAGGAAATGCAAAGTCAATTATAGATAAAATATCTTTTGCCGTCACACCTGCCATAAACGGACCAAAATATTTATCATTTTTATTTAATTTCCTTGATATCTCAAAATGTGGATAATCTTCTTTTGTATTAATCTTAATATAAGCATATGTCTTACTATCTTTTAAAAGAATATTATAATATGGTTTATGTTTTTTTATTAGGTTATTTTCTAATGCAAGTGCCTCTATCTCATCATTTACGACAAAAAAATCAAAATCTGCAACTTTATTGACCATATTTCTAACTTTAATATGTTCTTGTTTTCGTAAAAAATATTGGCTGACACGTTTTTTTAAATTTTTTGCCTTTCCAACATAAATTACATTTTCATCTTTGTCCTTCATGATATATACGCCAGCATCATTTGGAAGCCGTTTAATCTTATCCTTAATAATATCCATAAAGTTATTATAGCATATTTTTTTATTTATTTTAACTATTTAAAATATTTTATAATATTATTTCATACAATTATTTATGAAATGGTTGAAAAAAAATTGGTTTAAGTTATTAAATGTAGTATTAATTTTAATATTAGCAATTTATGTTCTTAGTGTAGCTATAAAAAAAATAAAAGATTATGAAATATATAAGGAACCTGAAATTAATACAAAAATATACACAGTTTGGCATATCGAAACATTTGAAGGTGGCGGAATACCAAGAATTAATTTATTGAAAAAAGTAGCTCATGAAATTGAAAGCAAAAATGATGGTATTTTATTTATGATAAAAGAAATCAATGCTGAAAATTTATCTCTTGAATTAGATAATTCATCACCTGATATTATTTCTTTTGGGTATGGTGTTGGAAGTATTATATTACCTTATTTAACCGCAAGTGAATATAGTTATGATATTCGAGATGAACTAATAATTAGTGGCAGTTTTAATAATTCGATATATGCATTACCGTATATTGCAAGTGGATACTCAATAATTACTCACGGCGTTTTAAATGAAAATTTTCATTGTGGTACTACAGGTTATACAAAACCAGAAAATTTATATTCTATCCTTGACATAAATATAATTAAAAAAGAAACTCAATATGAAGCATATAAATCATTCATTTATGATAATAACTCATGTTTGCTAGGTACAGGTAGAGATGTTTTTAGAGTAAATAATTTAAATAAAATTGGACGAGCCAATGCTAGCATTACACCTGTTGATAGTTATACAGATTTAATTCAATACATTGGTATTATTAACAAAGATGACTTTACTCAAAAATTTGTATCAATGTTATTAAGTGATAATTATCAAAAAGAACTAAACAAATATGCGTTATATAGTGTAAAATATGGCAAAATTTATTCAGACGGAATATATAGTGATATGGAAAATGCAATATTTAAATGCTCAATTCCAAATGTATTTTCTTAGTATGAATAATTTTAGAGATTGTATTTATTATAAGAATGTCGATTTAAAAAATTTTTGCACAATAAAAATTGGAGGCAAAGCAAAACATTTATTTATAACCTACACCACAAATGCACTTTTAAAAGTGTGTTCGTATTGTCATATACACAATATAAAGTATAAAGTTATTGGATTGGGTGCAAATTTATTATTTGATGACAAAGGTTTTAATGGTGCTATAATTGTAAATAGAAGCAAACATTTTTTATTTAAAAACAATACATTATATGTTGATTCTGGTGCGGTTTTAAGCAATATTATTAGCGAATGTACGAAAAGAAATTTATCTGGATTTGAATATTTTGCAGGGATTCCTTCAACAATTGGCGGTGGAATTGTAAATTCATTAGGTGCTTTTGAACATGAGTTTTCTAACTTGGTTGAATATGTAATTTGCTATAAAAAATCAAACTTAAAAAAACGTATTAAAATAAAAAAAAACGAATGCAATTTTGGATACCGAACGAGTCTGTTTAAAAATAATAATTATATTATTACTCGTATAAAGTTTAATCTTAGTTTTGATAATCATAATTCAATCATTGAACGTATTAATTTATTTTTAAAGAAAAAAACATCAACCCAACCTACCAACAAATTAAGTGCAGGGAGTATTTTCAAACGTTCAAATCTTATTCCTTCAAAAGTAATTGATGAATTGGGAATGAAAGGGAAAAAAATCGGTGGTGCCGAAATTTCTATTAAACATGCCGGTTTCATTATTAATAATGGCAATGCTAAATCAAAAGATGTGTTAGATTTGATAAAATATATAAATATTAACGTATTTAATCAGCTTAATCAAAAATTTGAGTTAGAAATCGAATACGTCCCTTTTTAATTTATTTTTTTTATTATTATACTTATTTCTTATTTTAGAAAAACAATTAAAATTGAAATTGTTGACTTATTTTTTATGTAGTTATATAATAACAGCAAGGAGTAAATTATGGCATTACTTGCTGATTATCATACACATACTAAATATTCACGTAATCATCATGGAAAAGGTACAATTGATGAAAATGTACGTGCTGCTTATGAAAAAGGACTTAGACAAATTGCCATCACAGACCATGGATTTAATCAAAAAATGTATGGTGTTAGAAGAAAAGATATCCCTAATGTCAAAAAAGATATAGAAGAGGCAAAAGAACGTTATCCTATTGACGTCTTATTAGGTGTAGAAGCAAATTTAATTTCTAGTAAAGGCGACATTGATATCATTGAATCTGATTATAATGATTTAGATATTTTATTATGTGGTTTTCATAGATTGGTAAAATCTACTAGTGCTCGTGAGCAATTTGGATTTGTTTTAAAGAATATTTTATGTGAATTGTTTCATCATACAAGTAAAAAGCAACGTGAAAAAAATACCAATGCATATATAAACGCAATGCGTAAATATAAAATTGATATTATTACTCATCTAAACCATGTATGTAAAGTTGATGTAGAAAAAGTTGCAAGAGTTGCAAAAGAAACTGATACATTAATTGAACTTAATGGAAAACGTTTAGGTATGAGTGATGAAGAGATACTTACATGTTATAATCTTGGTTGTAAATTTGTTATTGATTCTGATGCTCACTCACCTAAACGAGTTGGCGAATGTCATTTAGGATTAGAAGCCGCTTTAAGGTTGCGTATACCAGATAGTGCTATTGTAAATTATAATGATTTACCTACTTTTAAAAAAGAAAAACAGCAAAAGAAAAGGAGTTAATAATATTTATGAATGACTGCAAATCAAATATTCTTTCTAGCATACCTGACAACACTTGTTGCAGTCTAAGTTTTATTAATATTGTTTTATATTCTTCATCTCATATAGATGTAAAAAATTCAACTATACTTATTAATTCTAGAATAGACATTTTGGATAAAGTTAATTCAATAATTGACAACTTCTACCCCAATATTGAAATTAATAGATGGGATAATTTTTTGTTGTTAAAAGGTAATATTTATAACCTATTGTTAGATTGCAATATAGATGAAAATGGTCATTCCTCTCCTAATCTATTTACAAATGAATGTGACAAATTGACTATATTAAAATCAATTTTTTTAACAAATGGAAACTTTTATTACAATCAAGACAATAACAAAAATTCAAAAGGTTATAATTTTGAAATTGTAATCAAAGATGAAGACATAGCTGATTCTATTTTAAATATATTTTTTGAATTTGGTTTAAAACTAAAAAAAATAAAGCGTTCAAATTATTTTGTTATTTATACAAAAAATAGCAATACTATCTGTGATATATTTGTAAAATTTTCGGACGTTAAAACAGCTTTAGATATTCAAAATAATCTTGCTATGCGTGAGATGAGAAATAGTGCAAATAGACAAAATAATTGTTTTGAATCTAATTTAGATAAAATTATTGACGCAAGTAGTATACAATTAAATGCAATAAATTATATAATGAACAATTATTCACTAGATATTTTAGATGAAAATCTTAAAGAAGTTGCTTTAGCAAGAATTGCTAATCCTGATATATCTTTAAGTGACCTAAGAACAGTTTTAAACAACAAAATAAGTAGAGCTGGAATAAAATATCGTTTAGATAAAATAATTCAGATTTATAATAAAATAAAAGGAGAAAAAAAATGAAACCTTTTGTCCATTTACATGTACATACGGAATTTTCATTGCTTGATGGTGCCGCACGAATAAAAAAATTAGTTCAATTGGCAAAAGATTATAATATGCCAGCTGTTGCCATTACAGACCATGGCAACATGTATGGTGCAATTCATTTTTTTAATCATTGCAAAAAAGCGGGAATTAAACCTATATTTGGTACTGAATTTTATGTAGCTGAAGATTTAACTGTTAAGACCGGAAAAACAAAACTTTCTCATTTAATTATATTAGCAAAAAATGAACAAGGTTATAAAAATTTATGTTTGCTTAACTCTATTGCGTTTAGAGATGGGTATTATTATAAACCAAGAATAGATTACCCCACTTTAAAAGCTCACAGTGACGGACTCATTTGCTTATCTGCATGTCTTGCTGGTGATATCCCAAAATTAATTTTGCAAGAACAATATCAAAAAGCAGAAGAATTAATTTTATGGTTTAAATCTGTCTTTAACGATGATTTTTACCTTGAAATACAACATAATGGTATTCCTGAACAAGAAATAGTGAATGAAAAATTGCGTGAATATTCTAAAAAATTTAACATTAAATTGGTCGCAACTAATGATGTTCATTATTTATTCAAAGAAGATGCAGAGATGCAAGATGTATTAATGTGCGTTGCTATGCAAAAGTTTGTTGACGACCCCGATAGACTGAAATTTCCAACTGATGAGTTATATTTTAAAACGTATGACCAAATGTTAGAAGGTTTACCTAACGATGAAGATGCTTTAAATAACACACTAGAAATTGCAGAAAAATGTAATTACTCTTTTGATGAATACGATAAAGGTATATATCATTTCCCAAGTTATGAGCCTAATGGCGGATATAACGAAGTGGACGGTAAAACACCAAAAGAATATTTACTAAACCTTGTAGACAAAGGTATTAAAAAAAAATATGGCGAATATACTGAACAAATTAGAGAGCGTCTTAATAGAGAAATTTCAGTTATTGAAAAACAAGGTTTTATTGAATATTTTTTAATAGTTTGGGACTATATAAATGCAGCAAAGAATATGGGAATATCTGTTGGACCAGGCAGAGGCTCTGGTGCAGGTTCTTTGGTCGCATATAGTATGGGAATAACTAATATTGACCCATTGAAATATGACCTATATTTTGAACGTTTTTTGAACACAGAGCGTGTATCTGCCCCAGATTTTGATATAGACTTTGAAGATGTTCGACGCGATGAAGTGATTGATTATGTCACAAAGAAGTATGGTAAAGACCGAGTTATTCGAATCATTACATTTGGTACTATGAAAGCAAAAAATGCAATTAAAGATGTCGGACGTGTTCTCCGTATACCATACTCTGTATGTGATAAAATAACGAAAAATATTCCAATGTACAAATCTCCAATTTTACCTAAATGCTTTGGTTTTCACATTCCAAAAGAAGGAGATAAAGATTTTGGAACTGTTTATGCTGTGCCAGAATTAATAGAAATGTATAATTCTGACCCTCAGATTAAAAAAATGGTTGATATTGCAATGAAAGTCGAAGATTTTCCAAGACAAAGTTCAATCCATCCTTGTGGTGTTATTATCGGTGCTGATATATTGGATAAATATGTACCTTTAAGTAGAAATGGTGATATAATATCCACTCAGTATGAAGGTGCCGATATGGAAAAGTTAGGTCATTTAAAAATGGACTTTTTAGGCTTAACAAACTTGACAGATATTAAAGGTGCTATAAAACTTATTAAAAAGAATTATGGCATCGATATAGATTTTGATAAATGTACTTATGATGACCCTAATGTATTTAAGCTTATATCAACAGGTAATACAGATGGTATTTTCCAAATAGAATCCGCTGGATTTAAAAAATTCTTAAAAGAATTACAACCAACATGTATAGAAGATATTGTGGCTGCCGTGTCATTATATAGACCTGGACCTATGGATAGTATTCCTAGATATGTACACAACAAACATCATCCAGAAGACACGACATACGACCACCCTATCCTCGAACCAATTCTTAAAGTGACCTATGGTTGCATCGTTTATCAAGAACAAGTTATGAGAATTTGTCAAGATATGGCAGGATTTTCATTAGGACAAGCAGATATGATTAGACGTGCAATGGGTAAAAAGAAAATGGAAGAAATGTTAAAATGGAAAGAAGCCTTTTTGCATGGACGAGAAGCATATACTGATAATCATGGTAAGTATAATCCTCCTATAATTGGAGCAATTAACAATGGTGTTAGTGAAGAAATTGCTAATAAGATATGGGGAGAGATGGAATCTTTTGCCTCATATGCTTTTAATAAATCACATGCTGCAGCATATTCATTCATAACATATCAAACAGCATATTTAAAAACATATTATAAAATGGAATTTATTACAGCAATCTTAAATAATAAATTTGCTAAACCTGATAAACTAAAATATTATATTGCTTACGCAAAACAAGAAAAAATTGATATCCTTCCACCTGACATAAATTTGAGTAATACATATTTTGACACCGATGGCAAAACAATACGATATGGTTTGGCTGCACTTAAAAATGTAGGTATAGGAGTTGTTGAAGATATAATCCGCGAAAGAAATGAAAATGGTCCATACAAAGATTTATCAGATTTTATATGGAGAGCAAGTTCTCAAGCATTGAACAAACGCTGTATTGAATCATTGATTAAAGCTGGAGCATTCGATTGTTTTAACCGACCACGTAGTCATTTGATGGCTGTTTACAGCATTATGGTTGACCGTGCAATTGAAAGAAAAAAGAAATCTATGAATGGACAAATGGATTTATTTGGAGATTTTATTGAAGATACTAGTCTTATTGAAGAAAATGAATACCCAAATATTAACGAATATGTTAATCAAATAAAGTTGCAGTATGAAAAAGAAATCGCAGGAACTTATTTATCCGGTCATCCCTTAGATGAATTTATAAATATTATAAAAGATTTTACATTCAATTCTTCAATGATACCAAATGAAAATATTGAAGATGATGATTTAGATAATGAAATGATAAATGACTATCCTGAAGATGAAGAAATGTACAATGGATTAAAAAATGGAGACGTTGTCACATGTGGTGGAGTCATCACAGATTTTAATGTTAAGACTACCAAAACTGGAGCAAAAATGGCCTTTGCTACTATTGAAGATTTAACTGGTAATTTTGAAGCTGTAATATTCAACAAAGCATACGATAAATTTAAAGACATATTAACAAAAGATGCTTTAGTTGCCATAAAAGGTAAATTCTCAATTCGAGATGGCAGGAGACCTTCAATAATGGTTGATAACATTGAACTGTTATCTAATCAAAATGATGATAATAAACATGAAAAATCTGCACAAGTAAATGATGAAGTTGAAGTCGTTAAACCTAGAAAATTGTGGTTAAAATATAATATCAATGATGGTATATTACACGAAACAGTAAAAAAGATATTATCTAGTTATAATGGCATTGACGAAGTTAATATTATAGACAAAGCAACAAAAAAAGCTTACAAAACAAATTATTTAATAACAATACGTGAAAGTCTCATTTATGAATTAGAAACAATAATTGATAAATCTGATATATTTATACAAAATTAAAACTCCAAATAAATTGGAGTTTTTTTATTTAGAGTAAATAATAATTTCATATAATAAATTTTTTATAAATAAAATATAATTCATTTAATAAAAAAAATAAAAATTTTTAATAATTATATATAAAAAATAATATTTTTTGTATTAATTTTATATTTTTTAAAAATTTTTATTACTTTATTTTTATGAATTTTAAAATTCTTCAATTTCTTCTTTTTTCTTTTCTTTCTTTTTCTTATATCCAAATAATTTTAATCTGCCTTTTGAAAAGACTGTCACAACAAGAATATACATGCTAGCAACACCTATTAAAACATAAATTATCCTACTAAAAACATTAGCTTGTGTACCAAAAATTCCTGCAATAAAATCATATTGTAATGCACCTATCATTAACCAGTTTAATCCACCTAGACTAGCTAATATAAAAGCAAATAATCTAAACATTTTATCTCCCACTTTTTAATTATAATGTTTAATTTTTTAAAAATTATTCAAAATAAATTTAATAATTATAAAAATTAATACAATAAAAATAATAATTTAAAAATTTTATTTAAATTATAGTAAATTCATATTATTTTATATTATTGTTAATTATTATACTAATGTTAATTATCATATAATTATTTATAATAAATGTAAGATAAAATAAAAAATATGATAAAAAATATATTTATTAAAATTGCTTGTAATTTTAATTTATTTATGATAATATAATCATAATATATAAAAGGAGTGAAATATGAAAAATTATATAGGTACTAATAATAAGCTTATACTTAAAATTTTTGTTGCTATATTTATTTTTGCAAGTATATTAATGCTTTCTGCTTGCGGTGAAAAAGCTGTAAAACCAGATATTACAGTAAGTGCTTCATCATATTATTTTGACACTGAAACTTTGCCTACCCTTTCAGTTTCAACTAAAATAGATGGCACTATTTCATGGGATAATGACCAAATTGTTGAAAATGGTATAAAAAATTACAGTTGGACATTTACACCAAAAGATACAAAAAAATACGAAGTTGTCACTGGTTCAATAGAACTTAAAAAAGTTGATGAAATTGTTAATGGTGAAGCAGGATACACTTATGAAGAACAAGTTTCATTATGGGAAGATGGAAAATCTTACGTTTATAAAAATTGCACATTCGCTAGTTCAATAGCTTCAACAAAAAAAGTTGATTTAACATTCATCAATTGCGTATTTACAACAGGTTATACAGGTGAAGGTGGAGATAAGTGTGTTTACTTAACATCTTTTACTAATTTATATATTCAAGATTGTATATTTGGTGGTGAAACTACAGAAGGGACTCTTTCAACTGCAGGCTATGCTCTTGACTTGAACATATATAACACTGAAGTAGACAAAATTGTTATTAAAAATAATAAATTTAATACAACTGCAGGTGCTGCAACTGATAGTATTGCAATTTCTATAAAAGTTAGACTTGGTGAAACAGATAAACCTACTGATGTAATTGGTGCACCTGGTAGTATCTTAAATGGTGTCGAAATCTCTGGAAATACATTTGCTGATACATGTAATACTATATACATTGGAAGCGGTCCAAAAGGTAGTTCTTCAGCAAATACTTCAACAGGTGCATTTGATGTTATAGTATCAGACAATGCTACAGACGTAAATGTTATGGAAAGATATTTATATCCTGAAGGTCAAACTGCTCCAAATCAATTAGTTCCAGCTAATCAAACTGAAACTTTTGGTAATAAAACAACTGTTCAATAATTTAAAATAATAAATTAATTTAGATACAAAAAAAGGTTTTATCATTAAAGAAGATAAAACCTTTTTTATTTTTTTTAACTTATGATAAAGTAATAAATTTTTTTATTTTTCATCATTATATTTATTTATTTCTTTATGCAATTTTTTAAATCCAATAGGAGTTTTAAGCTTTACTACCATATATGGACAACTTAAAAAACATTTATTGCAAAAAATACATTTTTTATAATCAATGTCGGCATAAAGTTCTCCATTCTTATCATACTTCATCATAATTGCGTTTGTTGGACAAATTTTACTGCAAACAGAACAGCCTTTACATGTCTTTGGTTTAATAACTGGACGTTGTTGATGTGAATTAAAATATATTTTTTGTTTACTAATATTATTATGTATTGAAGTATTTAAATCATAATCATATAGTGCAAAATCGTCAATTCTGAAAGAATCTATTTTTTCTCCAATGATTTCGAAAGGAAAATTTATGTCAATAAATCCCCTATCACTTGCTTGTTTAATTATTGTATTGTTATAATTCAATCCTAGTAAATTGATAATTGATGCATCTAAACTAAATATGTTTTCACTCATTGCGATACAAGATAACATTCGTTGTGTTTCACCAGCTTCAATCGCAACTACTCCATCTAAAATATTAAATATTAATTTACTCTTGAGAGCATCAATAATATCAATCAAATAATTATTATAATCACCTATTGTATTCAATCTATTAAGAACAAGAGATTTCATTTCTCCTGGTACCAAACCAAACATATTGGCACTAGCACCTAAATAACCTAAATTTTCATCTATTTTAATTTTACCTAAATTAATTATTACGTCAACTTCATTTATAACATCTAATAATGTTATGCTTTTAGCTTTTAATCCATTCGGTGTATTTATTGTAAATATTTTTAAATTATGATTTAACTCACAATTCGAAGAATTAGCTACTTCTAACATTCCAGTATCAAAATATACTTCGTCTAAATGTGATAATGAATATGTTTTATATGGACTATCTGCAATAATGCATTTTGCACCTAAACTGTTAATCATGTCTACGACTCCTCTCACTATTGATGGATGAGAGGTCTCTGCACTATCAGGTTGTATGCTTTGAGGTAAACAAACTTTTAATAGCACTTTCATATTAGGTTTAATAATAGTGTCTATTTTTAAATTAAAAAATGCTTTTTCTATAGCAGTTTTAACTTTTAAATTATCATAACTATCTAGATATGTTAAAGATACTAAATTTTTCATATTTTTATGCTACTAAAATTTGTGATAAAAGTCAAATAATTTATAAATTGTTTGATTTTTTTTAATGTTTATACTACAATGTAATTATGATAAAAATTTGGGGAAAAATATTAAGTGATGATAAAATTATTAAAAGTACAACTATTCTGGTAGATGAAAAAAATACCACTTTTTTTGACATGCTAAAAAATCTTTGTCATTCTATGAATATTCCTACCCCTGTGCTTTTGGACAAACATGTTTATGATTTTAATTTGTTCAATGTTTGCACATTTAAACCTGATGATTTTGTAGAATCTGTTATATTTGATAAATTTATATTAGAGCATATTAATAATTCAAACTAGTTTATTTTTTAATTTTATTAAAAATTATTATAAAATCAACAAAATTTAGGAGTATTTATGAAGATAAAAAATATTGCTATACTTACTAGCGGTGGAGATGCCCCAGGAATGAACTCTGCTATTTATGGAGCCTTTTGTGAATGTCAAAAAAACGATCTTAAAATTTTTGGTATATTCAATGGCTATGACGGATTGATTGATAACAATTTTATAGAATTAAATTATTCTTTTCTTTCAGGTAGAATTAATCGTGGCGGTAGTATTTTAAGATGTGGTAGAAGCAAACGATTTTTAAAGTCAAATCACTTCAAATTAGCAATAACAAACTTGAAAAATAATAAAATTGATGCACTAATTATTATTGGTGGAGATGGCAGTTTAAAAGGAGCAATGAAACTTAGAGATAATGGTATAAATGTTATATGTCTGCCAGGAACAATTGACAATGACTTAAATTTTACGTATACAATAGGTTTTGATACAGCTACTAATAATATAGTAAATTCCATTGATAATATATGTGATTCATTATCTGCTTTTAATTATGGTGCAATAATTAAAATTATGGGAAACAAATGTACAGACTTAATTGATACTGTTGGCAAAGCAATCAATACAGATTTGCTAATTAAAAGTAATGATTTTAACATCACTAATTTGGCAAAATCAATAAAATCTAATAACGATGGTAATCACCTACCTCCTATCGTTTTGGTTCTTGAAAATTCAGCAAATATTGAAAATCTATGTGAAATACTACAAGAAAAATGTAAAATTCAATTTCGTCCACACATATTAGGTTATATTCAACGTGGTGGAACTCCGTCAGCATTTGATAGAAGATATGGCATAAGTGCAGGTAAACTTGCTATACAGTCAATTTTGGATAAAAAATTTAATTGTGCAATAGGTTTTGATAATAATAGCTTAGTTTCTAAATCAATTGAAAACTGTTTTAAATTTTAACAAAATCTCTTGACACTGAATAATATAAAATGATATAATTCAAAATAATAGTTGCGATAGAAATCTATTGCGACTTTATTTAATGTTATGGAGAGGCTTATGGATAAAAATTTTATGACAAAAGAAGGCTATGAACGTACAAAGGAAAGACTAGACTATCTAAAAACAGTTAGACGTCAAGAAGTTGCCGAAAAGTTAGCAGAAGCAAGAAGTTATGGCGATTTAAGTGAAAATAGTGAATACGATATTGCTCGTGATGAACAAGCAAGTGTTGAAACAGAAATCTTTGAATTAGAAAATAAATTAAAATCAGTTGAAATAATAGATAACAAAAAAGTTAATACAAATAAAGTTAGTATTGGCTGTAAAGTTTCTATTCAAAATGTAAAAAATAATCAAACATTTGAATATAAAATAGTTGGTGATACGGATTCTGACCCTATGAATGGTTTAATTAGCAATGCCTCACCTATTGGTGCTGGTTTAATGGATAAAAAAATTGGAGAAATTGCAAAAATCAAAACCCCTATGGGAATAGTAGAATATAAAATTATAGGTATCAAATAATATTTTTAATTCCATACAATAATTATTTTAAATTGCTTAAAAAATCAAAAAATACCAAGTGATAAAATCAACACTTGGTATTTTTGTTTGAAAAATTATTATTTATTATTAATTTTCTTTTCCTTCCATATTAAATGAACTATTCGAATTATCATTTTTATCAAGTTCAATAAAAACATCGTTAATATTTTTATCTATTTTTAAACATAATGTTGCAATTAATAATCCTACACTTATAAAATTAGCTGTAAAAATTGATAAAATTAAAAGTGATATTATAAGCCCTTTATTTGATGCTAAACTGCTGTTTTTACAATTTAAGATAATTGCTATAACCATCTGTGCTATTCCAATTAAAATACAATAAAGACCTGAAAATATAAAGAAATTTTTTGTTATTGATACAATCATATTTAACTCATTATTTGTATATTGAGAAATTGAACCGTCTTGCGTTAAAATTTCTACAATAAAATCATAAGTGACTATATTAGCACAAAATAATAAAATTATTCCTCCAGCGATTATCATTATAGAATAAATAATACTAATTATACTACTAATGTTAATCAACAATTTTCTAGTACTAGTTTTTTCCATTTTCGCTCCTTAAATACATTAATATTTAAAATATTAGAACAATATCACAATCATGTCAAGTATTTCAAAATATTTGTAAAATATATATGTTTATGATATAATATATCTATATGTTAGAAACTATATATAATACATCAGTATATAAAAATTTGGGACTAAATAAAAATATTATGCATTCATATCTTTTCTTTTCATCAGATAAAGAATTAAATAATATTATTGCGATGTCCTTTGCTAAAACTTTGATTTGTGAAAAACATACAGGAAATGATAACTGTAAATTTTGTAAACAATTTGAAGCAAAAACGCATCCTGATATAACAATATTAAATCAAGATAGTATAAAAGTTGAAGACATATCAAAAATCATTAATAAATTAAATACTTTGCCAATATCTGCTGATAAAAAAGTGTTTGTAATTTTAAATGCTGATACTATTAATGAAATTGCACAAAACAAATTATTAAAATCGTTGGAAGAACCTAATTCTCATAACATATTTATTATGACTACAACAAAGACTGATAAAATTTTAAATACAGTTATGAGTAGATTAAATAAAATTTTTGTACCGTTACTAAATCATGATGATAAAAAAATCATAGCAACAGATTTGAAAAAAAATGGAATCGATATAACAAATTATATCAACAAAGATTTTAATTTAACAGAGATTATGAATTTTACTAACAATGCAAATTACAAAACAATAATTGAAGATATAAACAATATTTTCCAAAATTTAAATACAACTGCTGATATACCAAATGTAGTAAATTCAATAAAATCTAATGAAAAAACTACATTTTTTACTTATTTGCAAGATATTTTATTATCATGCATTAAAGAAGATTATAATAAATATGAAAAAAACTTAATTTATACTATTAATTTGAAATTCCCTAAAAAGGCTTTATTAAATTCATTACCTTTAATTGAAGATGCTTATAAAAAACAAATAAGCAATGTTAACTTTTTTTATATTTTAGACAACTTACTTTTTAATATTCTAAAGGAGAAATTTTTATGCAAATGATTGAAGTTTTATTGTTTGACACCCCTACTTCTGTATATATAAAAGATAATGACGAATTATCAACAAATCAACGAGTCGTTATTTCAATTAATGGTAGTATTGAATTAGGTCTCATAAAGGGTAAAAAAATAATAGATGAAGGAAAAGACATTGCTGAATTTGTTCGTATTGCAAATGATACAGATAATAATAAACGTTGTGAAAATTGTAAATATGCTCGTTCACTACTTCCTGAAATAAAAACTGAAGCTGATAAACTAGGTTTAAATATGAAAATTGGCCTTATATCAACAAATTTAGACAGGTCAAAAATTGTAGTAAATTATACATCAGAAGAACGTGTAGATTTTCGCGAATTGATTAAAATTTTAGCAAGCAAATACAAAACAAGAATAGAGATGAAACAAATAGGCAATCGAGATGAAAGCAAAGTCTTAGGTTCTATAGGAGTTTGCGGAAGAATAACTTGTTGTAAAGCATTTTTATCAGATTTTGATAAAGTATCTATAAAAATGGCTAAAAATCAAAATATTGCACTTAACCCAACTAAAATTAATGGTATGTGTGGTAGATTGTTGTGCTGTTTAAAATATGAAGATGAATTTTATGAAGAAATGCAAAAGAAAATGCCTAAAATTTCTTCAATTGTTAATACCCCTGATGGAAAAGGCAAAGTGACGCAAACAGATTTTTTAAAAGAACTTGTCACTATAGAATTTAATAAAAATTCAGAAGAAGATTCAACCGAAATAAAAACATATAATTTATCTGAAATAAAAAAAGAAAATAAATAGGACTAAAGAAAAATGAAAAAAATTGATAATTTTAAACTAGAACATTTTGATAATGGAATATCCATTTATCAAAGTGATAATTATTATAAATTTACTCAAGATGCAATTTTACTCGCTAAATTTTGTAATATCAAACATAGTGATAATGTTTTAGAGTTATGTGCTGGTAGTGGAGTTATAAGTTTTTATGCTTATTCTCTATGCCCTTTTAATCATCTTTATTTTAATGAAATTCAACCTGAGATGTGTGAAATTATTGAAGAAAATATAAAATTTAATGGTTTTAAACGTAAAAGTAAAATATTTAATTGCAATCTAAAAAATTTAAAATTATCCGATTTCCCAAAGAATTTAGATGTGATTATATGTAATCCCCCATATCTTAAAGTCAATAATAAAAGTTTAATTAATGAGCGCAATGAAATAGCTATTGCACGTCACGAAATTGAAGCTAATCTTGAAGATATAATAAAAAAATCTTCTGAACTTTTAAAAGATAAAGGACGATTATATATGGTACATTTAGCAACCCGTTCTACAGAAATAATTATCAATTGTGCTAAATATAATATGCAAGTCAAACGTATGAAATTCATCTTTAATGGTGATAAAGAAGCTTATCTCGTATTAATAGAATCAATAAAAGGTGCACAGTCGGGTGTTCGTATTACCAAGAACAAAGAATAAATTCAAATAAAATTTTGCATGTTATTTTAATATATATAATTTTGTAGATTAATTTACTTTAATATAAAAAATTTGATAAAATTATTAAAAGAGGAAAACATGTTATATATTGTATCTACCCCTATAGGAAATTTAGAAGATATTTCTCTTCGAGCTCTTTCTGTCTTAAAATCTTGTGACATAATTGCCTGTGAAGATACAAGACATAGTAAAATCTTATTAGACCATTACAACATCAATACGAAAACAATTGCTTATCATAAATTTAACGAATTAAATAGCGCTAATGGTATAATCTCATTATTAAATCAAGGTAAAAATGTGTCTTTGATTTCAGATGCTGGAATGCCAGTTATTTCTGACCCTGGAAATATCCTTACAAAGAAACTTGTTGAACAAAATATACCTTTTACAATAATACCGGGAGCTAATGCAGGTTTATCTGCATTAATATTATCTGGATTTGATGCAACTAAATTTGCATTTTTTGGTTTTCTCAGTGAAAAAAATAAAGAATTAAAATCTCAATTAAATGATATAAAAGAATTTAAAGGAACGCGCATAATCTATTCATCAAAATATAACGTCAATAAAGATTTATCAAATTTATATAAATTTTTAGGTGATATAAAAGTAGCAATAGTTAGTGAAATAACTAAAATACATGAAAATACAAATATTCAAAAATTACCTTATTCATTGAATGAACCAAAAGGAGAATATGTCTTAGTAATAGAATATAAACAAAATATAATTGCAAAACCTTCAGATGAAGAAATTATGAAAGAATTTTTTTCTTTAATGAAAAATAATAATAAAAACGAAGTAATAAATATTTTAAAAGAAAAATATGATTTGAAAAAATCATATTTGTATAATTTATATGAAAAAAATAAATAAAAAGGAATTTAAATAGATGTTAATACATTTAATGATTCGGTATTAACATTTTGATAATCTTCAATTTCGCTTATTAAAAATTGTGCTTTGTTGTCTTTGATTTTTATTAATATTTTTTTAATTAATGATAAATATCTCATGTAATTTTCACTAAATTCAAAATTAGTAGCATCAATTTTTAAAATTTGATTTTTCACTAAAAATTTTTTGAATAGTTTCGTATTTGATTTTTTTATAAAATCAAATTCTTTTTCTAATCTTTTAATTATTTGGTTGGTATCTGTATCTAACAAATAAATATCTCGTGTTAATTTAGATTTTCTTTCTATCAATTTTCTTATCAATTTTGACTTTTCCATACGTACCTCAGATATAATTTATAATATCATAGAAGTATGTAAATGTCAATATGATAATTTTTTGTTATTTTATCAATTAAATTCAAATTATAATTTATAATATAAAATTTTCTAAAAAAACCTTCAATAAATTAATTTCTATATATGCAAAAACATAAAAAAAAAGAACTCGTATTAAACGAGTTCATCAGGTTGATGGCAACGATCTATTTTCTCGGGCCGTCTCCAGCCAAATATCGTCGACGTGTAAGAGCTTAACTTTTGTGTTCGGAATGGGAACAAGTGGAACCTCTTAGCTATAATCACCATCATTGCTCATTGAACATCAATTTTCATTGATTTAGAACAATGACAACTGCATATTTATACAAATATCGTAATTTCGTCAAAAATCATTTCTCAAAAGGAAGGTGATCAAGCCCTCGACCTATTAGTATCAGTCCGCTCAATAT
>CALWTL010000001.1 GCA_944384445.1 uncultured Clostridia bacterium | reverse complement strand
GATGATGGAAGTGTTAGAACATATTCAGGTTGTAGAATGATATTTGATAGATTTATTAAACGACATAATTTGGGTAAATATAATATTCATTTTCATGGACTTAGACATACATTTTCAAATATGCTTTTTGAGATGAATGAAAATCCAAAGGCAATACAACAATTGCTTGGGCATAGAGATGTTAAAACAACAATAACAGTTTATAATTCAGTTGATAATGAATATATACGAAACACAACTGATAAATTAAATGAAAAGATAAAGGAAGTAGAAATGTATATTGATGATCAAAAAAGGCATGAAGATCTTGAAAATCGCAAAAATGATTTGATATCACGAATGACGGATGAAGAATATGATGACTTGCTTATGCAATTACTTGAAGAACGTAAAGAAAGAACGCAAAAAAGAAGAAGATATGGAGATGTAAGGAGGAAATATGAAATCGGTTTATAATGGTTATGATGAACATTATTTTAATGGTAAAGAATTAAAAAAAAATTTTGACAATTGTTTTTTAATGACAAAACATAAGAAAACATGTGTTTTAAATATGTCTATTGTTGAATATTTAAATTTTATGAATATAGAAGATAATAAATTATATAGAATTTTTGATAGTGGAGCATATTGCCGTTTATCTGATGGAGAAACCGATGATGAGATTGCGTTTTTCGGATATATACCAAAAGGTTGTTTTAATCAATATGAACCTTATGTACCTAATAGCAAAATATGTGAAAAATGTGGAGCTTCTATGAAAATACGAATAAGTAAATATGGTGAGTTTTTAGGCTGTTCGAACTATCCAAATTGTAAATATAAGAAGACTTTGTATATAATTGGGAGAGAAAAGGTTATTATATAAAAACTTATAAAATAGACATGTAAAACAACTATTAATATAGAAATAAAATTGAATAAAAAATTAGTAGTTATGGCATATATTTTGAATTCTATTTTTATTATGTTATAATATATAGGTAGGAGGTACTTTTATGCCAGAATGGGTTAGAATAGTTTTTATAGAAATATTAATTCCTATTATTACTGCTTTAATTGGTTATTTTTCTCATGATTATATTTCAAAAAGGACTAATAAAAAAAATACAAAAATAATAGCACGTGGAGATAATTCTCAAGCTGCAGGGAGAGATATACATGTCAAAAAATAAAATAATAGCATGTGGAGATAATTCTCAAGCTGCAGGGAGAGATATAAATAATTTTAATATAAATCCAAATAGTACTTTTATTTTTAATCCTCAAGATTTAGCAGATATAATTGATGTTATTTTTTCTTCAATAGATATAGAGGAAACTCCAATTTATGATTTTAATATAATTAATATTGAAGAAAAAAATCAAAAAAATAATATAACAACTGAATTTTATGAAGAATGTATTAAGGAAGCTGTTGGTTATTTTAGTAATATTGATAATTTTTTAAAGAATCCCAATAATAAAGATTATAAAGATAAATTTTTTGGTATTGTTAACATACTTAAACCAAAAGTTATTAATGCTATTCAAAATGGTCAAGATATGCAAAATATATTATGTCATTTATTTGATTATTTTTATGAAACAAATCAAGTTTGTTCCAATGATAAAAAACCATTGATTATGGTATTAGCATATTATATGTATCATAATTGCTACATCGGGAGGAAATAAATGATAATTCCAGACAAGTTAACTGATCCAAACAATTGTTTACTTTATTATGGATATTTAATAAGTAAGCATTTAAAAAAATATAAAACCTTAAAGTTAATTACTATTGAAACTTATATGACAAAAAAAATATTAAATTTCTCTTATGAACTTTTTTTTAAAGCTATAGATTTCTTATATTTATTGGGTAAGATTATATATAATCTTGATAAAGATGAAATGGAGTTTTTATATGAAATTAAGTAAATTATATTGTAATAAGCAAAATTTTAAAGAAATCATATTTAATGATGGTGTTAATATAATTATTGGTAGAATAGAAAATCCTGAAAATAAGGATTTAAATGTTCATAATTTAGGTAAATCACTAATCGTCAATATTATTGATTTTGTATTATTGAAATCAAAAAGTTTTTTGATAGATAACATTAATATTTTTAAAGGTTATTCATTTTTATTAGAATTAAAACTTAATTCTGGAAAGTTTTTGACTATTAAGAGAACTGTAGGAGATCCTAAAATATGTTTTAAGGAACATTCTCAAAAGAATATGGATTTTAGAAATGAAACAAACTGGGACTATGATGATTATACAATAACTAGTAAAAAGAAAAATGCAAAAGATTTATTACAAAAATTTTTGGGGTTCAATATTTTAACGAAAAATAATTACAGAAGTATTTTAACTTACTTTTTAAGAGGACAAGGAGATTATGACGATCCATTTAAATTAAGTAAATTTAAAGGATCAGATAAAAACTGGAAACCAATACTTTTTGAGATGTTAGGATATTCTGGTGAAAATTTAGAAAAAAAATATAATATAGATGAACAAATAGAAAATATAGATAATGAAATTAATTATATTAAAAAATCAAATAATGTAAATATTGACGATTTAGATAAATATAAGACACAACTTGAAACTTTAGAAAATGAGATACAGAACTATGAAGAAAAAGTAAAAAATTTTGATTATTTTATTATAGAACAAAATATTTCAAAAGATTTAGTTGAAGAAATTGAAGAGAGAATTTCAAAATTAAATATTACTAGATATGATTTATTGGTTGATATTAAAAATATAAAGGAATCTATAAAAAATATAACATATTATGATTATGATGATTTGTATAAATTTTATAATGAGATACACATATTTTTTTCTGAACAAATAAAGCAATCATATGATCAATTGGTAAAATTTAATAATACAATAACATTAGAAAGAAAGTTAAAATTAGATGAATTATTAACTAAAAAAAATGAGATGATCAGTAATGTAGATATAGAGTTAGAAAAATTAAACAAGCAGAGAGTTGAAATGCTAGGATCATTATCAGAAAAAGATGAGTTTAATAAATACACACAGAAACAAAGAGAAATAATAAAAATTAATGATACGATAGAAATATTAAAAACAAAAATTGCAGCGATAGAAGATTTAAAGCTAAGGGAAGAAATAAAAAATAAATTAATAACTGAGAGAGAAAGTTTAATTAAGCGAATAAAAGAAAATATTGAAAAGGGTACAGAGATTTCCAAAACAATTAAGAAGATGTTTGGAGAATATGTAAATAGATTAATTGATTTAAATGGAATATTGAGTATTAAAACATTAGAAACGGGAAATATTGAATTTAAATATGATGTAATGGATTCTAGTGGAACAATAACACAAGAATCTAAAGGGTATACATATAGAAAAGCTTTATGTTCATGTTTGGATTTGTCTTTAATAACCACATATTCAGATAAATCCTTTTTCAGATTTGTATTTCATGATGGAAGTGTTGATGGAGATGATGGTAGAATTGCTATTAAATATTTAGAATTAATTAAAGAGTTAACTAGAACAAAAAATTTACAATGTATAATCACAATGATAGATAGCGTCGTTCCTAGAAAACCTGATGGAACAAAATATAATATTGCAGATGATGAAGTTATTTTAGAATTAAATGATAATCCTGATAATTCAGGATTGTTATTTGGATTTAAATTTTAATATATTTATTGACACCAATTGACACCAATTTGGGGTAGGTTTAGGTAGTTTTAGGTGGGGTTAGACCGAAAATTCGAAAGTGAGTTTTCGGTCTATTTTTTGTTTATTTTTTATGAAATTTTTGACACCAATTAGGAGTTAATTTGACACCAATTATAAAATTTAATATTATTAAAGATAAAATTTTAGAAAAGAAAAAATCGCTAAATCCCTTTATTTATAAGGCTTTTAGCGATTTTGTTTTATGGAGCTAATGACGGGACTTGAACCCGTGACCTCCGCCTTACCAAGGCGGTGCACTACCGACTGTGCTACATTAGCATATTCAGTTTTTGAGTTAAATTTTGTTGTTTTTTAAGCGGTAAAATTTGCCATTTTTTATCTTACCAAGGCGGTGCACTACAGATTGTGCTACATTAGTAATTTTAATACTATATGGGTTTTAATGTAGTTAATATTATTTTTTAAATACAAATTAATCTATTATTTATTAGATATTCTTAAACATCTCTTTAACTTAATAATAAATAATTTATAAAATAATATAAAGTATCATATCAATAAAATATTGCTTTGTCAACTTTTAAATAAATTTTGATTTATTATTTTTTGCATTATATTAATTTTCTTAAATAGTTATTATATCTCGACATAGGTGTCAACATTTAATTTGGGGCAATATATTTAAAATATTAAAAACTAATATTTTTTTATGATTAAATTTTTTAACAATTTGATAAGAATAAGACAATAATTAATAAAGCATGTATTTTTAATAAGATTTATTTTAGCTGATGATTATGTTCAATTAAAAGTTGTTTAATCTTTTCATCTGAATCAACTAAATAACTTATGCTTTGATCTTCAATAATATTAGTTATAATTCTTGCCAAAAATTCTAAACAATCAACCATTCCTAACCATAATTTTCCCTTATATTCGTTAGGTAAATATGATAAATTAGTTGTATATATTTTTTTTATAATGCCTTTTTTGTATGCTTCTTCAAATTTTTCAATTCCGTCTGTAAAAAATGAAAATGTCGCAATTATATACGCACCTAGTGCACCGCGTTTTTTCATTTCAGTTGCGACGTCTATAACTGAACCTCCAGATGCTATCATATCATCAACAATTAATATGTATTTTCCTTTTACGTCTCTACCTAGATATTCGTGTTGAACGACAGGATTTTTCCCATTGACAATTTTGGTATAATCACGTCTTTTGTAGAACATTCCCACATCTAAACCTAACATGTTTGCGTATTTTATTGCTCTTTGCATAGCTCCAGTATCTGGACTAATAACTATCATATTATCTTTATCAATTTTAAAATCTTCTTTTTTCAAAAGAGTTTTCATTACTTGATAATTTGGAAAGAATGAATCAAAACTCATTCTGGATACAGCATTTTGTATATTGATGTCATGGGCATCAAAAGTCAAAACACTATCCACACCTAAGTGTTCTAAATCTTGAAGTGCCATAGCACAATCAAGTGATTCACGCATTAATCTTCTGTGTTGTCTTGACTGATAAAGCAAAGGCATTATTACTATAATTTTTTTTGCTTTACCTGCGATAGCAGATATGGTTCGTTTTATATCTTGGAAATGTTCATCAGGGCTCATATGATTTAAGTGACCATACATTGTGTAGGTTTCGCCATAATTAGAAACATCACTAATAATAAATACTATTTTATTACGTACACTATCAGTTAAAATAACTTTACCTTCTCCATTTGCAAATCTTTCATTTTTTGCATAAATTAAGTTTGAATTATCAGTTTGTAAATTCTGTTTTATATATTCTCCTATAATTTTACCTCTATCTTTGAAGTTGCTCATAACAATAATTTTAAACTGATTATTCATAAAATCTCCTACGTATTTAGTATAACATTTATTAATAAATATTTCAATTGAAATTAATTATATATTAACACTAAACTATTAATTTTGATTTATTATTAAATATTTATTTTTAATAAAAAATGCTATAGGACAGAAATGAAGTTATAAAAAATAGACATTGTTGATATCTATTTTTTATTTAAATTTTATTTTGAATCAGATTCTTTGACTATATTTTTATTTTAGATTTATCTATAGTTGTATAAACTAATTCTTTTTTGTATGTATTTTCATAACATTCTTTCCATATAAAATAGTTTTTCTTTCGCATGTATTCTATATTTTCTTTATTAGTTAAATTATCTTGTTTATAAATTGGTTTTAGAATATTGACTGTGTAATATTTAATTTCTATTCCGTTATCCACAATTCCACTTGGTCGAAAAGTGATGAATAATGGTAATATTGGGACATTGTGTTTTACAGCGTAGTGGAAAGCTCCATCTTTCATTGGTCTTGGTTTTTCATAATCTCTCCACATTGCTTGTTCTGGATAAATTAGAATTTTCTTTCCTTTTTTTAAATAATAATCTATTGCTTGGTTAAAATTTTTCATAACAGTATATTTATTTGATAAAGGAAGGTATCCTGTGTGACGTGCAGTTTCTCCCATTTTTCCAGCCCAATTGTTATAGTCGGCTGCTACAAACATTATATTTATTCCAACAGCTTTTCTTATTGCAAATGAGTCGAATTTACTGATATGATTGCAGGTAATTATTGCTGATTTAATACCTTTTAGGTTTTCTTTACCTTTAATTTCCACATGTAATAGTTTACATATTTTATTAGTATAAATTCGCATAGCGGTTGAATAAATTGCGTGTTTGATTGCGTTTTTTATTCCTTTTTTTATAAATTCAAAATCTTCAGTGACAGGCAAAGTGCCTTCATAAGAATTTTCATTTACATCTGTATTGAAATTGCCATCACGTTCAAAATTCGCTTGCGTCTCCATATATTTTTTGTATTCATTAGGGTCTTCTTTTAAAATATTTATACTTAACATTTTTTGTCCTTTTATTTTATATTTATTTCTTTTTTATTATTTTGTATTGTTCATATATATCATCATATTGATACCATTTGTAGATCTCATGGACTTTATCAATTTGCCATGGCTTTACATTTTGTGTATGAAAATATGGGAACCATTTAATTCGTTTACTAAAGTGTTGTATTATTGTATCTTCACGAAGATTACCTTGTTCATTGAATTTTCTAGGTAAGTAAAGTTTTCTTTTAGCACATTTATTCAGTGCTGTTTGGTCAGGGAAACTCATTTTTTTATTTAAACACATTTCTTTTACACGTTCAAATAAGTTTGTTTCTTTAATTAATTTCATATTCATAAGTAGCATTCCTGCGTTAAAATATTTTGGATTAATAAAAATATGACCATATCTATCTAATACAACACCTATTTCGTTTGAACTTATATCTATATCATATAATTCTTTAATATCTCCGTTTATCATCATATCTGTATCAAGATATATTATTTTTTCAGGAAGTTCCTCGATTTTATCTGCAAACAATCTAAGAAATGTATAAGGAGTATATATGCTAAGTTTATTTTCTGAATTAATAATCCATTTTTTAAATTCATCTTTTAATATAATTAAATGAACCTGGCTATTTGGATTTTTCTTTTTCACAATATCATTTAAAATTTCACAATTCTCTTCACTAATTGGAAGATATTCTGGATTTATTTCTGTGAGTTCTGCGGATAGTATATAAATATTAAGCGGTTCAGCAGTATGTTTTGTCATTGATAGTAAACAGAGTAAAATTCCATCAAATACTTTATAATTTCCTCCAAATAAAATATTAATCATTTTTGCTCCTTTTAATATATTTGACGTATTCGTAATCACTAAGTTTAGCACGCATACACATAGTATCATATACTTTATCACGAAGTTTTTGTTGAGCTGATTTTTTGTCTAACGTTTGTTCAGGATAAAATGGACCATCAACGTATATAACAATTTTTGGAGACTTTTTATATTTTCTTTTGTGATAAGTAGTAGTAAAAGTGAATACGGGTTTATTATAATTAATAGCATATCTAAATGATTTGCTATCAAAAGGTCTAATTTTTGTATAATAAGGCCACAGATGTGCTTCAGGATAAATAAGTATTGGATTATTTTTGTTTAAAACATATTCTATTGCTTTATTAAAATTTTTTGTAGCATTAATAGTATCAGGAAGGGGTAGAGCTCCCCACATTTTAGTAAATTTTCCCCAAAAAGGTATGGATACATTGTCTGGATTGACTATTATGTATGGTTTTTTAGGGAAACATATAAATGTTGGACTGAAACCATCTGAAAATTGATTAGTGTGATTAGCATATATAAAATATCCACCTT
Organism: uncultured Clostridia bacterium; assembly: GCA_944384445.1. Classification (GTDB taxonomy): domain Bacteria; phylum Bacillota; class Clostridia; order Christensenellales; family UBA1242; genus Onthoplasma. The sequence continues at coordinate 98,380 of CALWTL010000001.1, read as the reverse complement.
TTTTAAACTGCTTTAATATTTTTTTATTTTTAAACTTAATATTTTTAAATAATTTATAATTTAACCATACTAGTGGTGTTGCAATAATTCTATAAGTTAAAAATGACCAAAATTTATAAAAGGGATTGGTGGGTATATAATTGTATTTTTCATCTATTTTGATAGGAGTAATTTTAAAATCAATGATTTCATCATTTAACTCGTCATCATAATAGATGAAGTCTCCAAATTTCATTTTTACTCCTTTAACAAATTATCTTAATTTTTATTAAATTTGTCAAGTTATTTTGTCTTAAGGAGAATACAATTTTTATTATTTGTTATGTTTATATAAATTTTAATAATTAATATTTAAATTTATTTGCAAAATCGTAATAAATTTGTTATTATAATAATACATTAAAAAGGAGAGGTTATGAAAGGATTTGTTAAATGGATGGACGATGCACCTTTGTGGTTAAAAATAGTCTTTGCTTTACCAATTTTAGATATAGTATGGGCTGTTTATCGTATTATAAAAGGTGTAGCATATGGAAAAATATCATTAATTTTAGGCGGAATCTTATGGATAATATTAGGTTGGGCTATTTTATGGATAATTGATATTATATGTATATGCATATTCAAAGAACCAAAAGTTTTAGCATAAAAAAAATCGACTTAACAAGTCGTTTTTTTTATTTAAAATAAAAATTTTAATTTTTATCGTTCTTTTTTTTATTTGTTTGTAATGCGTTTATACTGGAGTTTTTATTTGATTTTTGTGGAGATTTATAAATACTATATGTAGATTTATCATATCCGTAAAAATCGCATACTGTGTCATTATAATAGTTTTGACATTCATTTTTCATTTTCTCAGCATTTTCTCGCACTGACAAAGTAGTATTTGGATAAATAGCAGGACCTATTTGAATGGTAATAGTTTTTTTATGTCTAAAAAATTCAAATTTACTTTTTTCTCTAAATAATATTACTATTGGAATTACTGGAACATTGTTTTCGCTAGCTATTTTAAATGCACCAATTTTTAGTGGTCTACTACGTTCGTATCTAAACCAAAGAGCAGATTCAGCGTACATGTGTATAAAACCATTATTGTCTAGAATTTTTTTTATAGCTTTATTCAGATTTATTGACGCATCAACTGATGTGGATAGTGGTAAAACACCACATGCTTTAAAGATATATCCAATAGGACCGCGTTTCATATTATGATTTGCTGCTATAACATAAAAATTTTTTTTATTTATTGCTTGCATATTCATTAGTATATCTAAATAATGTACATGATTACTAATAGTGATTGCAGATTTTATTCCTTTTAAATTTTTTCTACCTTTAATTTTTAAATGAAAAGCTAAACCATTAACTAATGGACGAAATACATATAATATAGTTTTACATACAGCCCGCGTAATTTTATATATGACATTTTTTGGAACGTAAACATATTTGCCGTTTATAGTTTTTGCATTGCTTGTATTAAATTTGGTTGTGTGAACATCAAATTTTCCCTCATTTGCTAATTCGTCTAGAATTTGTTTATATTCATCTGAATTAGGATTAAGTTCCATAGCATGTTCATCATATTTATACGTGGTGTTAAGTTGTTTTTTCATTTAATTTTTTGATTTCCTCAATTATGAATTTTGCTACATCTTCAGCACCATTTTGATTTTTATCTATTTTTTTACAATTATTTATAAAAGGTTCAAGCATTGTTGGATTTTGAATAAATTCTTCTATCTTTTTTCGAATTTTTTTTGTATTATATATTGCCATTCCACATTTAAATTTATCTACAAATAATTTTGTTGTTGCTTTTTCTATTGGGTGTGCATAATAATCTACCAATATAGGGGTATTCATTAACACACTATCGAGTATTGCATTTGGTCCTGCTTTTGTTATAAATAGGTCACTGGCACAATATAATTCATGAGCATATGGAGTGAACTCAAAAGTGATTAAAGTTATATTTTCTTTAACAGTATTTTCTTGCTCTTTAAAATAATTATAGACTTCTTTATTTTTCCCTGCAAGCATTATAATGGTAAGAGGCAAAGATGTTTTTAACAACTCTTTGCATACAGATTTTGCATTTGCACTAGCATAAGCACCATCGGCAATTATAACACAAAACTTATCTTTTGGAATATTGTATTTTTCTCTATATTTCATTTTATCTTGATGAGAATTTATAATTTCATCTCGTGCAGTAAAGAACACTTGTTTAACATCTTTTGGTTTAAAGTCCCTGCGTTTAATAGCTTCTTCGTATGCTTGTGGATTATTTACAATAAATAAACCATCACGGTTATCCCACCAAGCATGAACATTATTATCTGGATTATAAGTGACAACAATACAATTTTTATTATATTTTTTTTTGTATTCTATTGCACACAAAGTCATAAAATAATGTGTACTTACAATAACATCAGGTTTATGTTTATCAATCGCTTTTAATGCTTCGTTTAAAGTACGTTTAAACAAAGTGTGATGAACAACCACCATAAATTTTTGTTTACCTAAGATTTCAAGCACTGTGAATATAAATGCACCATATCCTTTTAGTTTGTTGGTTTGCTTAGTTTGATTGATAATAAAATTATTAAATTTTAATAATATAGGATTTTTATCTTCTTGCATAATATAACTATCTATTAACTCTAAGTTGCCATCATTATATTTTTTTAACGCATCAGATATTGATTTAATTGAAGTAATATGTCCCATACCTGATTCCATATAAGTTAAAAGTATACGTTTTTTCATAATGCTCCTAAATAAAATATCTACAAATATTATAACTAAATTTATGTCGAATAACAAATAAAAAATAAAGATTTTGTAAAAAACGACTTTTAAAAAGATTTTTAATTAACAAAAAAGGATAATGACAGTCAAAAAGCATTATCTTTTTTATTTTATTAGTTTTTAATATTATTTATTTATGATGAAGTTATTTAATTTTTTGATTTCTTAGATTTCTTTTTTTCTTCCAATGGTTTCCAGTTTGCATCAATTATTCTATTTGCATCAAAATAGTTTAAATTCGGACATATACTTCTATGAATAATTATCCCTCTGCCTGCAGATATAAATCCAACAATAGAATCACCATACATTGGTTTACAACAACCGGCAAATTTTATCAAAACATTATTTAAACCTTTTATCTGTATTTGTTTATCTGTAGGGGAAGATAAACTAATTTTTGTGGCTTGAATTGAAGAGCTCTCTTCTTGTTTGATTTGCTTTTGATATAAGTTAACTAATTTGTTTGCAATATATTTTGAAGATATTGCATTAGTACCTATATTAGTATATAATTCGTCTATTGTAGACATGTTATAATATTCTAATATTTCATCTAAATATGGCTTTGATATTAATTTAGAAACAGAATATCCTTTTTCTTTAATTGCATTCTCTAGTAATAATTTGCCTAATTTTATGTTGTCTTCTTTCATATTCTTTTTGAAAAAAGAATTAATTTTACTTCTAGCTTCACTGGTTTTACATATTTTTAACCAATCACGAGATGGTCCTTTTGAGTTTGGATTTGTTATAATTTCTACTACATCTCCATTATTAAGTTGGTAATTAACGGTAGTCATTTTACCATTAACTTTTGCACCAATACATTTGTTTCCAACTTCACTATGAATAGCATAAGCAAAATCTATAGGGGTAGAACCTGATGGAAGATATATAACTTTACCTTTTGGGGTTTGGACAAATATTTCATTGTTATATATATCTTGGCTAAGAGATTTTGCCAGTTCATCAATGCTGACATTTTCATTTTCCATCATTTGTCTTAGCCATGCAAGACGTACATCGAGTGAATCTTGTTTTGAGCGTTTTTCTTTATATAACCAGTGTGCTGCTACACCATATTCAGCATATTTGTGCATTTCTTCTGTTCGTATTTGAATTTCTACAGGGAATCTTTCAAAAATTACAGTTGTATGCAAAGATTGATAACCATTAGGTTTGGGTATTGCTATATAATCTTTAAATCTATTTTGCATGGGTTCTACAACTGTATGCAGACGACCTAATAGTGCATAACAATCGGCAACAGTCTTTACAATTGCGCGTACGGCAATTAAGTCATAAATATTATCTAAAGAGTGATCAGCTAATTTTTTATAAATACTATAAATATGTTTTTTACGTCCATATACTCGTCCTTTAATATTCAAGTCTTTCATACAATTGATAACAAGTGTTTTTAATCTTTCTACAATTGGTTGACGTTTATGGAAACGAGCATCAACTTCGTTTTGAATTTCATCATATTTTTCGGGATTTAAAATTTTAAAAGCACCGTTTTCTAATTCTGTTTTGAATGCGGACAAACCTAATCTTGCAGACAATGGTGCAAAGAGTGCAAATATTGAATTTGCTAGTTTTATTTTTTCTTCATCTGAAGTTTCATTTACAAATCTTAGTTCAGTCACTACAAATGCAATTTTTAACATTATTGTTCGAATATCTTTTGTTATAGCAAAAAACATTTTACGGATATTTTCGGCTTCAACAGCTTGCTGAGAATAGTTAATTTGGTCCAATTTAATCAAAATTTTTATAGTGTTAACCACATTTTCTGGATAAATTGTGGAAATCTCATCTAATGTTTTTTGTTTGTATTTTATTGCCACATAAAGTAGAGAAACTAGCAAACTTTCTTCGTTTAATCCCATGTCTTTTAATATGGATTCAAGTTCTTTTAATTTTCGTTCATCAACATGTATTTCATCTTTAAGTCTAGTAATATCCTCTTTCATAATAACTCCAATGTTATATTATCACATAATTTTTTAAATTACAAATTTTTTATAAATTTTACTAAAAGTAAATTTATATGAATAACTTTTATTTGATTTAATAATGTAGATTTGTTCTATTTGTAGCGAAATAATAATACATTATTTTGAGGTTATATGTATAATATAAATACAAACAAGGTGCTTGAAAAGGTAAATTCATCATTGAATGGTCTTAGTCCGAACGAAGCACGGATTAGATTGAAAAAATATGGCAAAAACGAGATGGAAAGAGAGAAAAAACAATCTTTTTTAAAAAGTTTTTTCAAGCAATTTCTAAATATAATGGTAGCAATTTTATTATTGTCTGCAATAGTATCGCTAGTTATTGCTATAGTAAACAAAGAATATTCTGATTTGTTTGAAGGTTTTGTTATCTTATTTATCGTGATAATGAATGCTATAATTGGGGTATTACAAGAAAATAAAGCACAAGCATGTCTTGATGACTTGAATAAGTATTCAAAAACTAGTGTTAAAGTTATTCGCAATGGTATTACGATTAACATAGACAGCACAGAGTTGGTTGTAGGGGACATCGTAGAGTTAGAAGCTGGGAATGTTTGTCAAGCAGATATTAGATTAATTGAGACGAACAATTTATCAGCAGATGAAAGTTCTCTCACAGGGGAAAGTGTACCAGTAGAGAAAAATGCAGATTTGGTTTTAAGCAAAAATACTCCTCTTGCTGAACGTAAAAATATGGTTTTTTCAGGAAGTATGATTACAAGGGGAAAAGCAAGAGGAGTAGTAATAGCAACTGGTAAAAATACAGAACTTGGGAAAATAGCAAATATTTTGTTTAATGCAAAAAAAGAAATTACTCCACTTCAAAAATCAATTGATAAAATAGGAAAAATTATCACTTATGCAGTCTTAATTATTTGTGTTATAATATTGTTGATTGAACTAATTAGTGGAAATGGTTTTATTGATGCCTTAATGACATCTGTTGCTCTTGCGGTGGCGGCTATTCCTGAAAGCTTGCCTGCAGTCATAACTATTATTTTGGCATTGGGGGTCCAGCAATTAGCAAAAAGAAAATGTATTATTAAGCATTTACATGCTGTAGAGACATTGGGCAGTTGTGAGATTATATGTACAGATAAAACTGGCACTTTAACATTGAATAAAATGCAAGTAGTTCAAACATATTTTGATGAAAATTATGATTTACATACTGGACAAGTTTATCATGATATTATTAATTGTATGTTATTATGCAACAATGCAAAGCTAGAGAATGGTAAAGTTATTGGCGAACCAACAGAATGTGCAATTTATGAATATGCAATGAAGTCAGGTGAAAAAGTTGAAAATAAAATTATACATGAAATACCATTTAATTCAACACGAAAAATGATGAGTGTAATTGTGAATGACAATGGAATAAAAAGTTATACAAAAGGTGCTCCTGAAATTTTACTGAATAAATGTAAATATATCAAGATAAATGATAAAATTATTCCCTTAACGAACGATTATAAGGAAAGAATAAAAAATGTTAATGACTCAATGACGGATAAAGCTCTTAGAGTAATAGCATTTTGCTACAAAAATTTTGATGAATTTAATCCCAATGATGAATTGGAAGAAGATATGATATTTTTAGGTTTGGCAGGAATGATGGACAAACCAAGACCAGAAGTAAAATCTAGCATTGAAAAATGTTTTAAGGCAGGACTTAAACCTATAATGATTACAGGGGATCATAAACGAACGGCCTTTGCTATAGCTAATGAATTAAACATTGCAACCAATATGAATCAAGTTATTACGGGAGAAGAATTAGATAAACTGACTGATAAAGAATTAAAAAAAGTTTGCAATAACTATACTGTTTATGCACGTGTTAGTCCTGAGCACAAAGTTAGGATTGTGAAAGCATTTAAAGGATTGAAAAAAATCGTTGCAATGACAGGTGATGGGGTGAATGATGCACCAAGCTTAAAAATAGCGGATATCGGCGTAGGAATGGGTAAATCTGGTACAGATGTTGTAAAAAATGTTGCGGATATGGTAGTGACTGATGATAACTTTGCATCTATAGTTGTGGCAGTTGAAGAAGGAAGAAAAGTTTATAATAATATACAAAAAGCATTACAATTTTTAATATCTACAAATTGTGTAGAAGTGTTTGGTATGTTGATAGCATTAATATTTTTCCCAGAATATACGTTTTTACTTCCTGCTCAAATGCTTTTCATAAATTTAGTGACTGATAGTTTACCTGCTTTTGCACTAGGACTTGAAAAAGTAGAAAAAGAAGTGATGCAATCTCCCCCAAGAGATAGTAGTTCAGGATTGTTTGGTGGGAAAGTAGGAGTAGCAATAATTTATCAGTCAATTCTTCAAACATTAATAGTTATTATAGTGTATATAGTTGGAATTAAATGTTATTCTCCAGATGTTGCTAGCAGTATGGTATTCTTTACAATTATATTTATGCAATTATTGCATAGTATTAATTGTAAAACTAATTCAAGCATATTTGAAAAAAATCTTTTAGATAATAAAGCTTTTAATATATGCTTTTTAATAACTCTTGCAATAAATTTGTTGGTATCCTGTGTGCCATTTATGTATACACTTTTTGGATTAAAATTTTTGAATTTATCACAGTGGATAGTGGTAATAATAGCGTCAGTAATAATAATTCCTTTATGTGAATTATTCAAATTAATATTAGAAAATAAGAGATTTGGTAATAAAAAAATAAAAATAAGTAAAATGTCGATAAGGCAATTTTGATTATAAAATAATATTAGTAATAGATTAATATAATTAATAAAAAAAAGATTGATATAACAGAGTAAAAAATTTTTATTTGAAATGCTTTATTAAAACTTAAATTTATGAATAAAAAATAACATAAAGATAAAAATACTCGTAGGAGGTAGTATGAGTATTAAAAATAAGAGATTGATGTCTACTATTGTTTACTATACATTAATTGCTTTAGCTATTTTTAATGCAGGATTTTTCATCTATGCATTAATTGTAAAAGATGTGGCAATGTGGGCAAAAATAATTTATTTAATTTGGTCAGGAGTTGTAATTGCTGTTGCTATTTACGATATAATGTGTACTTCTTCACACAAAAATAAATTTATAACTGGCATAATAATTTATGTTTTAAGTGTGTTGGCTGTCATTATGGCATGCATTTTATATGTATTAAATACAGGAATGGACGGATTAGCAACAGATTTCTTCAATCTATTCATTTCAATATCAATTTTGTCATTAATGACCACTGGATATTTAATAGCAAGTTGGTGTGTAGGTGAATCTTTGATTGAACATGCAACTGCAGAAGATGAATTGGAAGAAAAATAAAAACAGTCGATATGAAATAAACCCCTAAAGTATGTATCTTTAGGGGTTTATTTCAAGATCACAAAAGTTAGTTGTAAATCATTTTAATATCTTAAGAGTTGTATTAACTTAATTGAGATTTGTAACTAAAATTTTACTAACAATAAAAAATCATATATAATTATTCATTTACTCTCAAATATAATATGTAAAGACGAATAAAGTATAGTCAAAATGATATTAAATGCACAAATTTTAAAAAATTTTTATTTACTATGTTAATAGAATAAATAAATTCTATTTTGAAAACAAAGAAATTTTATTTATTATGTAAATATAATTAAAGTGGTAGTGAACTAATAAAATATGTTGAAAAAAATATTGATTTAAAAAACCGAATAATTAAATGGTATCTAATTAATTGTGTTCAGATTAATATTATGATATACTTAATTTTGGAGGGATAAATGAAAAAATTTATTATAGGTGAAAAATTTGTTGATAAAAAGTTTGATTTTAGAGAGACGTGTTTTGGTATTTGTGAAAGAGATGGAAAAATTTTGTTAACTAAGAAAATAAAAAAAAATGAAATAGCTATGGTCGGTGGGGGAATAGAAAAAGGTGAAACACATGAAGAATGTTTGAGACGTGAATTTTTAGAAGAAAGCGGATACATAATTGAACATATTGAAGAATTGTGCTCTGTAGACTGTTATTGGCTTGCTGGGGGAAAATGGCCAATGGAATCGCTTGCAAATTTTTATATAGTAGAACTTTCAATGGATGCAGTAAAACCAACAGAAGAAGGTAATGAACCTGTTTGGGTTTCAATTGAAGAAGTTGAAAACATTTTGCCTTTACCATATCATAAAGAAGGTATTAGACAATATTTATTGTTACGAAATAGTAAAATATTTAAAGTTAAATAGTCAAACAATATTACTAATTAAAATTTAATAAAAAGCTGTTATAAATATTATTTGTGTTAAATGAGATAAAACCAAAACTTGGATAAAAAATATAGTTAAATTTTTGATTTTTAGTTTTTTCGCTAAAAATTTTTTATTTTTATAATTTTGTCTTATAATAGATTTAATTTTTATATATCTTGATTTTGACAAATATCTTATAATTTTTTATAAAATATTTACAAATATCAAATTTTTTAAATCTAACATTTGCTAAATCATAAATATTTAATTTTTTTAGAAAATATAAAATTGCTATAATCATTCTAAAAAAATTTAATTTTTTGTGTTTACTTCATATTGGGGTTCACCTGATATTTATTACTATTTTTACTATTCTTTGCATAATTCAAATCATAAGATTTGTTTAATTTTATAAAGTAAATCCGCCATCAACAGTAATAATTTGTCCAGTTATATAATCAGCTTTTTCGCTACACAAAAATTCACAAATGTTGGCAATATCTTCACAAGTGCCTATTCTAGAAATTGGAGTGTTATCAATAAGGTTTTGTTTTTCTGCTTCTGATAAAAATGAATTCATTTTACTTTCAATTAGACCTGGACATATAGCATTTACCGTAATATTACTATAACCTAATTCTTTTGCAATAGATAATGTAAAACTATTGATTGCACCTTTGCTGGCAGAATACAAACTTTCCATACTAGCACCAACTTTTCCCCAAATTGAAGATATGTTAATGATTTTTCCAAACTGTGCTTTTATCATAAATTTTGAAACGTATTTTGTTAGAAGTATAGTGCTCTTGACATTATTATCAAAAATAAAATTATAATCAGATATTGTAGTATCTTGTATTTGTTTAATTAATGATACCCCCGCAGAATTTATTAAACAATCTATATGTTTATATTTTGTTATTATATCATCTACCATTGCACAAACCAATTCGTCATCAGTTAAATCACATTTATATGAAACGACAGTACATTTATCCATAAGTTCGTTTAATATATTATCTATACGTTTTTTGCTGTTGTTGTATATTAATATTAATCTATTATTAGTATCTGCGAATTTTCTAGCAATTTCACTACCAATATCTCCACTTGCACCTGAAATTAAAATATTTTTCATATTTTTATTATAACAAATTTTTTTTATATAACAACTATTTTAGTGTTAAAATTTTTTAGGTCTAATATTTTCATTGCATAGTTGATAAATAATACATAAAACGGTATTCTAATTAAAAACAATTATATTATAATTCTAATCATAAATAGGAAGTTTGTATTGAATACAAAAATTATCAATTCTTTATTTAATTCTCAATCTTATTGACAATGAAGCAGTAAGATATTATAATAATAAATATGAAAAAAGTATGGAATGTGACAAAAGTTTTGTTAATAGTGCTAATAATTGCAGCGGCAATTGGAGGCACTTGTTATTTCTTTTATTCGCAAATTAGAGCAAGTGTAAATGGCTTTGAAAATTTTAGTTCGTTTATTTATGGTAGCAAAAAAGACGAATTTGATGCAAAATTAAAAACTGTGACATCGTACACTGATAATAGATTTGATTTAATCATTAGTACGAACGAAAAATTAAATGAAATTGCAATTAACTTAAATTATTATCTTTTGAATTCAAAAGATTATGATATTGATGACCATTTAATTGTAGACCAGCTTGAAAAAGTAGAAGATGTGCAAAATAAAGCAGATGATATGATGAATGAATATTTGATTAAAATAAATAGTTCATCATTTAATAGAAATACTGGTGCAAACGATTTATATCAACAAATGAGTAAATATTTCATTGCATTTTCAGATATGATAAATAGTATAAATTCTGAATTAGATAAAACAAATATTGTTAAAAATGGAGATGTAAAATTCTCAATTATTGAAATTTATACAACTGTTTGCATAAATACTTTTTCTGATTTAATGACAGATGCTTCTGGATTAAGAAAAGTTGTTAATTCGGACAATATTGATATTGTAAACACATATGTCAATTTCGAAAATGGTTATATTGTTTCAAATAATAATTTTTCTTATTTAAATAATTATTTTATCAGCAATTATAATAATTGCAATAAATCTACATTTGCAAAAAATTTAGCACAAAATGTTCAGAACATTGTAAATATTACTGAAAATTCATCAAGTTTAGAAAAAGCCATTTATTATTTTAAAGGAGTTTTAGGTATAGAATAATGAAAAGAAAAAGTATTTTATGTTTAATATTATGTTTGCTCTTAATACCTGGAGCACTAATTTTTAGTGCGTGTGGAGATAATGGTGGATATCAATTATCTAATCTTTCATCAGATTTTAAAAAAATAGCCAATCAATATGAAAATTTAAATTTAACAAGTGATGGTAAATTAGAATTTGATTATTCAATTTATACATATCAAGGTGAACAATATTTTACAAATGCTATTAATTCTACAAAACCATATAATTATATAGCTAATTTTTATAATAAATTATTTGATAATTCTTTATCATTTGTTTATGAATATATTGATATTTGTTCGACTAATGAACTTGATGTAAAAAAAGATAAAAGAGAATTAATAGAATATAATCTTCAAGAATTTAATAGTTCGCTAAAAACTGTTAGTACTAATATATCATTAGTAGCAGAAATTATGAGATTTAATATTAATGATGATATATTAGATAGTACATGTATGAATAGATTAAAAAATTTGTTTGATTCTTATGATAATTTATTTCAATCTGCATACAATCTAACACGTACACTTTCAGATATTTACTTTAATTATGCGTTAACTAATTCAAATTATGATTATTCAAGTGTAAATTTAGAGCAATTTGATGCTACAAGTTTGACAAATAATTTAAAGAGTAAAATAAAAATGCAAATATCAAATTTGACACAATCATATATCGAACGCTATGTAAAAGGTGGAGAATTATCTTCGAGTTTTACTAATGTAGACATAAATTTTGGTTCAACAGATTCAAATTTTGATGAATATCTTTTAAATGTAAGTACTATTGATAGGGAATTTAATTCTTCAATTGGTGAAAGTATTAATTTTAGTGCTTCAAAGCAAAATTTTTATGAAGCAGCTATTAAATTATACAATTTGCAAACAATCTTGAATAATGAATACGAAATTTACAATCAAGCGTGCAATGATATTATATATATCAAAACAGTTAACGACGCTAATGCTTCAACCTATGAAAAAATATGTGCAAGAATAATTGAAAATCATAATTATATCATAGATGAATATACTGAAGTTATCAAAGAAATGTTATCTATTATGGAGAACTTATAATGACAGAAAAAGAATATATAGAATTGGCAGATTTATTATATCCTAACGTAAAAGATATTGATTATTATTTAAATAAATATTTACCTAGAAATATTGAAGGGGAAGTGTCGAGATTAGGTCCTAGTCCTACAGGTTATTTGCATATCGGACAATTATATCAAAGTTTAGTACATCGTTTGTTGGCTGATACTACAAAGGGTATATTTTATTTAAGGTTAGAAGATACAGATTCAAAACGTGAAATTGATAATGCAGGAGCAATTGCTTATGATATGTTGAAATATTACAATTTAACTCCTGATGAAGGTTATCGTGGTACGGAAAAAGAAATTGGAGATTATGGTCCATACGTTCAGTCACAAAGAATAGAAATTTATCATGCTTTTGCACATGAATTAGTGAAAAAAGGAAGGGCTTTGCCATGCTTTTGTAAAGCGGCAAAAGACAAAGATGAAATAGAAAGAAGGCGAGATGAAGAATTAGAATTAAATTCAGATTTACAACTTCATGATGTTTGTAGAAATTTGTCATTAGATGAAATTAAAAGAAAATTAAAAGAAAATCAACCATTTGCTTTACGTTTGCTTTCATTGGGAAATAATCAAAACACTCATAAATTTACCGATGTTATCAAAGGTGAAAAAGAATTAAGAGAAAATGCAAAAGATGATGTTTTAATAAAATCAAACGGCATTCCGGTGTATTCTTTTGCTCATGTTGTAGATGATACTTTAATGCGAACCAGTATTGTTGTGCGTGGACAGGAATGGTATCAATCTTTGCCTGTGCATATTGAAATATCTAAAGCTTTTGGCTTTGAACCTTTTAAATATGCACATACGCCAAATATTTGCATTCTTGATGAAAATGGTAATAAACGTAAAATTAGCAAGAGAAAAGATGCTTTTGCAGATGTTAGATTTTTTATGAAAAAAGGATATCCTGTCAATGCGGTTTTAGAATATCTATTAACATTATTAAACAGCGATTTTGAAATATGGAGAAAAAATTATCCTGATAAAAATATAAAAGAATTTCCATTTGATATAAAGAAAATTGGTGTCACAAATCCTTTGTTTGATTTTGTGAAATTAAATGATATTTCAAAGTCAATAATTTCACGCTATTCTTCAGAAGAAGTTTATAATAATCTACTAAATTGGGCAAAAGACTGGGATAATGATAGTGTAAAATTGATAAAGGATAATAAGCAAAATTTAATAGATGTATTATCTATAAATAGAGGAGGAGATAGACCAAGAAAGGATATAACTTATTATAGCGAAATATTAGATTTGTATAAATATGTATTACCTGATTTTAAACCTAAATATGAGGTCGACATTGGCAATATTGATAAGAAAAATTTGATTGAATTTTTGACTGAATATAAAAATAATTATGTAGAATTTCATGACAATCAATCATGGTTTGACAATTTAAAGAAAGTTGCATTAAATTTTGCTTTCGTAGACAATAAAACTTATAAACAAAATCCTACCTTATATTCTGGGAATATAGCAGATGCTTCAAAATTTATACGAATTGCTATAACAGATAGAGTTGATAGTCCAGAATTATTTTCAATTATGAAAATTTTAGGTATAGATGAGTGCAAAGATAGATTAAATAATTTTATCAAAATTTTGAAAAATATTTGATTTTTTAATGTAAATAAATTTTAACTATCTAAATAAAAAATAATTGAATAATATTATTATTAATAAAAAAAATATGTTATAATATAATATGGAAAAAAATAAAAAGAAAAAACAAGGAATTATAATTTCTGGATTTGGTGGAGTAGGAAAAACTGAGTTGGCAAAGCGATATAAAAATGTTATTGATTTAGAAAGCAGTCCATTCAAATACGTTTATAATGATATTGAAAAAAAAGATTTTGAAAAATTGAAGGGAACAAAAAATAGAGTATTGAATAAAAATTATCCATTAAATTATATAAATGCAATCAAAGACGCTGTAAAAAAATATGATATTGTATGCGTTAGATATAATGGAGATGAAGAAATAGATTTTTATGATACTTATGGTTTAAATTATATTGTTTGTTATCCTACGAAAAAAGCATATAAAAAATATATAAATAGATTTATAAGTAGGGGCAATTCGCTTGAATGGATTAATAAAAATAAAAAATATTTTGAAGTAGCCTATAATCGTTGTAAACATTTTAAAGGTGGTAAAATTTTATTGCATGATAATGAAACGTTGGAAGATGCCTTAATTAAAAGAAAATATAAATTGATTAAAAAATAAACAATCGTATGATAATTTGAATAAAATAAAAGATAATTAATTACTATCTAATACCGTGCATATTAAAATTATAAAAAAGTGTTCACTAATCTAAAAGGAACACTTTTTTTATTTACCGTTGATCACTTATATTTGCGTTGCTATTATTGTCTTGAAGTTCGCTTATTGAACTATATGGAACACCAGAGGTAGTTCCCGACAGCAATGCAATATCAACAGCATTTTCTGGGTCTCCCCATGAATTGCCTGAAAATTGAAATAATGCTTGGTCTACAACCCAACCTCTTGTGTTAAAAACGACATTGTGTGTTATATATCCAGTTGAATTAGGATTTAAGTATCCACTTTGTCTTAGTGAATAGAATATGTTGCCATCTATCCAATTATTGTTTGTGCTTCCTTGTGTGACGACACCTCTATTAACTACCCATGTATCAGAACTGCCTGATTGTGTAGGACCATATATTATATTATTTCGAATTACATTATTATTCCCGCCTATTTGAATAAATTCTACAGGATAAGGATTATCGCTAGTAAATGTAAGTCCTTCAATAACATTACCACTTCCAGTCACAAGTAAAGGAACAACGTTTGATGTTAATAAAATTGTAGCATTTGGCTTACCTTTTATTGTAATATTATTTTTTGATAAAGTTGTAGTTTCATCAATAGGATACGTCCCATCATACAATTCAATTGTGCCATTGTTAGCAACGACATCTAAAGCATCACTTAGTGTAGGTAAAGGATTGGTTTGAGTTCCAGTTCCTCCAATAGTATTGCTTCTAACATAAATATTATAAGGATTAAATACTGTGTTTCCGGCAGGACCGCTAGCACCAGTAGGTCCAGTTGCACCAGTGGCTCCAGTAGGTCCTGTCGGTCCAGTTGGACCTATTTCACCAGTGGAGCCCGTCGGTCCAGTCGGACCAGTAGCACCAGAAACTCCCATGGGACCAGTTGGACCTGTAGCTCCAATAGAACCATTTATGCCAGCAGGTCCGGTTGGACCAGTTGGCCCAGTAGGACCTATAGGTCCCATTGGTCCAGTAGGAGATATTGAATTTTGATTATAAATATTTAATTTGGGATAATTAATAAAATCTTTAGAGCAATAACTTGGATAACATATTTGTTTTGATTTATTATGTGAAATTTTATCGCACAAATATTTATTAAATAAATAACAATTCATTAAATTAACCTCATAATTAAATTTAATACATTATATTGCGAATTTATTATGATTTGTTAAATATTAAAAATAATAAATAATAAATTTTTAGTAAAATTGATAATAAAAAATTAAATTTATTATTAATAATTATAATAAAAAATTAAAAATGTTAAAAAAAATAAATAATTAATTAAAAATTAAAAAATTTTTTTAATATTTTTACATTTTATTTTAGATAATTTATTTTTTATGATATAATAAAAAAAATTAAATTAGGAGGGGAAATTTATGGCAATTAAAAAAACCGCTAGTAAAGTTAAGACTAAAGCTGAATTTAATTTTGATATAGAAAATTCAAAAAGAAATAACAAAACTACAAAGAAGAACTTGAAAAAATTAGGTACAGGTGGAGTTGTAGCAGTAATATGTATGCTTATTATAGGAATATTAGCAGGAATTTTTGGAGTTAAATATTTGACAAAAAATGATTGTTTTGAATTGATAGGAAAAGATGAATTGACGTTAACTCTTGGCGAAAGATATATTGATGAAGGTATTCATGCAATTTCATTTGGTAGAGACGTCTCTAATAAAATGTACATAGAAACAAATTTGAAAGTTAATGATGATGGTGAATATTATGCAGATGAAATTGGAACGTATTATATTTTATATAAAGTTGATGATTTAAAATATGATACAATATTCACCGTCCAAAGAATAAGGTTAATTACTTTTGTTGAAGAAAGCGAAGATATTATTTAAATAGTGGGGGTGTACAATGGCAAAAAATAAAAACAAATTAAAATTAACAATATTTGTTTATTGTTTAATTGCAATTTTGATAGGTTTTGTAATAGGAGGAATTGGTTTAATATATTTTACTTTACCTTATAATGAAAAATTAATTATTGGTCAAGAAACATACTATTCATATAATGCTGAAGGTGAAGTAAATACTGTTCCAGTTGTAATTGAAAATGGTAATATGTCAATTCATTTTTTAGAATTGGGAAATAAGTATACAGGAGATTGTACATATATTAAAGTTGGTAAAGATATAGATATTTTAATTGATTGTGGTTCAAAATCAAATAGCATTTTGACAGTTAGCAATTATTTAAATAATTACGTTACGGATAATACTTTAGAGTATGTTATTATTTCTCATGCTCATCAAGACCATTATGCAGGATTTGCTACCACTGAAAAAGTAGATAGCATATTTGACTTATATGTCTGTGAAAATATAATAGATTTTGCAAAGACTAATCAAAAAGAGAGTGCAAAAGTTTATGGAAATTATTTAAGAGAACTAAAAGACGAAATGGAAGAAGGAGCAAATCATTTTAATGCGTTGCAATGTTATAATGAAGAACTGGTAGAACAGGCGAATGGAAACATGGTACAAGCACAACGTGAATATATTTTAGATGAAGAAAATGATATTTCTTTTCAGGTATTATATCAAAAATATTATGAGCAAAATGCAACTAGCGAAAATGATTATTCAGTTTGTATAATGTTTAGTCATGGAGATAGAAACTTTTTATTTACAGGAGATTTGGAAGCAGATGGAGAAGAATCATTAGTTGGAGAAAATATTTTGCCACAAGTCTATTTGTATAAAGCCGGACATCATGGAAGCAAAACTTCGTCTAGTGATGTTTTATTGAGTGCAATTCAACCACAAGTCGTTTGTGTTTGTTGTTGTGCGGGCAGTAGTGAATATACCGATACAAAAGATAATCAATTCCCTACACAAGATTTCATCAACAGAGTAGCAAAGTATACAAGTGCTATTTATGTGACTAGTTTATGTATTGATTATGACAATGATGAATATACTTCTTTTAATGGGAATATTGTAATTATATCTACTAAAACAGAAATAGGAATAAATTGTTCTAATAATAATACAATTTTAAAAGATAGCGAATGGTTCAAATCTAATCGTATATGGCCAAATATTTCTTAAAAAAAATCACAAAATTGTGATTTTTTTATTTTTTATATTAGAAATATTAAATATAATTTCAATTAATATAAAATAATTATTTATGATTTATTAATTAATTATTAATGATTAAATATAAATAAAATTTTTATAAAAAAATTAATCTTTTTTAGTAAAAATATTTATTAATTTTGCAAACTTAAATGTAAGTTGTGATGAATGTGAAATTGCAAATTTTTTAAATGACGCTTTCCCCAAAATAGTAAAACCAGCTATGATTGCTGACACACTTGATGCTACAATAATAGATAAAAAATCTCCATTTGAAGCGATTGCAATTTTAGTTAAAATGCTAGCTCCTGCAGCACCGGACAAAATACCACATACATCTCCGATTACATCTGCACATATAGAACTAATTTTATCTGCATTTTTTATCAAACTAATTGCTTGTTTGCTTCCTTTTATGTGACGTGAGGCCATTGCTAAAAATGGTTCTATTGTACTAGATGTCACTGCTACACCTAACATATCAAATATTATACTGATTGCGATAAAAACAAATATAACAATTACTGATATTATAATATTTGTGTTTGATAATGTGATTTCGCTAATTACACTAAAAGTAAATGATAAAAACAAAGCCAAAATAAATACTTTAATTGGCCATATCCACCATTTTGATGATTTATTTTTTATTGATTTATTTTTCTTTTTTTCTTGTTCTTCGTTCATATATATAAATGTGTTTTACACATGAAATTTCAATTACGAAGGCAACACTCTGAGTAAACCTTGCGGCATAAGGTTCGGTTGGATTTCCCAATTTTGCACATCGCTGTCACCAGCAAAGCGGTTTCCCTTTACGCAAAACTTGCACCGAATCGCCACTGAGACCACACTATAATCCCCAGAGTGCCATCTATAAGATACAGTCTAGAAGTTTTCCTTGACAACATCATCTATATTTATCTTGATTTTGCGAATAATATTTCAAGAGCAACTTACATATTTCGTGTACTTAAAAATATAAAAGTTTGCGCTCTATCCCGAATTATCCACTCAAAGCAGGCTACACTGCACACAACTTTCGTCATATGCAGGTTTAATCCTAAGCGATAAAATAATTTTCTACCCACTTAAGTCTCCACGATAATTGGGTTTTGACGTATATGCCGTTATACGAGTCCCAAAAATCTTAACTCCCAGTATCAGTCCCAATTTGGGCAATCAAGACCAACACCACGAACTTCATAGTTATGCCAGCGATGCTTATTTCGGCACCCTCATATAGATTAGTTGACTAGAATACTGCACCTTCGTTATATTAATATATTATCATACTTTATTAAAATTGTCAAATATAGAAAAATTTGATGCAGATGCACCAAATTTAAACTTTATTTATTTGAAAATTTTTATATAAAATTATTTATTTTACATAGTAAAGTATATTAATTAAATTGATTAAAACAATTATTATACATTAAAATTCTTTTAATCCTAACATATAATCTGTTGACACACCAAAAAAATTTGCTAACTTAACAAGATTAATTATATCAGGATAACTTTTACCTAATTCCCATAATGATATTGTATCTTGTGTAGTTGATATTTTTTGAGCTAATTGCGTTTGAGTCAATCCTTTGTCTTTTCTTAAATCTCTAATTATTTTTCCTATGTTCATATAATTATATTATGATATTAAAATACAATTACATATAAATACGTAAATATTTCGTTGGTAATTTTTGGTAAATTAATTTTTTTTTGTAATTATTTTTATTGATTTGTGATTATGGTATATTTTAAATATTAAACTATTTACATTTTATAAAAATATCAAAATTATTAAACTTAAAACAATTAGATATATACTGAAAAAATATAACTTATTCTTTTTAACTAATTTTAGCATTATTTTAATTGACAGTATTCCAAAAATAAAAGATGTAATCATAACAATAAAAATTCCTATCCAGTTGACAGTTATTTGAGCTGAAAATAATTTGATTGATTCATATACAGCACTAGCAATGATTATTGGAATACTCATTAAAAAAGAAAAATCAAGTGCTTCATTTTTTTCAACTCCAACTAATAATCCACAAACTAATGTTGAACCACTACGAGATATCCCTGGGAGTAAAGCTAGCCCCTGTGCTAGTCCCATGTATAAAGCGGAACGTTTTGTTAAATGTTTTGTGCTATCTTTTTTGAAGTCTGCGATAACTAGTAATACTGAAGATATTAAAAATCCCCAAACGAGAGTTTTAGTTGAAAAACTATCTTCAAAAAAAGCGTTAAATAATAAAACTAATATTACGGTTGGTACAGTTGCTATTATAAGATTTAAATTAGTCTTATTTATAGGGTGACGTATTAAGGAATATAATTTTTCTCTATAGCAAAATATTACAGCAAACAATGTTCCAATGTGTGCCACAACGCTAATTAACAATAAGTTGTCTAAGTTGAACATTGATCCAAATAAAACTATATGACCGCTACTTGATATTGGCAAGAATTCGGTCAAACCTTGTATAAAACCTATGAAAATGTACTTAATTATCTCAATCACTTGAATTTTTCTTTTAAATATTATATTATTATATTTATAAATTATTACATTTTAGGGAGAATATATGAAACTTGGAGTGGTAGGGCTTCCAAATGTTGGAAAAAGTACGCTATTTAATGCTATTACAAAAGCCGGCGCTGAATCTGCAAATTATCCATTTTGCACAATTGAACCAAATGTTGGAGTGGTTGATGTATATGACGAAAGATTAATTCAATTAGCAAAACTATATAATACAAATAAAATAATACCCGCACAAATTGAGTTTGTAGATATTGCTGGATTAGTAAAAGGTGCAAGTGAGGGAGCAGGACTAGGAAATAAATTTTTAAGTCACATTAGAGAAGTAGATGCTATAGTGCATGTAGTTAGATGTTTTAAAAATGATAAAATAATCCACGTTGAAGGTTCAATTGACCCGTTGCGTGACATTGATACTATTAATTTAGAATTAATATTATCTGATATTGATACT
The DNA here is from genome assembly GCA_944384445.1 of uncultured Clostridia bacterium. Taxonomy (GTDB): domain Bacteria; phylum Bacillota; class Clostridia; order Christensenellales; family UBA1242; genus Onthoplasma. The sequence goes on along the minus strand of CALWTL010000001.1, from coordinate 77,478 downwards.
GTCACAAAGAAAATAGACAAAGTAAAAAAACTTGTACATGGTGGTTCTGCAGATTTAGCTACACAAAAAGAGTTTGAATTATTAAATAAAATTTTAGATACATTAAAAGAAGGAAAATCTGCTAGAATTTTAGATTTTAATCAGGAAGAAAAAAAAATTGTTGATAGTTTCTTTTTAATTACAACTAAACCAGTGATATATGTTGCAAATACTTCGGACTCTTTAGATGATTTTCAAATTGAAAATATAAATAAAATTAAAAATTTAGCAAGTAAAGAAAATGCAGAAGTAATATCTCTTTGTGCAAAAACGGAAGAAGAATTAGTAAATATGAGTCCAGAAGATAGAGAAATGTTTAAGGCTGAATTAGGAATTGATTTATCTGGATTGGATAAACTAATCAGAGCAAGTTATCATTTACTTGGATTGATTAGTTTTATAACAGCAGGTGAGAAAGAAGTACGTGCTTGGACAATAAAAAAAGGCACACTAGCACCTCAGGCGGCAGGAAAAATTCATACAGATTTTGAGCGTGGGTTTATTCGTGCAGATGTTGTTAAATATAATGATTTAATAAGTTTGAGAGATTATAATCTTTGCAGAGAAAAAGGGAAAGTTATTAGTGCAGGTAAAGATTATGTCGTAGAAGATGGGGATATTATAATATTTAAATTTAACGTTTAGGAGAAAAATTTGAAAAAAAAAGAAGAAGAATTTCAAATAGGAAAGTTTATAAAAGAGATTGAAATAGATGAGCATCAACATCTTTTTTGGTTAAGTGTTTTATTAATTTTAGCCAATATTGTTTTGTTAATATCAATAGTCTATTTAGTCGTTAAATTTATGAAATGGTATATATGGTTAATAGATATTTGTATTTTAGTATTTTGCATATTACAAAGTATTAGGACGTATAAAAATTCTAAAAAAATGAGAGTATATGCAATTCATGAAAATTGTTTAATTATAAAATCTTTGATGTATGATACGGTTATAGAATTATCTAATATATTCGATGTTAAACCCAAGAGAACATTATATGACATATTTGCCAAAAAAGGTGTACGTTCACTAGAACTTTTAATAAAATCAAAATCAAGAGATAAAATTATTTTGAGATTTATTAATGAAGATGTATATAAACTAGCACAAGAAATCTTAGATTTAGCAAACAAAGCTAGAGTTGACAAAAAATTGTCAAATATTAATATTGAAAAAAATAACAACTTGAATATAGATAATAACTCTACGATTGAACACGAAAATGAAAATGCATAATGTACTCAATAGTTAAAATTTTAAATAACAAAATATATTTATTATCATTAAAAAATTTTTAAATTATAATTATAAAAAATAAGACACATTGAGTGTCTTTATTTTATTTTTATCAATAAATAATTTTTCTTGCCTTTTTTAAATAAAATTCCGTCTTTTAAATTTTTAGTATCAATTTTCATTTGCGGATTATCTATTATTGTTCCGTCCATAGATAGTCCATGTTGTTCAATCAATCTTCTTGCTTCACCATTTGATTGTGTAAATTTCGCCATAGTTAACAAATCTAGCAAACCAATTTGTTCATTATTAATTTCTAACTCATTCGTTGGAGCATTATCTTTATCTATATTAGAAGATGCAAATAAGTTTTTACTCATATTTTCCGCTTCTTTTGCATCAGACTCACCTCGAATAAAATTTGTTATTTCAAAAGCTAATCTTTTTTTACTAGATACAATATCAGTTTTTATCATGTTTCGCACATCATTCATAGGTATATCAGTAAATAGGGCAAACATCATTTCTACGCATGCATCTGGAGTTTGATAAATACCTTGATAAAAATCATATGCTGAAATTTTGTCTTTTTCAATCCAAATTGCACCTTTTTCAGTTTTGCCCATTTTTTTGCCTTCAGGTGTCAATAAAAGTGGATTAGTTGCACCTATCATGATTCTATTTTTATTGTCTATAAAATTCATTTTTCTTCCAAGTTCGGTACCTGCTACAATGTTTCCCCATTGATCAGCACCTCCCCATTGAAGTTGACAATTATATTTTTTGTTTAAATACAAAAAATCGTAAGCTTGCATAAGCATATAACCCATTTCAAAAAAGGTTAATCCACCTTCTTCCATACGTTTAGCGTAAATTTCATTAGAAATCATTTTGTTAATGCTGAAATGTACTCCAACATCACGCATAAAATCTACATAATCATATCCTTTAAACCAATCAGCATTGTTAACAATAATTGCTGGATTATCACCATCGAATTTTAAAAATTTGCCGTATGCACGTTTTATCCCTTCTATGTTGTGAACAAGTTGTTCTTTTGTAAGCATTGGACGCATATCAGATTTTCCTGTAGGGTCCCCAATAGCTGCAGTTGCTCCGCCTACTAAAATTATAACTCTGTGTCCTGCCTGTTGAAATCGTCTTAAAATTGTGCATGGTACACAGTGACCTATATGCAAACTGTCTGCTGTTGGGTCTGTTCCTGAATATACAGTAATTTTTTCGTTATCTAATAATTGTTTTAATTTTTCTTCATCTGTTGTTTGATATAGTAAATTTCTATCTTTTAATATCTCGTATAGTCCCATAAATTTCCCTCTTAACGTGAATTCCATAAATCTGTTATCCATTCTTGGATAACATTGCCTTCTATAACATATTTTCCTACAAATTCATCAGTTTTATTATAAATAACTTTTTCAATATGAGTGTTATCTTGAATAAGTGGTGTTATAGTTTCGTTTACAGCTGGTATTAGTGATAATCCTACTAAAATTCCATTTAAAATAATTATTACACATGCCGCTTTTAATATTCCAAAAACTAATCCTAATACTTTATTTAGTCCGCCTAAGATTTTAGTTCGAGAAATATCATCAAATAATTTAGATAGTAAAGCAACTACGATTTTTAATACAATGAATACTAATATTGCAGATATTATTATCATACAAATGTGACCTAGTGAAGAGCCAACTACTGTTGCAATTGTTTCAGAACTTGTCATATCCACTGATGTGTTTGAAAATACTATTTTTATTAATTGACTGAGCAAAGCATTTAGATTGCTAGGAAGATTATTTATGATTTCTTCAGTGCTACTAAATTCAGCTATTGAACGAGTAAAGAATTCGTCCACACCATTTAAACCATTAGCTATTTTATTCCCTATTAAAGAAGAAAAATCATATATTCCGTTTATCCAGTTAGCTACATACTTTGCTGTAAAAATTGCAATAATAATACATACAACCCAACTAAATAGTGATATAAAAGATTTTAAAAATCCTTTTTTATATCCAATTATACCTAAAATTAAAAGTGCTCCTATGATTACAATATCAACGATTAAACCTATAGTCGCTAACATAATTACTCCTTTTTTGAATTTTATCACAATTCAAATTGTTTGTAAACTTATTTTTGCAATTTGATTATTGTTAAATTAGTCATTAAAAAGTAAATTGTGCTTGAAAACGACATATCATAATTTTAAATAATTAATATATGATTATGTAAATTATATTCTTTTATATTTATTTTTTACATAATAGGGAAATATAAGATTAATTTATTCAAAATATTTGTTAATATTTTTTATTTATGTTATAATATAAACTACTGAGGTGAAAAATGGAAAAAAAGAAAAACAACTCATGGAAATCTATAGTCTTTTTTATAATTGGGGTTGTGTTAGTAGCTCTATTGGTTTATTGGGTAATGTCTAATAATAATAAAGATAAAGAAATTAGTTATACTGAGTTTCAACAAATGGTCACAAGTGGAGAAGTCGCTGAAATTGATGTATATGGTTATACAGTAAGAATTAGAACAATTGACGGAGTAGCTGAATCAAAATTCCCTAATAGCATTGATGCTTATTGTTCTTTTATGAGTGTAGATGAATTGACAAACTTTATTGATTCTTATAACGATAGTTTGTATCAAAAAGATGAGCAAGGGAATTACATTCTAGATGAATATGGTAATAAATTATTGAAAGAGGGAGCAGTTTTAATAGAAGCTAGTTATTCATATGAATCTCAATCATGGATTTCTAACATAATGCCTATTTTAAACATTGTTTTAATAGTTGTAATTGGTATTATTTTATTTAAAGCTATGTCTGGAAATAGTAAAGGTTTTGGATTTGGTAAAAGTAAAGCTAGACTTGTGGTATCTTCTAATGTTAAATTTACAGATGTCGCAGGTGCAGAAGAAGAAAAACAAGAATTAAAAGAGATTGTTGAATTTTTAAAAAATCCTTCTAGATTTACTGAACTTGGTGCACGTATTCCAAAAGGTGTATTATTAGTCGGTCCGCCTGGAACTGGTAAGACTTTACTTGCTAAAGCTGTTGCTGGTGAAAGTAAAGTACCTTTCTTTAGCATTTCAGGTAGTGATTTTGTAGAATTATATGTAGGTGTAGGTGCTAGTAGAGTACGTGATTTATTTGATAGTGCAAAAGCAAGTGCTCCATGTATCGTTTTTATTGATGAAATAGATGCTGTTGGTAGACAACGTGGTGCAGGAATGGGTGGCGGTAATGATGAACGTGAACAAACTTTAAACCAATTGCTTGTTGAGATGGACGGTTTTGAAACAAATAGTGGAATAATTGTGCTTGCTGCAACTAACAGAGCTGATGTCCTTGATCCAGCACTAACTCGTCCTGGTCGTTTTGATAGACAAATTTATGTTCATTTACCAGACGTAAAAGGTAGAGAAGATATTATAAAAGTTCATGTTAGAAACAAACCGCTTAGTGACGATGTTGATATCAAACGTATAGCACGTTTAACAAGTGGATTAGCAGGTGCAGATATCGAAAACGTATTAAACGAAGCGGCTTTGCTTACTGCTAGAGATGGTAGATATAAAATTACTATGATTGATATTCAAGAGGGTTTAAACAAAGTATTAATGGGACCTAAAAAAGTATCAAGAGTAATTACAGAACAAGATAGAAAGATAACAGCAATTCATGAAGCAGGACATGCTATTATTGCAGAAACGTTGCCTAATTGTGACGATGTTCAAGAGATATCTGTAATACCACGTGGTAATGCTGGAGGTTATACTCTTACATTTGACGAAAAAGACAGGACTCATATGCCTAAACAAAAATTGTTAGATTCTATAACTATGATGTTGGGTGGTAGAACGGCTGAAGAATTAATGCTTGATGATATTACTACAGGTGCATCAAATGATATTGAACGTGCTACAAAAGTTGCTAGAAAAATGGTCGCTGAATGGGGTATGAGTGAATCTTTAGGTTTAATTAGCTTTGGCGAAGGAGAAGAAATTTTTGTAGGGCGTGATTATCAACGACAAGTTCCTTATAGTCAAGAATTAGCTTCCAAAATAGATAGTGAAGTAAAAGATATAATTGATAATGCGCATAAAAAAGCAATGGAAATTTTGAAAAGTAAAAAAGAAGTTATTGAAAAAGTTGAAAAAATCTTATTAGATAAAGAAACTATATATAAAGAAGAATTTGAAATGTTATTCAATGGTGCATCAGTTGAAGAAGTTGAAGTTGCCATTGATAAAAAAGAACAAGAAAAAAGAGAATATCAAGAGAAAGCTAAAAGGGAAGCATTAGAAGAAAAGAAAACAAGAGAAATAAAAGCTAGAATTGAGAATGCTGAAGCACTTGCACGAGTAGGTGTTATAACTAAACAAGATTTGGAAAATATAAAAAAAGAAGCAGAAAAAGAATATATAGAATTAAATAAAATGCTTGGTAAAAATGACATTGATTTAAATGATATTTTGAAGAATAAAGATAAATTAAGTGATTCTAAAAGTAATAATTCAGAATTAACTGCTAAAGAAAAAAGCCAAAAATCTGATTCAAATATTGAAAAATATAAGAATGAAAAACTTGACAATGCAAACAAAGAAGACAAAGATGATGATAAAAATAATAGTTAATTACTTGATTTAATTTTTACTTTATTATATTATTATATGGGAGATTTATTATGGCAAAAAAAATAACGGCAATCGTAAGTTTATCAATTATAGGGATATTGATTATAGCTACAATTATTATGGCAAATGTTGATGTCAATCATAAAATTAATTGCAATAATCCAGATAGCATATATGTTCAATATTCTTCAAATGGAATTAGAGAAGTAGAAGATGATGTCTATAACGGAATATTAGAAAGAATTAATAATGCCAGTAAAGAAACAAGCCTTACAGCACTTTTTGGTGGTACATTATCAGATAAACCTGAAATAGTGACAAATTCTACAACTTCAGCGACAACTGTTCCATCAACATCTGATTTTTATGTTTCATTTGTTTATAACAATCCACAAAAATTAATGAATGGAAATAGTGAATATAAAGATTCTGATGGTAAATCTGTTTATTATAAAGAATTAATATTTTCTGTTGATGATACAGACGAGATGCAAGAGGTAAGAGTTTATATTATTCCGTATTACAATGCAGATGGTGGGTATAATACAAACAATTCTTATTATAGATATTATTTATTAAATGCAAATTTTGCAGATCTTTACAATTATTTAATAGATAATGAATTAAATATATAGAAATTATTATTTATAAAAAATAAAAAACTTCCATATTAGGAAGTTTTTTATTTTTGTAATGTGTATTTGTATTAATTATGAATAAATTAATAAATATAATTGTTATTTATTTTTTAATATTTTTTATATAATTTACAATGTCCCCTACAGTTTTTAATTTTGATACATCTTCATCTGGTAAAGATATTCCGAACTCTTCTTCAAAAGTCATTATAAGTTCAACTATATCAAGACTATCTGCACCTAAATCTTCTACTAAATGAGAGTCCATTTTTATTGATTCTTTCTTTTTACCTAACTTGTCAGCAATTAGATTAATGATTTTTTCTTCCATTTTAGCCTCCTTAAAGTATTTTATAATAATCTTGATAAAAAGTAAAGTAAATATTTTCATTATGATAAATTTCGCTAAACTTTGTGCCTATATCGACATAATTATATGTTTTTTATATAGTGATATTTGTTATTATGAAATTATGAATATAAAATTTGGTGAATATTTGTCAAATATAGAAAATATTATTGAATCAAAATCTAAATATCAAAAAGTAATGTTGCTATATGATGATAATATTAGTAATTTGGAAATAACAGAAATTTATGATTTTATAAAAGAGAAATGTATTTTTAATAAACTTAATATTATTGAAGATAAAGATAAACTTAATGAAGTTTTCAATGGTTATAGAACTATAATATTCTATTGTTCTATCAATTCTTTGTTTAATTTAGATTTTGATAAATCTGAATTTATCAATATATATTTGCCAATCGAAAATGCTATATTGCCATATTATTTGGACAATTCATATAAAATAAAAAAAAATAATAATGATTATTTAATACTAAAAAATAAATTTGTTGATATAAGTTTAATTTTTAGTACGTTTTTTAACAAATTTTATAATTATTTAAAGAACCTTATTTATGTTCAAAATTACGATAATGACTTAAATTTTAATTTTAACGAACTTAGTTCAATGAATAGCATTGATTTAATCAATAGTATTGAAAGAGATTTTGAATTTATAGATATTCAAGTTATTAAACAATGTCAAATTGAATATCAATATTTGCCAATAGTAGATTATTTAATTATAACAGCTTTTTCATTAGTTATCAAATCAATTCATAATCATACTTTATCAATGGTAGACATTTATAAATCCGTCAAAGAAGATTATGCTCTTATGGATAAATTTTATGCAATGACAAATAACGAATGGTTTGCAAATATTATAAATTTGAATTTTAATTGCATCAATACTTTATGTGAAAAGTGCAGAGAGGCAATATTAGATAGGTTGTCAATTTGTGAAGAATTTAATGAATCAATTGTTATTAAAATCATAAACAAAATTAAAGATTATTTTAAATATTCACAAGGAATATTTGCATATCTTTATTTGTACAATATTTTTGGTTTATAAAAGTTAAAATTTTTTTAATTTTTTATGCAATTTTTTACTATTGATTTTAATTATTTGCTTGTTTTTACAATTTTCTTATCAAACTTATGATTAAAATAATGAAATTTACCATATAATCAAAATATGAAAAAACTATTTGTAGTAATAATAATTTTTTTAATTTTGATAGGGAATATTGGTTATAATAATGATTTTAGCTTAAAAGATTATTTTGAAGGAGAATATTATGCATATTCAAATAGTCCATTAAGTGAAAATTATTTATTTTTAGGCAGTTGTTATATGAATATTGGTGATATAAAAGAAAAAAATGGGATTGTTGGAGAAAGCATGTTAATTGATAATTTTGAACCTATTTCAGCAATTCAAGAATTAGATGCAAACATAATTTTTACTGAATATTTAGATTCAGGAGCTAGCGTAATTTATGCATTTACTAATAAAATATCAAAATATGTTAAAGTTGATGGTGAAAAAATAAATATTCAAATTGCTTATTATGATGATTATTCTGTCATAGGTTGGCCGTTAATTTTGGGAAGTTTTTAAATTTATGTTTAAATTTTATAAAATTGTCTATCATTCTCATGAAGGAGGGAATATGGACAAAACTAACTCTGAACAAAAGAAAAAAATTGTTATGAATTATGTCTATGCAATCTTGATTGGAGTTTTAGTTATTGCATGTGCAATAACAATCGCTTTAGTTAGTACAAACTCTAATAGCAGAGCAGATATTGGCGATGAAGGATTAGATGTCTCTACAACTACTTACGTTGTTCCAATGAAAAATGCTACGGTTGTCAAAGATTATTCAGGAAGTGAATTACAATATAACGATACATTAAAACAATGGGAAATTCACAAAGCAATTGATTTTAAAGCATCTGATGTCTTAGATGTTTATGCCGTTGCAGATGGTACTGTGTCAAATGTTTATACTAATTATTTAGAAGGCACAGTAATCGAAATTAGTCATGCGAACGGAGTCGTATCTATCTATAAATCTATGGCTAGTGATGTTAACGTTAAAGTCGGAGATGAAGTTAGTGCAGGTCAAGTGATAGGACAAGTTAGTGACGGCATGGCTCAAGAGTTAAATACAGGTGCTCATCTTCATTTTGAAATGACAGTTGATGGAGTAAAAGTTGACCCTAATGATTATTTAGCATTAGGTGACAAATAAAAAATGGATACCAATTTTCGGTATCCATTTTTTATAATTAACCAGCGGAAACAGGAGAGTAAGTTTCTAACCAGTCAGCTGGAGCTGTATCCCAAACTGTATTGGCAGCATTGTTAGCTTGTTGGATTGTCTCAACAATTACATCAATAGAATAAGTTTTATTAGCATCATCGTTTGTTAAAGATGTTGGAATGGTAATTGCTGTGATAAAATCAATTTTGTCATTAGCATTGATTGTTCCTTTATAATAATGATATTGGTCATCACCCAACTGCCAATCTCCAGTTGTAGTTGCTTCAACATTTGTTGATGCACCATCGGTATTAGTAATAGTTAATTTAGCACGCATTAAAGCTTCTGTCATTTGAGCAGGAGCTTTTACACCAATTGCTTGACTATAGACAGTTCCAGGCAAAGCTGTTCCATCAAATGTTAGTGATGAAGCAGATGCACCACCCTGTGTAATCGAAATAGTGACAGGGTCACCTAATGTAATATTACCAGTCACATTAGTTGTAGCGGTGAAGTATGCTAATGTTATACCTATACCAATAGCTGCTAACAATAATATTGCTAAAGTAATTATTGCAATTGTTGAACCAGATACACCACGTTTGGTTTTATTTTTTGTATTTGCCATAATAATCTCCTTTTATAGTTTACAATCATATTTTGTGAGGAAAATTAAAAAATATTCTAAAATTTTTTTATATTTTTATTTATTAAGAATTAATGGAAAAAAATAATCAGTATGAATGATTATAAAAATTTAAATATTAATTATAATTAAATAAAAAAGTAAATATAAAAAAAGTACATCATTTAAATATTAGATGTACCTTTTTATAATTTAATTTAAATATTTGATTTAGTTGAATTAATTTTAGTAGTGTACTTTATTACTTTATGAGTTGTCATACTAACATTAATCAAATTTTCTTCATAATCTGAATAACCTGTATTTGATGTATAATTAGATTCTTCACTTTCAGCAGGATATACTGCATCAAACAACATATCAAAATATGTTTCTCCTGTTAAAGGATTTAAAATTTTATAGTATAAATTAAATCTTCCATTGTCGGCTTTATTATCACTTTGAATATATACGCTATCTTTATCGCTATAAGAGATGTAGTAATCACTTGAACCAACTTCTCCAATATAGAATAAGAAATGTACACCATAGCTAGATACGCATAAGTTTTCTGTGCTGGCTGGGGTGGTTCCACCCTTGATACCTGCATTAATTAAACGTTCGGCTTCTTCAGTGAAGGCTTCTTCCATTGCACTATAACCGTTAGTGCCAACAACATATGGCATTCCAGATACTAATGAAGAACTATCGTCACCAGTATATTTGAACATAAATTGAATAAATTCATATAATTTTAAGTCATAATCTGTAATTTTTGTAATTTCAGAATATTCATTTAATACTTCATTAAATGTTTTTGTTTCAGATGTTATTAATCCAGTTTCTTCGTCACGAACAGGGATTTCTAATTTAGATAAATATTCGGAAACAATTCTGTCATATTCTTGTTCATATAATTCAGTATTTTCTTTAATTTCAGTATTTTCTTCAAGAGCAGATAAGGCATCGTCTAAGCCGTCAACATTTATTAAAGTGTGAATTACATATCCAAATTTTGTGCCGTCACTTAGATTAGTTGGATGATAGTAAATAGTATCAGCTGCAGTCCCAATGTCTTGCATATCTGTTTTATAAGTTTCTTCATGATTCTTATATTTTAAATAACTAGATTGTGTTAGATAATCATATTCATCTAATAGTGCTTCAATACTAAGATTTTCATTTTCTAAAAAATACGTTTGTATGTTAGTTAAATAAATTGATTGAACTTGAGATTCAAAGTTTCTTTTAAAATAACGATAAATTAAATCATTTGTATTTTTTGAATATTCTTTTCCATTTTCATCACGTAAATAATATTCATATTCACGTAAATCTTCAGCTAATAAAGCTTTTACTTTGTTATATATTTTTTCTACATTTTCACTTTTTTCAGTATTAATTAAGTTGTCTTTGAATTGATTAAAATAACTTTCAATTATAGCATCAATAGTACCATCTTGATTAAAATCATTTAAATATTTTTCATCAATTAATTTATTATAAGCGGTTGGTTCTTCTTCAGATTTGTAATTAATATAATATTCTTTAAATTCAGTAGGTGTTTTAGATTCTTCAGTTTTTGATGCATTGGTATAATATTTAACTAAAACTTCTGCTCGTTTTTTATATACATAATCATTGTATAGATAAGCAGTTTCTTCGTCTTCATCTTCATTATCAGTTTCTGAAGTATCAGTATTTTTTATATTAAAAATATTTTTTGCTTCAACAACATAAGTATCCATTTGTTCATCTAATGAATCAAAAATAGTTTGAATACCTTCATTTATTTGATATGCTGAAGGACGATATTTATCTTCATTATACAAAGCATATTGATACAATAATTCTCTATCAATTAAGATATCAAGTGTACTGTTCATTGCTTCAGTTTCGGTTTGTCCTTCTTGAGATACATAGTATGAATATCCATAACTACTATATGCAGAAAGAAGGTCGGCTCTTGTTATATTTTTTTCGCCAACTGTAGCAACTACTTCGTTATAATATTTCACTTTATCTATTGAAAAAGTGGCACATCCTGCTAATGAGCAGGTAATAATCATTAAACAGCATAATAAAATTGCAGATAATTTTTTCACGTTATTCTCCATTAAAGTATATCATTGACTATTATAATATAAATTATAATAAAAAGCAAGAATTTTGCTTAATTATTCAAATATTCAATTATGTAATTTAAAGCCGATTGTACATTAAAATATTGTGGATTTAATGTTATAGTAGGTAAAGAAGAATTTTCAAATTTGAAATGTGAAAATTTATTTACTTTTGACATTAAATTTTTAACATTGACATCTTCATAATATATTATAGCCATTCGAGTTTTATTGATTATAATTTGTTTTATTGAATTTTTTTGAGCATAAGCTTTAATTATAGAAATATTTGTCAAATTATAAATTTCTTTAGGTAATTTACCATAAGAAATAATTAATTCATTTATTGTTTTCTTTGCGCTTGTTTTATCCGTTATATTAGAAATTTTAGCAATTATTTTTAATCTTTCTGCTTCATCAGAGATAAATGAATAAGGTATTTTTGAAGTGATAGCAATATCAAGTTTAACTTCTCGCTCAGTTTGTATTTTTTCTCCTTTCAATCGTTTTAATGTTTCATTTAACAAGCGAGCGTACATATCATATCCTATTTTTATCATGTGTCCATGTTGAACTTTTCCTAATAATTCACCTGCACCACGAATTTGCAAATCACGCATAGCTATTTTAAAACCACTACCTAAATCTGTATTTTCAGCAATTGCTTGAAGCCTATTAGATGCTTCAATTGTCAATGTTTTTTCTTTATTATAAGTAAAGTAAGCATAAGCTTGTTCAGAATTCCTACCAACTCTGCCACGCAATTGGTACATTTGACTAAGACCTAGTTTATCACTATCAATAACGATTAACGTGTTTGCTCTTGGTAAATCTATTCCATTTTCAATTAATGTAGTTGAAACAAATACATTCGTTTTTTTATCATATAAGCGTTTAATTGCATTTTCTAAAGCAATTTCACTCATTTGTCCATGAGCAACATCAAAATGAGCATTCGCGTTATTGACTAATTTTTCTAAATGATTCGATAATGAATAAATTTTATCAATATTGTTATAAACAATAAGAGTTTGTCCATCCCGATTCAATTCATCATTTATTGCATTTACTATAATTTCTTCGTTGTATGATAAAACATAAGTTTTCACAGGTAAGCGATTCACAGGAGGAGTATTGATTATACTTATGTCTCTAATTGTCATAAGTGTCATACTAAGAGTTCTAGGGATAGGGGTAGCAGACAATGTCAAAACATCTACATTATTTTTTATTTGTTTAATTTGTTCTTTTGCTTTTACGCCGAATCTTTGTTCCTCATCTAAAATTAATAGTCCTAAATCTTTAAATTTGACGTCTTTTGATAATAGTCGATGAGTACCGCATATAACATTAAGTTTTCCTTCTGCTAAATCTAGTAAAATTTGCTTTTGTTCTTTGCTTGAACGAAATCTATTTAACATTTCCACACTTACACCAAAATCTTTTGTCCTTTTACTTGCAGTCATGTAATGTTGAAGACTAAGTATTGTAGTTGGGGCAAGTATAGCAACTTGTTTTCCGTTTTCTACAGCTTTGAACAATGCACGCATTGCTACTTCAGTCTTTCCAAATCCTACATCTCCACATATTAACCTATCCATAACTTTTCCAGAGCACATGTCATTTTTTACATCTGCAATAGCTTGCAATTGGTCAGCAGTTTCGGTATATTCAAATGCATTTTCAAATTCTGTATATAAATAATCATCTTCACTATATTTAAAACCTTTTACTGATTTTCTTTTTGCATATAGTTCTAATAGGTCTTTACTCATATCTTCAATTGATTTGATTGCCTTTAATTTTTCATTGTAAAACTCTTTGCCACCTAATTTGTTTAAACTTACTGTAGCATTTTCAGACATATATAAAGATAATTGGTCAGCATTTTCGTATGGGACATATAGAGTATCATTTCCACGATAAGTTATTTTAAAAAATTCTTTGTCAACTCCTGAAACGTTCATTGTGACAATACCTTCACATTTACCTATTCCATGAACATTATGAACAACATATTCTCCCGCTTTAGGTAAATATTTAATTGTTTGACTTGATTTAGTATTAACTTCTTTTTTATGAGCAAAATTTGAACTACCAATATAAAATTTTTCATCATTAGAAAAACAGATATTAAATGGTATATCTAATTCTGTTAGAATAATACCTTTTGTATTTTTGTTTGTAGAAAATGGAATATTTCTGTCAATAAAAATTTTTTTAATTGAATTTAATGTATCTAAATTCGACAAGCATAAGTAAATTTGTTTATTTTTAAATTTATTTAATTCTAATTGTAATGATTCTAAATTGTACAAAAATGAAGGAAAATTTTTTGTTTTATAATCAAGAGATATTATATTATTACAATTTAATTTTGATTTTAAATCAATATTATTTAAATCAAAATTATCAAAAAAAATTAATTTATTAGAAAATTTATGAAAAAAATCAGTCAAATTAAGTATTTTTTCATTAATTTCGTAAATATTTATTATTTTTTTTGATTTAAAATTAATTTTTATTTTTTCAAAAAAATTTTTTAAATTATTAATATAAATATTTTCAAATTCAAGTTCATTTGAAATAATTATAGGATAATTAATATTTGATAATGTATCTATTGAATTTGAAAAAGGATATAAATATTCTAAAGGTATATCTTCATTTCTTTTCAACATTTCGATTAGTTCATAAAATAAATTATTTTCTAATTTCAATTTATTTAATTTATTTATAATTTCTTCATTTGTTTCAGAGAAAAAATTTAATTTATTTGGTACTATAGTTATTTCATTTAATTTATTGCTATGTTCAAATGTAAGATAATCAAACTTGTATATATCATCAATATATGTGTCAAAAAAATCTAAACGAACAGGATTTTCATCAATTACATTGAAAATATCTAAAACATCACCACGTCGCGAAAATTCACCTTTGTTGGTGACAGTTTCAGTTTTTCTATATCCTAAATTAACAAGTTGTTTTTCTAAATTTATAATATCAATTTCATCATTTTTATTTATTTTTATAAAATGAGATTTAAATAATTCAATATTTGGTAAAAAAGAAAAAAGAAGCTTTGGTGTAGAGATTAATATTATATTTGAATTGCTAATTTTGTATAATGCATTAATTAAGTCATATTTATTTTCTGTACTCGAAAATTTTGATAGGGTAAAAGGTTTGTCAAAATCATTTATTACAAAATTGTCTTTTCCTAAGGCGTCAAGTTGCAATTTCATATTGTTGGCTTTTTCATTGTCTGGACAAATAAAAATGGCAGTATTAAGTTTTGATAATACGGCTCCTTGTTCTCCAAAACCTAAATTATTACATAGTATTGGTTTTGTGTTGATTAATTGTTGCAAATCGTCGTGTCCTGACATAATTCTCCATTAATAAAATTATCAATTAAATTGCATGCATTTATATACGCTTTAGTTAAAATTTCTTTGCTTTTATAGTCGATTGTAGATAAAACATAATCGGCTAAGTCCATATTTTCATCTCTACCTATTCCTATACGTAAACGAGGAGTAATTCCTACCTTATTTACTATATCTCTAAGTCCATTATGTGTGCCAGCAGAACCAGCTAAACGAAATCTAATTTTACCTTTTGGCATATCTATATCATCTAATACAATTAAAATATCAGATAATGGTACTTTAAAATATTTTTTTAATTCATAAACACTATTACCACTTAAATTCATATAAGTATTGGGTTTTGCAAGAATAAAATTTTCGCCCTTAGCAATACTAGCTTGACATTTTATGTTAGTGAATTTTATGTTTTTTTGCTTAGCAAACATATCCACAACGCTAAATCCTACATTGTGATATGTATTATTATATTTTCCTTCAGGATTCCCTAAACCAACTATTATTTTCATAAGTTTATTATAGCACATGACATAAAATATTTCAATATGATTTATAATCAAATTTTTTATCTTGACAGAAATTGTCAAATTTTTTTAAATTTTTGATATTGACAAGTGAAATAGTTGATGTTATATTGAAACAAAGGAATTGATTATGATAACTAATAATGAAATTCAAACTAAAGAACAAATTAGATATGAAAGTTTTATTTTAAAAGGCGGATTAGAACGCTCATTTAAAAATTTAATTTTAGGTAGAGCAATTAAGCCATGTGGAAAAGAGTGCGAAGAATATGGTTATAAAATAGTGACGCATTTTAACCATGAATCTTTTCAAAATTTTAAAGATTTAATGAATAATATAGAATTTTTATTAAATTGTGCTAAATTATCACCAAATCCTATGATGTGTGAATGTTATTTTTATAATTTTATAAATAACAATTTGAAAAGGAATAAAGCTTTTAGATTAGAATTTTTAAAATCAATTTATCTTAATGAAAATGTATATACACCTGAAAGCATCATGTGGTTTGTTGAAAATTTTAAATTTGAAAAAGAAAACAAAAAGATATTGTCCGATTTGGAATTTAAAAAGATTTTTGCTAAAAGATTAGATGAACAACTTGACTACCCACAATTTCATTTAGATGGGAATGATAGAAAAAAAGTTAGACAATATAAAGACCAATGTAATTTTGTAAAGACAACAAATCAACTTAGACAAATTGGCATTATTAAAATTTTATCATTGTTTGTTGAAGATAAACTTGTAGATTTTCAGAATGATTATAATATTTTTAATAATGAATTTTAACTGTAAATAATATACTTCAACTAAAATAAAAATCTCTGTTTAGCAGAGATTTTTTATTTTGTAAGTTAAAATTTTTTAGATTGCATCTAATTCTTCAGATATTTTTTTCTTGTCTATATGCTGACCAATGAAAACTAATTTTATCATTCTATCGCCATATTTTTCATCCCAATCATGTCTAAATTTTTCATCATTTAGCAAAAGTTGTTCAATTTGATATCTAGGATATGTGGCATACCATGGACCATTATCTGTTAATACTTTTTGCCTACCAGCTTGTTCATATAAATATGCTGTACGCAAATCATCAGAAAAATATAAAAGACCTTTTGTTCTAATAATTTGCTTACCATAATCTTTATTCGCCCAATTTTCAAATTTTAGTCTATCAAATGGTTTTCGTCTGTAATATACGAAAGTACCAATTCCATATTCTTCTGTTTCACCACCTTCATGATTATGGTCGTGGTGATGGTGATGTGAATGCTCATGATGACTATCTTCTTCGTCATCGTTTTCGTCGTGATAATGGTGTTTATGTTCGTCTTCATCATCGTCGTTGTGGTAGTCATGTTTATTTTCTAGGTCGGAATTTTCTTTTTTGATATCTTCAATATCTTTGTCCATTTCTTGAAACCAACCTGCTGATGTTAGAAGGTTTTCCATATCAAATAAATTTGTGTCTAAGATTTTTGAAATTTCAACATTTGAATAATCAGTTTCAATAATCTTTGCTTTTGGTTGCAAATTCTTGATAATTTTTTTGACTTTATTTAATTCAACTTTGCTAACCTCACTTATTTTATTCATAATTAAGATATCACAAAATTCTATTTGTTGAATAACTAGATTTTCAATATCTTCTTGTCTAATATTATTTTTGACAAGTTCATCTCCGCACCCAAATTCTTGCACCATACGTAAAGTATCAACAACACTTATTATTGCATCTAATTTGCAATAAATAGGCATATTCTTAGCTTTGAAACTTTCTGTTAAAAAATTTATAGTTTGGGCAATAGGCACAGGTTCACATATTCCACTTGCTTCAATAATTATGTGATCAAACTTTCGTTGTTTTACAATATCGTGAATTTGTTCAATTAAATCTTTTCTAAGTGTACAACAGATACAACCATTTTGTAAAGCTACAAGGCTTTCTTCTTTTTTATTTACAACACCACCTTTTTCAATTAAGTCGGCATCAATATTGACTTCTCCTATATCGTTGACAATTACAGCAACTTTGTATCCCTTTGTATTAGATAAAATGTGATTAAGAAGGGTAGTTTTACCACTTCCTAAATATCCTGTCACAAGTGTGATAGGAACTGTTTTAAATTCATTCATAATTCACCTCGCATATAATTATAACACGAAAAATAAAAATGTAAGCAAAAAAAATAAAAATTAATTGATTTTGATTTATTTTGAATTTAAATAGAAAATAATATATTGGATAATTTTGTTAAAATTTAATATAGTAAAATTATTTATAATATAAATTAAAACAATTGAACCTTATTAAATAAGATTATATATTAAAATATAATAAAAAACTTAGTCCTTTGACTAAGTAAATGGTTGCGGGGGTTGGATTTGAACCAACGACCTTCGGGTTATGAGCCCGACGAGCTGCCGTGCTGCTCTACCCCGCGATATAATATATATTTATCATATTATGTAAATTTTGTCAATAAAATTCATAAAAATTATTATAAATTATGACTTTTTTTGTAATATTTTGTAAGTTAGTTCTATTAAATTAGTCAAGCATGTATAATAATTAATGCACTTAGGAGATATTATGATAATAGATAAATATAAATCAATTTTTTTATGCGAAAATAGAAATGGGGAATTTTATATTTCGCCAAAGCACAGTGAAGATGTTTTGTCAAAAATTATTCCTGACGCATTAGATTATGTTCAAAATCATGAATTTAAATTTAAAGATGGTATAACTTTAAAAAATGTTAATGGTGTAGATATTGAAATTTATCCTAATTCAAATTTACATACATTAATAAGATACTGGAAAGAAGAATATTACGTAAGTAGTGGTATTTGTCTAGAAATATAAATTTATATAATTATCAATTCTATTAAGATTTTAACAAATTAATATAAATAAATTTAATATGAAGACATTGCTAAATTATATTTGTATTTGCAATAAAACGAATTAATTAGATATTATTTTAATTTTATAAAATTTATAAGGATATAGATAGAAGAATGTAATTATAAAAAAATCGCAAATTAATGCGATTTTTTTAAAAGTCATCATCTTCGTCATCTTCATTAGTCTTTGACATATAATCATTTCTTTTATTTATATCATAGAAAACTTTTGATTCTTCAAACATTCTGCGTTGTATATATTGTCCATGTATACGTGTAGTGTCATAACATTTTGCTTCAAAATATCTTGTCATCTTAGTTTTTAATACAGCATTTGGTTCGAATGTCTTTATTACAACTTCACCTTTATCCTTAAATGACATCAACTCTTCAGGATACGCAATTGGCCTTGATATGATTTGGTCACTATATGATTTGCTTTCTTTACCATCTGGACCAACACTTCGTTGTTCTGTTGTTTTAACAATAGTTTTTTTGCCTAAAAGTTCACTAAATTCTTTATTTGTAGTTGTGTCTTCTGATGCGATATAAACGTTGATAGGGCAGTTATCTTTTATAGTTTTGCCTTCGTCTTGACCATAAACTTGATAAAGCTGACTATAAGATTGTACACATAATTCAAAATATATACCACGAGAACGTCCTACTGCCATTGATGAACCGAATTCTGGGAATCTTGGCATATTACCAAATTCGTCTAGCATGAAGTATACATGACGTTTTAATTCTCCACCTAATTCTTGTGCTTTGTCTATTAAACGTTTATATAATTGTGTCACAAACAAAATTGCAAGTGGGTATCTTATTCGAATTTCATCTGGGATTATCAAAAATATTGCCGTAGGTCGCTCATCAATTGTCGTAAAATCAACTTCTGTATTACTAACTAAGAAATCAATACCTGTATCACTAAATAAAGCCATTTTACCTGAAACAAATCCCATGTAGTTTTTTGATGTTGTTTCTGCATTTTGCAATGCTGCTGATGCTAATTCTGGCACTTGACTAAATTGGTCTCTATAACTAAATAAATATTTTTTTAATGTGGCAAAAGTATCTCTACCTGAATCAGTCGTATTACATATTTTATAAACATTATACATATTATATTTATCTCTTGTCATGCCAAGCTCAGGTATTCTGCTATCTTCTAACATCGCAAGCATTACTGCATGTATTAATCGTTGTGCAGTTTGTTCCCAACTTGGATCTTTAGCGGATTCTATTGGGGCAAGAGTATTCACAATATCTTTTAATGCTGAATAGGTGTTATCTTGTAATTCACGAGCAATTACACGCATATCATTTTCTAAGGTGTTTTTATCTGAATAAGCTATTCCACTAAATTCAAACCATGTTGTAGAATTGAAATCAAATTTATTTTGTATTATCAAATTATAATTTTTAGGATTATCACCCGGAGGATGTACTTTTACTTCTTTGTCTAAATTAAAACTACGTTGATACATATCATAAGGATAAGTAAGTGGGTTCCATTGTAAAGATGTAAATGGATCACGTAGATTTATTATTTTGACATCATAGCCTTCAGAACGAAACTTATTTGAACATTTGTCGTACAATTCACCTTTTGGGTCTGTAATAACAAAAGATGGTTTTGCACTTGTCATACTCATCAATTGAAGTGAAGGTACAACAAATCTCGAAGTTTTACCAGACATTGTAGTACCTACGACTAATGTATGAATAGGCTTTACAAAATTAATTTCCATTCCGTTGCCACGCTGTTCTGCACGTACCAAAATACCATCAGTTTTTGATGAACGAATAGAAGATAAGGTATTGTAATTGAATCCTTTGTCTTTTTTTAAAATCTCTTCTGATACAAAGTCTTTATCAAAATATTCTTGTGTATCATGTCCCTTAGAATCTTTTACTTTATCTATTGCTTTGTCGCTAGATTTCTTTTTCCCATCTGCCAATTTCATTAAATCAAAAACTAAAATTAAGCCAACAGCAATAAATACAAATACAAAAGGTAATCCTGTTTGAATATATCTAGCATTGAAAGCTAATGTTCCATCTTTAAAATAAGTAATAATAATAACTGAAACTAAAAAAATTAGAATAGAAATTATTATATATTTCAAAATTTTTTTTCCTAATGTTTTCATAATCAAAATTCCTTTCTAGTTTATAATAAAAAAAAATAAAATTTTAGTCAAGTATTTTTTATCTATATAGATTTTTATTAATTTTAGTTATTTAGTTATATATAATTATATAGTATTAATTGAATTATAAAAATTAATGTGATAATAAGGTTAAATTCTTTATTATGGAATTTTAATAAACTTATAAAATTGGTATTATAAATTTCAAAATTAACACAAAAATTAATATATGAATATGAAGTTCGTTATTTCAAACATATATTTCTAAGTATAATAATAACAATTTATGAAAAAATATAAATGTAATTATTTTTAAATAAAAAAATTAAAAAATTTAAAAATATATGTAAAAATAGTTGATTTTAATTTTTTTAATTGATATTATTATGTCATATTATATCACAAATATTAATTTGTGAAATACAGGGGGAAAATATGAATTTTTTGTTAAGTACTTTATTAGATACTGCTAATAATGTTCCAGATTGGTTACAAACAATATTAAATGCGTTGGTTAATTTTATTAATCCTATTTTGATAGTCGTTTCAGTTGCAGGTTTAGTGTATGCAATTGTTGTAGGTATTCGTTTTGCCAAAGCAGATGATAAAAATGAACGTGAAGAAGCTAAACAGAAATTAATTTATGTAATTGTTGGTATCGTAGTGACAATTGTATTAATTGCATTATTCTATTTCTTAAAGTATGCAATTGAAACAAATATGATTAATTTCAATAGTTGGTATGATAAATATTAAAAATAATTAAAATCTATCTTCGGATAGATTTTTTTTATTGCTTAATGTAATTTAAAATATTTGTTATTTATGTAAAATTTTGATATAATAAAATTAATTATTTAATTTATAATTAAAAAGGAGAGATTATGGCGGGTGCTTTTGGTGGAGATTATAACAATTATGAAGACGATAATGAAAATCTAGAAGACATTCAAAATGATCTTGACCAGACTGAAGATGTTGATGATTTAGAAGAAGACGAATATGAAGATTATGAATATGACGATGAAGATTATGATCAAGTAAGTGTGGAAAATGAAAAAGCTTTAAAGCAAGCAGAAAAGAAATCTATAGAAAATAAATTAAAAAAAATCAGACGTACAGCACCATATAGATTTTATCCGCATTTTACATTTGGTGAACGTCGTATTTTATCAAAAGCTAGAAAAACACATTTTCAACAAGTAAATAGAATTAATAGAATAATGGCACAAAGAAAAGCTACATTTCATTCTAAAATGAATTCTATTATTGGACCTATTTTACCATATTTATTGATTATTGGTTTAATAATTCTTGTTGTTATATTTATTG
Source organism: uncultured Clostridia bacterium (assembly GCA_944384445.1). Lineage (GTDB taxonomy): Bacteria > Bacillota > Clostridia > Christensenellales > UBA1242 > Onthoplasma. The sequence continues at coordinate 55,188 of CALWTL010000001.1, read as the reverse complement.
CTGCTGCAATTTCTTCAATTTTATCCTTTTTATTTGGAGCAGATACAGGAGAAAAACCTTCTGCATCTGCACAATTTGGTGTCAATGGAAGAGATTTTTATGGGTGCAGAGTAGTTTACTCAGACGAAGAACAAGCTCAAATTGAAATTATTGAAACCTATATTAATAGTATTAAATATTCAACTGAAAGTTCAGATAATGAAGATTTTAATATCGTTATTGAATTACCTGCAGATGATTATAATTACCAAGAATTTAATGAATCTGAATTTGCACAAACATATTCAAACGCTTATGATTTACTTACATTAATAGTAGATGAAGTATATACTTCAGATTATGAGAACATTAGTGGAGAGCAAAATAATGTAGATTCACTTTCTTTAATTGAAAAAATTGATTATATTAAATATTTTGGGTTTGATAACGAATTATCAAATCAAATTTCTATTATTATATCGAATTACATTAATGATAATGATTTATATCAAATAGTGAATAATAATATTGATAATGCTACTGTCGAGCAGACAATATCAGATAATATATCAAATTATTTTACTAATTCAATAAATGTTAGAACTGAAAAATTATTTATTAAAGATTACATTTTTGAAAATGAAGATGATATGATGGAAAATATCACAGAAAAAAACTATATTTCGTTAATATTTATGCCAAAAACTCAAGTAGAATTTACTTATCTATCTTTCATAATCTCTAATGCAGATTATGATAATTTTGATATGTATATTCAATATGAAAATAATGTTATTGATTTGAATAAGCTAAATTTTACCACTAAAAATGATGGTGGTGAAAGTTATTTGTATGAAACTGATAGCAATATCAGTGTTCCTGTTGAGACATTTTCAGATATTAGTATAGAAGATTTAGGATATTTATCTGAAGGGCTGTCTTTATATAATATTTTAAATGGAAATATTGATTATAATATTTATTTACAAAATATAACTAACGAAGATGGAACCTCCATTTTGACTTATAAAGAAAATGGTTTAGTGGTTAAATTTAGTAGTCTAGAACCGTTTGTTTTCGTAGAATGGGAAACTAAATGGTAATTGATATTAAAAAATATAAAAACAATATTCCTAATTAATTGTTTACAATTTCGAAAAATCATTTTTTATTGGTTTATTTTTATTAAATTAATTTAATAAAAAATTTTTTTAATTATAATTTATAAATTATATAAAAATTCTTAATTATTATATTTGAATATAATAATATTTTTAGTATTATTTCAATTAAAATTAAAAATATTTTTTGATATTAATTAATATTTAAAGGTTTTAAAATTTGTCTTAAAAAGAATTTTTATGTAAGTTTTATTTGATTAATTTGATATTTTAGTATATAATATTATTAAATTTATGTGAGGAGTGACAAATGTTAGATGCGGTCCAAGGGTTCTTAGGTCAAATTATTTATCCTTTATTTAGTGTAATATTTACTATAATTGATGTTTTGCAAAGTATTTTTGGTGCATTCGCAGGAATCGATGCTATAAAATACAATGGAGAAATTATTACAAGTGGTAATACAGGTGAAGGAAATGACACGGGAATTGTATATTATTTGTTAACTTCTGATGTTATTTTAAATATGTTTTATTCAATGCTTGCTTTGGCTGTTATATTATTATTAATATTTTTAACTATGGCATTTATAAAAAATGTCTATTCAGCTAAACCTAAGTCATGGAAAGATATTGTAGGTTCTGCAATTAAAGGAATTGGGAATTTTGTAATTATTCCTGTCGCTTGTCTGTTAGGTATTTGGCTAGGAAATATCGTACTTCAAGCTATAAATGGAGCAACTTCACAAGGGGGAAACATAAGTATTTCTCGACAATTATTTATTTGCTCTGCTTATAATGCTAATAAAATACGAAATGGAGAAATTAGCATATATGACGGAGATAATTTAGACGTTTCAAAAATAGAATCTTTTTGTGCACAATATGGCATAAGTGTAGATACAAGTCAGACAGATCCAGAGTATTATGCTAACTGTATAGACCAAGCATATAATACTGATTTAGTTGCTATTACATGGTGGGAGCAAGTAGATGAATGGTACAATTTGTCTGAAATTAATTATTTAATTTTAGGTGCTGGCGGGATATTCATATTGTATGCTTTAGGTTCTATCTCATTTGGTATGGTTAAACGTCTGTTTATGTTATTGGTGTTATTTATTATCAGTCCTATAGTTTGTTCAATGTATCCATTGGATGATGGCAGTGCTGCTGGAAGTTGGAGAAAAAAATTTTTAAGTCAAACTATTAGTGCTTATGCTGCAGTGGCTGGCTTAAATTTATTTTTCTCAATTGTACCGATTGTGCAAAATATAGAATTAAATGAAGATGTTTTAGGTATTACTGCATTATTACTTGTTATAGCTGGTTTGTATATGGTGAGAGATATTATTTCGTTAGTTGCAGGATTTATTGGTGGAGATGATGCATATTCTGGTGGTACTTCTTTAATGAATTCGGTTAAAACTAGAGCTCGTAATGGTCAAAAACATGCAACAGCTATGAGCAAAACTACAGTTGGAGCTTTTGCAAAAGCGGCTGCAACAAAAAAAGCAGGAGGTTCGTTCTTTAAGTCTATTGGTGGAAGTATAACAGGTGGAATATTAGGTAAAAAAGATGATAAAGGAAATAGAACTGGTGGATTACTTCAAAAAGCTACAAGTAAATTATTTATACCAGATTTTCAGTCTAGTGTTAATGAATATAGAGATCAAAAGAGAAGTTCATCAAATGAGAGTGAAGGTAAAAAGCAACATGCTTTGAAGATATTAAACAGCTTAAGTGAAAACGGTAAAGGTGAAATAGTTGGAGATGTGTATGATGCCGCAGGTAAGAAAAAATATCATCCTGATGCTGCAGGTAGGAGTGATATATTTCATCGAATTGCTGATAGTAAAGTGTATTCAGGTAAAGAGATTGCAAAGTTAGCAAAAACTGCGGGTATTGAAGATGAAGTACAGGAATTAGTAGCAAAAGCACACGGGGGGAAAGCAAAAGAAGATTTAGATACGGATAAGGAACTTGCAAAAAGTGTAGTAGAAGCTAGAAAATCTTTTGATGATGCAAATGTAAAATTTGGGCAAATGCTTAATCAAGCGACTTTAAAAGTGCAAGGTTTAGATGTGGCAGGAATGTCTGTAAGTGAATTTGATGCACTTCAATCAAGAATGAAAAATGGCGAACTTTATTCAGGAGATGATTTGTCGGTTGATTCTGTTTTTGAAAGAATGAGAAAAGAATCAGAAGAAAGGACTGGTCACAAATTAGACTCAAGAAGACCAGCAGATGCTGCACATTTGGATGCTTTAAGAGTTGCTGCTAAAGAAGATGTGTCGCATAAACAGGCAGAAAATCGTGCTGTAGAGCAATTTCAAGCACAAAAAGAGAATGTTGAATCTATGGCTGACGCATTGATTAAAGCAATGCAAAAATATGATAAAGATAGTAAAACAGATTTTGTTTCTATTGATTCTACAAGTATTGATAATTTCAAAAAGGGTTTAGAAGAAGCATTGGATAAAAATCAAGTCGTTGAAACAACAGCTATTGATAAAGCAACAGAAAATGTTTCTAAGATAAAAGAGACTATTGAAAAAGAAATTGTTAAGACAATTAGAGATTCAAGTAAAGAAATTGTTAAAACTTTACAAGAAAAGAAAGAAAAAGGAAATATTAAATAAAAAAATTATTAAAGGGGTAAGATGATTAGGTATATTCCTGGTAAAACTAGGGTTAAAACTGAATTTTTAAAAAACATTACATTCGGAGATATAATTCTTGGTGTTATTTGTCTTGCTTTTGCAATTGTTATAATTGCCAGCAATTTATTTAAAATTGACGGGGTAGATTATCGTTGGTATGCGTTAATTGCTTGGGTTGCAATATCAGTTGTTATGTATTTGCCAATTGATGATGGGCTTAGATTATATAGTTCAATTGGTCTAATCATTAGATTTGCTGCTTTCCCTAAAAAATATATAAAATCATCTATATCAAACAAAAAAGGGCTTGCTCCAATGGAAAAATTAACACCTTTTTTCAATATTGAAATTGGTAAGTTTATTAATTTTGGAGATTATTCAGGTATTGTTATTGAGATTCAACCAGTTGCGTTAGATTTGATGCAAGAAGATGCTCAAGATGCTGTTATTTATACATTCAGTAAAGCATTAAAACGTATATCAAATTATCAACGTGCAAGTTTAATTAAAACAGTTAAACCTATGAGATTTGATGTTTTCTTAAAAAATGATGACATAAAATACAGTTTGTTAAACGAGTTATATGAAGAAGGCCAATATACTTTGGGCGAAATGGATAGTCGTTCATTAATTTTTAGAGAACGTGTAGAAAGATTGAACAATGCCATAAAAGCTGAACCTATTTTACAAAATCACTTTTATTTAGTTTTATATGGGCAAGATAAAACTAATCTGGAAGATACTGCAATTGGTATAATTAATGATTTAGGTACGGGACAGTACACTATTAGTGCATCAATTTTGATGGAAAACGATTTGATAAGTTTCTTAAAATCTAATTACAAAGATACTTATGCTGAGTCTGAAATCGATGGACTCGCTCCTAGTCAAGTAAATAATTGGGTTATGCCAGATAGAGTAAATTTTAAAGTAGCACGTGTTGAAATTGATAAAAAAATGTATAAACAAATGGTTATTACTGATTATCCTTTGGAAGTTGGTAATGGTTGGGCTTATCCAATATTTAATCAATTAGGTTCAAGAGTTATTATGAATATCATGCCAGTCGATAAAGAAAAAGGTGAAAAATCTATTGACCGTGCTGTTATGGAAAAAGAAGCTAAACTTGATAGAACTTACCGTTCTAGTGAGATTATAGAAAAAGAAGCAGATATTAATTCATTACAAACTTTATTAAGAGATTTGAAAACTAACAATGAACAACTTTATGATATATCTATTCATTTAAGAGTTGAGGAAGAAAATAGAAAAGAAGTTAGGAATGTTTTAAAACAATATGGATTTAAATATTCAGATTTGTTTGGTAGACAGGTTGATGCGTTTGTATCATCAAGTGTTAATAGGATTGATACTTTAAAACATTTTTATCGTAGCATGCCTTCAACTACAATAGCATCTTCATTTCCTATGGTTGATTCTGTCATGCAAGATCCAGCAGGTTTTTGTTTAGGACAATCAACAGCCAGTGGTTATCCTGTGTTTATTGATTTCTTCACTCGTGATTCTAAAAAAGGTCGTATTAATAGTAATATGATGGTTATCGGTAAATCTGGTTCTGGTAAATCTTATGCAACAAAGGCAATATTAACAAATCTCGCTGCGGATAGAACAAAAATGTTTATTCTAGATCCAGAACAAGAATATGATAAAATGACTCAAAATCTTGGTGGAAAAGTTATAGATGTTGGGACTAATAAATCTGGTATTCTTAATCCATTTCATATAATGGCTTCACTGGAAGATTTGGATGCTGCAAATGATAATGGCGATGTCGAGAACAAAAGTATTGATGAATTGGTAAACAAAGGTAGTAATAAAACTTTCTTTACTCATTTACAATTTTTAGAACAATTCTTCCGTGCAATTCTTGAAGGTATTAGTTCAGATGCTTTTGAAACCTTAAATACATTAGTAGTTGAATTATATAATAAAAAAGGTATAAATGAAAAAACTAACATAGGTAAATTAAAAGCAGAAGATTATCCAATATTTGATGATTTATTCAAGTTAATTAAGGATAAATTGAAAACTGTAAAAGATGCTTTCTATAGAAATAATTTGTTAATTTTAGAGACGTATATTCAAAAATTTGCTACTGGTGGTAGAAACTCTGATTTATGGAATGGACCAACGTCTATATTGACAGATGAAAATTTGATTACTTTTAACTTTCAAACATTGTTTGCAAGTAAAAATAATAGGTTAGCAAATGCACAAATGTTGTTAGTGTTTAAATACTTAAATAACGAAATTATTAACAATAAACGATTTAATGAACAATATGAACAACGTACAGGTAAAAAGATTGCTAGACAAGTAGTTATTGCAGTTGACGAAGCACACATGTTCATTGACCCTGATAGTCCTGTGGCATTGAATTTCATGGCTGAAATGGCTAAGCGTATTCGTAAATATCAAGGTATGCAAATTGTAATTACACAAAACATTAAAGACTTTTTGGGTACTCCTGAAATTCAACGTAGGTCTGCAGCAATTATTAATGCTTGTCAATATAGTTTGATATTGCAACTTGCTCCAAATGATATGGCAGATTTGCTTGAATTGTACAAGTCAGCAGGCGGTATTAATGCTAGAGAGCAAGAGGGTATAGTCACCGCTCCACGAGGCAGAGCATTCTTTATAACTGGTCCAATGGATCGTTCGTTTATTGATATTGTAGCATATGACAATGTTCGTGTGATTATGGGAGAAGCTGGAACAAATTAAATAAAAAAACTAATAAAGGTTAAAGCATGAAACTCACAGAATAAAAGGTAAAGGAACTCTATAAAATAGTAGAGTTCTTTTTTGCTAGTTATATTATTTTTTAAAATTATAAAAAAATTATTAATTAAAAATAAAAATGATAAATTTATTTTATAATTTTTATTATATTGTGAAATTCTAAGTGTTTGAATAATATTTGATTAAAATTCCATACTAATTATAGGAGTTATTATGGAATCTAAAGGAATAGTTAGAAGAGTAGATGAATTGGGAAGAATTGTTTTGCCAAGAGAAATGAGAAAAATGCTTAATGTTCGAGAAGGTAGTAAATTAGAAATTGGAATTGTTGATGGTAATAAATTTTTGTTGACTAAATATAGTGATATGGTATCTTTGAAAGAATATAGCGATGCGGTTGCGAATGCTATATCAGTCAGTATAGAACATGATGTATTAATTTCTGATATGGAAAAAATTTTATCTTCAAGCAAAAAGAAATACATAAATAAAGAGTTGAGCGAAGAAGTTCAAGAATTAATTTATAAAAAAGAAATTGTTGTTAAGAAAAAAGATGATGGAAGTGATATGCTTAACTTTTTTGTAAATACAGAAAATGAATTTTCATGTCAGTTAATTGTTCCAATAGTAAAAGATGGCGATGCAATAGGCGCAATAATAATATTGGCTTTAGAAAATAAATGTTTTGATGACAGTAGTGTGAAAATTTGTAAAGCATTTAGCAAATATTTAAGTGACCAAATTTCATAAAAAACTTTTATAATTATTAATTTTATTTGATATTATTAATTTTTGTGATATAATAAAAGTATGTATAATAAAGAATTATTAAAAGCAAATTTGATTTTTATAATTATTGCGAGTTTAATTTTAATTTTTTTATCTTTTGTTAGTACAGTTGCTTTTACATTAATTGCAACGTTTGTATCTATGACTAATAATAGTATACCAAAGTGGTATATATTTATAACTTTTATTAATTATTTTTTAGCGGTGTTAGTGATTGTAGGTGCATCGTTGAATTTTAAATTTAAAAAAACGGCTTTTGTAATTTTATTAATTTCATCTGTACTATCATTAATTGTTCCAATTGCTTTTGGAGTTTTAGTTAATTTTAAGTTTTCTGGTTTGAGATTTGCTATGATACTGTTAATACCAACAGTTATGTTTATAATTGCAACAATTAGGTCATACATGATTTTAAAAGAAACAAAAATTCAAAATAATTTAAATGAGGAGATGCATGAATAAAGTAGTATTAGTAGGATGTGGAAATGTAGGAATGAGTTATGCTTTTTGTTTAGTCAATTCTGCCAGTAATGTAGATGAATTAGTTTTAATAGATATTAATAAAGATAAAGCTTTAGGAGAGGCACTTGATTTGATGCATGCTTCAAGTTGTTCAAAAAGAAAAATCAAGATAAAAGCAGGAGATTATTCAGAATGTAATGATGCGGACATTGTTTGTATATCAGCAGGTAAAAATCAAGACATTGGAGAAACAAGATTAGACCTTATTGAAAAAAATATTTCTGTATTTAAGTCAATTATTAATGAAATAAATAAAACAAAATTTAATGGTATATATTTAATTGCCACTAATCCACTTGATATTATGACTTATGTCACTATGAAATTATCAAATTTTCCAGCAAATAGAGTAATTGGAAGTGGTACTACTTTAGATACTGCACGACTAAGATTTTTGATAAGTGAACAATTGGATATTAATCCTAAAAATATACATGCTTATGTTATCGGAGAACACGGTGATAGTGAGATGATTCCGTGGAGTACTGCAAGAATTGGTCTAAATAGCGTAGATAAATATTTAAATAAATCAACTAAAAATAAAATATTAAAAAACGTTAGAAATAGTGCTTACGAAATTATTAACAAAAAAGGAAATACAGCCTATGGAATTGGTATGTGTTTAAAAAATATAACAGATGCAATCTTTGATAATTCTAACACAATTTTTACTGTTTCAACATATATAGATAAGTTAAAATGCACAATTGGATATCCTACAATAATTAATCGCAATGGAGTAAAAGATTATAATTATTTGAACATGCCTAAAGAAGAGCAAGATGATTTTAACAAATCATTAAAGTTATTAAAAACAACAATTAATAATTTAAAAATATAATTTTAATCAAATATTATAAATATTAAAAATACTAAATTAAATTTAGTATTTTTTTTATTATTAAATTTATAAACAATAATTAAATATAAAATATTAATTATTATTTTTAATTTTTACAAAAAATTTTTCATTCTGACTATTATTTATAATTAATTGACATTTTTTTATAATTATTTTATCCTTATTTTAAAATACATAAGGAGTTAATATTTATATGGATAAAAAATATGAATCATTATTTACACCATGGAAAATTGGCAATTTAGAAATTAAAAATAGAATTGTTTTATGTCCTATGGGAGGTACATCTTTGTTTGGCTGGATGGAGCCACATCATTTAGATAAAGATGCGTGTGATTTTTTCATGGACTTAGCAAAAAATAATGTCGGACTAATTATACCGGGAATTGCACCTTTAAAAAATTTAATTGGTGGTCAATGGCTTTATAAAAAGAAAAGTATGTTTAAACAATTAAAAAAGTATATGGACGAATTTCATAAAACTGGTGCAAAAATGATTGTTCAATTAACTGCGGGCTTTGGTAGGTCTTTTTCTATTCCTAATTCAATGGCACCAATCATTAAAAATAAATTTTTGTCATCAATTTTAAAACCAATTATAAATCTTCCATATCTTTGTGCCTCTCCTAGCAAACTTCCTTCTCGTTGGCTTGAAGATTATCAATGTAGGGAAATAACAGTTAAAGAAATAAAAGATATGATAAAAGCTTTTGCATTAACTTCAAAATTGCTAAAAGATGCAGGTGTTGATGGTGTTGAAATTCATGCAGTCCATGAGGGATATTTGCTTGATCAGTTTACTCTTGAATATACAAATCATCGTACAGATGAATATGGTGGTTCATTTGAAAATAGATATCGTTTTCCTGTTGAAATTGTGAAAGCTATTAAAACAGTTTGTGGAAAAGATTATCCTGTCACTTTACGTTATTCAGTTGTTAGCAAAACACGCGATTTCTGCGAAGGTGCTCTTCCTGGTGAAAAATTCACAGAGATAGGTAGAAACATGAAAGAAAGTGAAATAGCTGCTAAATACCTTCAAGAAGCAGGATATGATATGTTAGATGCAGATAATGGTACTTATGATGCATGGTATTGGGCACATCCTCCTCTGTATATGCCAAAAAATTGTAATCTTGACGATGTTGCTCATATTAAAAATTATGTTGATATTCCTGTTGTATGTGCAGGAAAAATGGAACCTGATGTTGCTGCAAAAGCAATTAAAGATGGTAAAATTGATGCTATGGGTGTGGCACGACAGTTTTTAACTGATAGTCATTGGGTGACCAAATTAATGGAAGATAGATTAGAAGATATTCAACCATGTATTTATTGTCACAATGCTTGCCTAACCATGGCACATTATAAAGGTGTAGCTAATGACCAAAGTATGGGGGATTCAAAGCATATGTCAAGGTGTGCATTAAATCCTACAACTATGGATGCTGGCAAATATGATATTAAACCTGCTAAAAAAATTAAAAAAGTTGCAGTCATTGGTGGTGGTGTAGGAGGTATGGAAGTAGCACGAATCGCAACAATTCGTGGTCATAAAGTGACAATCTATGAAAAAACAGATAAACTTGGTGGAGTGTTCATTCCTGCTAGTGCAATGTCATTTAAAGAAAGAGATAGAAAGTTATTAGATTGGTATCGTCGTCAAATTGATAAATTAAATATTGAAGTAAAATATAATACTGAAATAAAAGATGTCTCAGCGCTTGATGCTGATGAAATTGTTATTGCTACTGGTTCAGTCGCAAAAAAACTAAATATCAAAGGTATAGAAAATGCTATTGAAGCGTTAGAATTTTTAAATAAAACTAAAGAAGTTGGTAAAAGCGTCGCAATAATTGGTGGCGGATTAACGGGCTGTGAAATAGCATATGAATTATGTTTGAATAACAAAAAACCAATTATCATAGAAACAAAACAAGATTTGATGGCGGAACGTGGACTTTGCCTTGCTAATTCATCATATCTTCGTGATTATTTTAAGCATAATAATATTCCTGTTTATCTTGAAAGTAGCGTAAAAGAAATTACTAATCAAACAATTACTATTGTTGATAAAGAAGGTAATGAACATGTTGAAAAAATTGACAATGTAATAACAGCAATCGGTTATAATCCTTCCCCAATTACGAAAGAAAGCAAACACGTTCATATAGTAGGAGATGCTTTAAAAGTTGGAAATTTAAGAACAGTCGTTTGGAGAGCATGGGAAGTTGCAGAAAATATTTAAAATAAAAATTTGATAAATAAAAAAGAACTTTATCAATTTAGATTTAGTTCTTTTTATTTTTATCTAATTATTTACGTTCCAGTACCTTGATATTTTTTTAAACTAAAATTAAAAAATATTAAACATGGAATAATAAATAACATACCTAAAAATGGTGAAATACCACACAACCAAAGTGGGATTGAACCAGTTTCAAGCAAAAATGACAAAGGAAGATAATTAAAGCATGCAATCGGTATTATGAAAGTAAATATTCTGGTTAACCATTTTTTATATATATTTATAGGGTAATAAGCTAATTCTTTACTACCGTTTGTAATAATATTTGTAAACTCTAAATTTTCAATAGTATATATACTTATTCCTGCGCATAAAATCATCAAACCAAAAATTATTATGCATCCACTTAAATACATTGAAATAAGAACAATTATTTTAAGTATATTCCAATTGATATTCATGTTAATTATTGCTATTATACTCACAGTTATTCCAAGAATTATTCTTAAAAATTTTGAAAATTCTATTTTCGCACCTAAAAGTTGATAATGTATATTTACAGGACGTACTAGTAATCTATCTAAAGTTCCATTTTTTATTAAATTTGGGAATTCATCATAACCCCTAGCAAAGCATTCCATTAATGAAAATGAAGTCATAACAACACCTGACATTAGAAGTGAATCGTAAAATCCCCATTCTCCTACAGCTTCAAATTTCAAAAATAATAACCAGACTCCTAATATCTCACCTATAAATATTAACGCCTGAGCCATAGATAAGAATATAGTATTTGCTTTATACTCAAGTGATGATTTAAGATGCATTTTTAAATATTTATTATATAACATTTTAACCCCCTTGAATAACCGTCTTCTTTAAGGCTTTTTTTATTAAAATTTTACCAATAAGAATTGTTGTGACTAACCAAAATAAACTTATACCTATTTGTATTAAACCATCAGTTATTCCAATATTACCGATGTATATTCTAAATGGTAAATCTGATATGTATCTAAAAGGTAAAAAATTTAATACATTTTGTACTGAATTAGGCATTAAAGGTATAGGTATAATTGAACCACCTAATAAATTTGAAATTGCAACTATTATTGTTGCTGTTCCTTTTTGTGAAAGAGTGACAAAAGTAAAGTAAATTGAAAACATTGATATAGAGACACACAATAGACAACCTATTATTAAACTGACAATGAACAATATAAAAGAAGAAAAATTAACAGGCATTGATAATCCATAGTTTGTAGGTAAAAGTATAGAAATAATTATTATAGGTAAAAATCTAAGTAAAGCTGATGCTAATTTTTCACCTAAATATTCATAATACCATTGATTATATAAATTTATAGGTCTTGTAAATTTATAACACACATTGCCTTGTTCAATTTCATATCCAGCATTTGAATGCATTCCTGGATATCGCAATGAGAAAAATGCTTGTCCAAGCCATATATAAGCAGCCATTTGAGTTATAGTAAAACCATTAATTAATTCAGAAGACATAAAGGCCGTATATAAACATATATACATTATTCCCCAAAAAAATTGTGTTGTTATTCCTGATATTGCTTTTGCTCTATATTGCAACTCTTTTTTAAATTGCATTTTAAAGATGCTTATATTTATATTTTTCATATTACATCTCCTATAATTTGTACTCTTTGTATAGACGAGCTAAAATTTCATCTACACTTAATGAGTTTATAGAAAAGTCTACTATATCGTATTTTTGACTTATTTCATTCAGAAATGATTTGGTATGAAATTCTGTGTTGTTTAAAGTTTTAAAAGTTGCTACGTTTTTTTCGTGAGAAATTAATTCGTAGCCGTCTAAATAAACATTTTCGTAAGGTTTAGTAAATTCAACTTGAATAATTTTTTCATTAGCATATTGGTGTTTTATATTATCAAAACTACCATTATATAAAATTTTTCCTTTTCCAATTAAGATTATTTTATTCGTTAATGCTTCTATATCATTCATATCATGGGTAGTTAATATAATTGTAGTATTCCATACTTTATTTATGTATTTAACAAAATCGCGTACTGCTAATTTAGTGACTGCATCTAAACCAATGGTTGGTTCATCTAAAAATAATATTTTAGGCTTGTGAAGCAGTGAACCTGCTAACTCACATTTCATTTTTTGTCCTAGAGATAATTGTCTTAGCGGTCTAGATAATAATTCTTCTAAATTTAATGCTTTGTTTAAAATATTTAATGTTTCTTTGTATTCTTCATCACTAATTTTGTAAATATCTTTTAATAATTCAAAACTGTCTATAACTGGAACATCCCACCATAATTGTGAACGTTGTCCGAAAACAACTCCAATATTTTTTACATATTCTTTTCGGCTTTTCCATGGAATGTATCCATTGATGATACATTCTCCACTTGTTGGAGTGAGTATACCACTCATAATTTTGATTGTTGTGCTTTTACCTGCACCATTTGGTCCAATATATCCAACTATATCTCCTTCATTTATTGAAAAGTTAATGTTGTCTAATGCTTGTATAATTTTGTATTTTCTTTTGAAGAAGTTGGATAGAAATGACCATTTTCCATTTTTCTTTTCTGGAATTTTAAATTGTTTGCAAATGTTAGTAAATTCTATGATTTTTGACATAAATACCTCCTTTTTTGATTTTTGATGTTATAAGAAATCAATAATTTAAGGTAAAATAAATGAGAAAATTCTTATAAAATTTTATATTTGCATAAACACGAAAACAATTAATTATAACATAATATTTTATTTATGTCAATAAAAAATATTTTTTTATTAAAAATTTTTATTGTTAAATAAAAACTTTATATAGAAAATTTTTAAATAATCTTTATTAATATTAATTTTTATATAAAATGTTATTTACATTAGAAACTAAAATTTTATTTTTTATGCGATAGATTATTTGATTAATTTTATATTATTTATTTAACATGTTTGACAATGATTTTTCTGTATGATATAATTTAAATATGAAATTAAATGCCATTATTATCAGCAATATAATTATATCATCAAAAAATTGATGAGCGTTTTGCTGTTAAATTGGTAAATGTCAGCAAGCGCTGACATTTTTTAAAAATAATTTGAACGTGAATGTTAATTATTCGAATTTAGATTTGGGAGAATTTATGAAAAAAGAAAATGCAAACCTCAATTATGTTAAAATGGAAGAAGAAATTTTAAAGTTTTGGCAAAATAATGACATCTTTAATAAAATGAAAACTAAAAATAAAACTACTGGAAAATATTTTGCCACTCTTGACGGACCAATTACAGCTAACTATAATATGGGCTTACATCATGCGTATGGTAGAACATTTAAAGATGCGATGATAAAATTTCAAGCAATGTGTGGTTGTGATGAACATTTTCAAAATGGTTTTGATGCTCATGGATTACCAGTTGAAACTAGAGTTGAAAAAGAATTAGGTATTGATAGTAAACGAGAGATTGAAATATATGGTATTGAAAATTTTGTTCGCGAATGTATGAATACTGTTAAAAAATATTCCGCTAGTCAAACTAAATCTTCAATTCGTTTGGGGCAATGGATGAATTGGGATGATAGTTATTATACTAATAGTGATGAAAACATTACTGCTATTTGGTATTTTTTGAAAAAATGTAATGAAAAAAATTGGATTCAACTTTCATATAAACCAATGCCTTGGTGTACTAGATGTGGGACAAGTCTTAGCGAACACGAAATGAGCGACGCGGACGCATACAAAGATGTCACTTGTTTAGCTATATTTTTCAAATGTCCAATAAAAAATACCAATTATGATATGTTAGTATGGACGACAACGCCATGGACATTAGCTGCAAATGTTGCAATAGCAGTAAATCCAGAACTAGAATACGATATTGTCAAAGTTAAATCTAGCAATAGAAATATTATAGTTTGTAGCAGTGCCATAAAAGTACTAAAAGATGATGTGATACAAGTTATTAAGACAATCAAAGGAAGTGAACTTGTTGGAATGGAATATGAAACTTGTTTTCCTGAATTAAAATCACAACAATTTTCACATAAAATAGTTTCATGGGACGCGGTTGATGCAACTGAAGGTAGTGGTGCTGTACATATAGCACCTGGATGTGGAGCAGAAGACTTCGAACTTGGTAAAAAATTAGGTCTTAAAAATGTAATTCCTATTGACGAAGCGGGTAATTATTATGATGATTTTGGTATACTAGCAAAAAAGAATGCAAACTGTGATGAAACTCGAGATTTTATTTTTGAATTAATGAAAGAAAAAGGTAAAACTTATTATATCCACAAATACACACATAGATATCCTCATTGTTGGAGATGTAAACATCCTTTGGTTTTCAGATTGATTAACCAATGGGTAATAAAAATGGATGAGATAAGACCAGACTTGATTAGAGCAATTGAAAATGTAGAATTTCAACCTGACTTTATGAAAAAACGTATGCTAGATTGGTTAAACAATATGGGAGATTGGGCTATATCTCGTTCAAGATATTATGGCTTGCCTTTACCTTTTTATGTTTGTAAACATTGTGGAAAACTTACGGTCGTAGGTTCTATTGAAGAATTAAAAAATTTGTCTAGCAAAGAAGTAGTAGAAAAAATTCCACATCTTCATAGACCATACATTGATGATGTAAAAATTACTTGTCCAAATTGTGGAAATCAAGTAGAGAGAATTAAAGAAGTAGGAGATGCCTGGTTAGATGCTGGAATTACTCCTTTTAGTACAAATAAATATTTTACAGATAAAGAATTTTTTAATAAAAATTTCCCAGCAGAATGTGTTATTGAAGGAAAAGAGCAGATTAGATTATGGTTTTATTCTTTGCTTGTAATGAGCGTTGTAATTACAGGAAAAGCTCCTTATAAAAAGATAGCAACAACTCCTATGCTTCTTGCTCAAGATGGTAAAAAATTATCTAAATCTAGTCCTAATAATATTCCACTTGATACTGCTTTTGAAGAAATTGGTGCAGACATTATAAGGTATAATTTTGTAAATACTCCATTAATTAATGATGTTAAATTTGGACGTGATACATGTGATGAAGTTAAGAGAAAACTTTTAGGTTTATGGAATGCTTATATTTTCTTGAATACTTATGCATGCATTGACAATCCTGATTTGACAAACTACAATCCTAAAGAAGATGAATTAACATTTATTGATAAATGGTTGATAAATCGTGTTAATGAATTTGTTAATAATTCATATGTGGCATATTCACATCAAAATTTTGGTGCAGTGGCAAAAGATTTTGAAATATTAGTAGATGAATTGACAAATTGGTATATTCGTAATAACAGAAGAAGATTTTATAAAAGCGAAAATAATTTGGATACATTAAATGCATATTTCTGTTTAAACTATGCTATAAAAAATATAAGTATGGTAATGTTTTCAATAATTCCTTTTATTAGTGAATATTTGTGGCAAAATTCAGTACGCGTATTAGATAAAAATGCTGAAGAAAGTGTAGCTTTACATGGATATTTGTTAAATGAATATAAAGTGAAAGATACAGGCTTGACACATAAAACGGATATAGTGAGAAATATCTTTACACTTGCTAGTAAATTAAGAAATGAAAATCAAATTAAGGTGAAACAACCATTAAAAACAATGTATATTAATGGGAATAGTGACGTTGCACAAGCTGTGGAAATTTATAAAGACATTATAGAAAGTGAATTAAATATAAAAAATGTCATTATGGAGCATGATAATTCAAAATTCAATATAGAATTTTTAGTTTTAGATTTTAGAAAAGCAGGTGCAGTGCTAAAAGGTGATGTGCAAAAAGTTAAAGAGCTACTCAATTCAGCAAATGATATGGAAATGGCTGATATGGTAAAAGAATTTAAAAATGGCAAAGTAAATGTAGGACCATTCAAAAATCTAGATAGTACATTATTCAATATTTCAACAAAACCTAAAAAAGAATTTGTAATAGCAAGTGATAGTGATATTACAGTAGTTCTTGATATCACTATTGACAGAGATTTGATGCTTGAAGGTTTATCACGTGAATTAATTAGAGCAGCTCAAATATTAAGAAAAAAATCAAAATTTAATGTTGAGGACAGAATATATATAGAGTTGTCAACAGATAGCGAAGATTTAAAAGAAATAATATCAAAATACAATGGAAAAATTAAAAGTGAATTATTGGCTTTAGATATAAAAGAAATATCAAATCCTGAAATTGAAGAAGAATGTTTAATCGCTGATGAAAAGATTAATATAAAAATGAAAAGAGCTAATTAGAATAAAAAACACTAAATTTTAATATGATTTAGTGTTTTTTATATATTTTATACAATTTATTGTTATTTACAATTTTATAAATATAAAAGTCAAATTTTTTAATTTAATTGTTTAGTTTTTTATACTTGATTTAAAAAGAGAACTGTGATATAATTTTACAACTTATATAAAACAATAGATGATCTCGTAGTAAAATTGGATATTACGGAGCCCTCCTAAGGCTTTGTTCTGGGTTCGAGTCCCGGCGGGGTCACCATTATTTTAATAATTGTGTAAAAATTTATTTACATTTTTTCTATTAAAGATTCTATTTCACTTAGTGTAGTGAACTGAAGAATTTTTTGTTTTAGCAATGTTGCATTATTAGTGTTTTTTACATACCACATTAAATGTTTTTTAAAATAAGAAACTAAAGTTCGTTCTGTTTTATAATAAGTTTTTAATAATTCCAAATGCTTTATAACAGTTTCTTTTTTTGAATAGGGTGGATTAATTTTTTTTAATGCAGAAAATATTTCAGGATTACCTATTGCACTTCTTCCAATCATTACTCCTGCGCATCCAATTGATTTTGCATATTCAACATCTTCAATTGTTTTAATATCTCCACTCCAAAATACAGGTATATTTACATTTTTTATTAGATTTATGTAGGCATTTTTATCTACTATACCAGAATAACCTTGTTCACGTGTACGCGCATGTAAAGTAATAAAAGACACTCCAACATTTTCACACATTTTAGCAAACTCTATATAATTTTCTATGCCATCTATTCCTAATCGGAATTTTACAGATACTGGTTTTTTACTATTTTTAACAAGAGTTAAAATTATGTCTTTGCTATTCGAAATATCTCGCATCATTGCACATCCATCATTGTTTTTTACAATTTTTGGTGCAGGACAACCACAGTTATAATCAATTATTTCAAAATTTTTTAATAAATCAGATTTTAGAACATTTATCAAACTATTTTTATCATGTCCAAATAATTGTACTGAGCGAATACAATTAGATTCTTCACGTAGCATTTTTTTTGAAATTCTTGAATTGTTTTCTAAAGCTTTTACACTTATCATTTCTGTCACTACCATGTCGGCTCCAAAATCAGAGCATATTTTTCTAAATGCAAAATCTGTCACACCGGCCATTGGTGCTAATGCAATTATAAATTTGTTAAATATTGTATTCATATAAGAATTATAAATAATATTTATAACTTTTTCAATTAAAATTTATATTATTATTAATAATTGTATAAAAAATGTAATTTAATTTCATAAAAAATAAATATTTTATTATTTTTCTAATTTATATTAATACTTTTAATAATTTTTACAATTTTACAAAATATAAGATTATGAAAAAAAATAATTTTATGAAAGGGACTTTGATATTATCAGTTGGTGCAATTTTTGCTAAAATTTTTAGTGCTATTTATAGGATTGGAATAACAAGGATTTTAGGTGGGGAAGGAATAGGGCTGTATCAATTAGTTTTCCCATTGTATTCATTATGTGTGGTTTTGGCAACAGCTGGTCTTCCAATGGCAATTTCTAAAGTTATAGCAAAATCAAAATCCAATGGAAAAAGTGTCGTAAAAAGATGCTTGCTGTTTGTAATACTAATATCGTTAATATTATCATTTATTTTATTAACAACTAGTAAAAGTTTAGCAAAATTTCAAGGTGAAGCTTCAATAAGTATTTGCTATATAATTTTAGCACCTAGCATAATTCTTGTCAGTGCGTGTAGCGTATTGCGTGGATATTTTCAAGGTATTGGTAATTTTACGCCTAGTGCAGTTTCCAATATTATCGAGCAATTTGTGAAATTATCTGTAGGATTAATTTTGAGTTTATCTTTGATAGGAATAAGTCTTTTAGCTTCAATAATTGGAGCAATGATTAGTATAGTTTTTAGTGAATTAATTTCTTTAATAATATTAATTATATATTATAATAAATACAAATCAAATGAAAATTTAGAAACAAATTTAAGTTTGAAAAGTTTATTAAAAGATATTTTGCCAATTACATTAACAAATATAATAATGCCTATTGCTACATTTATTGATAGTATTCTTGTCGTAAATTTGTTAAATGTTAATTTTTCTCAATCAATGTCGATATTTTTGTATGGTTTAGAAAGTGGAGCAGTTTCTAGTTTAGTTAGTTTACCTTCAATTTTTTCTTTTGCTATTGCTAGTGTAATTTTACCGAATATTACTTCTAGTAATGAAAGTGAAAATAAAAATAATATATTATCTTTTGCGATTAAAACTATACTGATTATTACTATTCCATGTGTTTTATGTTTTGCACTTATTCCAGATAGATTAATTACTTTACTATATGGGAATAGGTTAAATGGTATGGGTGTTGAAGGGTTGAATGTTGCTTACAGATTATTAACAATTTCAGGATTTGGGATAATCTTTTTAGCATTAAGTCAAGTTTATTCAAGTTGTCTTCAAGCTGTTGATGAGCGAATGGCAAGTATTAGAAATTTGGCAATAGCCGTTTTTATTAAGTTTGTTTTAGAATTATTGTTTATGCCAAGTAAATTATTGAATATATATGTGCTTTCTATATCTAATCTTGTATGTTATGTTGCTGTTATGGTTCTAAATTATTTTGAAATAAGGGAACATTTTAAATTAAAAATAAATTATATGTTTACAGGTAAATTGATTTTATCAAATTGTTATATGTTATTGGCTTTAATTTGTGTTTTAAGTTTCAATAATAGTTGGCAAAATACTATCTTAGCTATATTTGTAGCTGGTTTTATTTATATTGTAAGTTTATATTATACAAAAATTTTTACGAAAAAAGATTTAGCAATGGTAAAATATAAGATAAAATAATGTTTAAAAATAATTGCATTGGTAAATATCATTTTGGAGGGAATTATGAATAAAAATGAATTTGTTAATGCGGTATATTCAAAATCAGGTTTGACTAAAAAAGATTGCAAATTATGTTTGGATACTATTTTGGAAGTAATCAAAGATGCTTTATGTCAGGGTGATAGTGTGACACTTTCAAATTTTGGTAAATTCAAAGTGAATGAAATGAAGTCAAAACCGATGTATAGTTTTAAAACTGGTCGAACACAAATCGTGCAAGCTAGAAAAACACCATCATTTAAAGCTAGCGATAATTTAAAAAGAATTGTAAAATAAAAAATCACGTATTGCGTGATTTTTTATTTAATTTAATAGATATTAACATTTTATAAATATAAATTTGATTTTTTATAATATTTATTGTATTTTCATTAAAATTTTTTACATTTTTTATGATTTACTGGCATTTTCTTTTTGATTTAAAAAAATCTTGAATAAGTTTTTTATTTTCTTGCTCATATTCTGGTAATTGAGTCGCTAGAGTTGTATGATTTAATGTATTATTGAGCATATTGAATTTAGATATTGCACCAGAGTTATTGTCTTTAACAGCATAATATAGATGGGATATTCTTGCATTTAAAATTGCACCTGCGCACATAGGACATGGTTCAAGATTGACATATATATCACATTTATCTAATCGCCAAGATTTTAGTTTTTTACAGGCTTTTTCTATTGCTACGATTTCTGCATGATGTGTAGCTATTTGGTCTTTTTCTCTTGTATTATGTGCAGATGCTATAATTTTACCATCTTTTATTATTACTGCACCTATCGGTACTTCTCCTTGAGAGTTTGCTAAATATGCGAGCGCAATAACTTTCTTCATTGGATTCATTTTTCTTTACTCCTATATTTATATTTTGCATAAATGGGTTAGTAAAGTCAATATCTTTTGAAAATTCAATTGCTTTTTGTAATGCTAGGAGTGGAACATCTTTATTTCTATTATAAATTTCTGGTAAACTTTCAATTCCTATTGGATGAGGTAAATTTTCGTCGCCGACTTCAAAAGTATAAGCAGGTATTGTTAATTTTTCAATACACCAATCTTTATATCCTCCAGTTGAATTTTCAGTAAAAACTAGTGGATATCCTGTTAATTCACTAAAGCTTTCTCCAATATTTTGGTCTCGAGCAATATTTTTTTCATTTTCATTATCAAAACCATAATAGATAATATTTCCTTTGGTATGATAAGAAATAGTGAGACTAGGTTTTGTCTGCAATGTAAAATTAATTAATGAAAGTACTTCACGTTCACTATTGGGATAGAATCCTACAAAATCTTCAGTTGCAGGACAAAATACATTTTGCCTTCCTTTTCCCCAATCGGCATCAAAATTTGTGTTTAAGTCTACTAAGTTTACGTTTGCTTTGTATTGAGAAAAATCAGTGTTTCCATTATTTGCACTGAGTAAATAATTTTTTGTGATATCGCAATTTAAAAAATCTATTCCGTCTAAACAAATTTGTGCACCGTCTGGATTCGTTAAAAAGATAAAATAAATACCGCCACCTTTTACACTGTCATTGTTGTGCAAATTTCTTGCCATTTCTACTAATAATAATGCAGTTATATATTCGCGTGCGTGAATTCCACCTTGTATTAGAACTTGTGGTCCAGAATATTCTCCTACATGCGTTGCTAAGATGTTTTTTCCAAGTACGGATTTTCCAGCATTAAAAAGTTCTAAACCTTCTTCTTGAAGTTGAATTATTTGATTTTCTAATTCTTGATATGTCATAATCACCTCTATTTGTGATATGCAATATTATGAATAATTGTGAAAGACCTATATAGTTGTTCTAACAATATTAACCTCATTAATTGATGAGGGAATGTCATTTTAGAAAAAGAAATTTTATCCTTACAATTAGATTTTATGCTATCAGACAAGCCGTTAGATGCTCCAATTATTATGCTTATTTCACTAGTTGAAAGTGATAATTTGTTTAAATAATTTGAAAATTCAATACTATCCATACTTTTGCCTGATATGTCTAAACAAATTGGAAATCCTTTTATTTTCTTTTTTATCTCATCAGCATCTTTTTCTAAAGCGATTAATATGTCATTAGCATTGTTTGATGAAGGATTATGCTCTTTTAATTCGTATATATTAATATCTGCGTATCTTTTAATTCGCTTAAGGTATTCATTAATTCCTTCTTTTAAATATGACTCTTTAATGTCACCAATAGCAATAATATTTATTTTTATCATTAGATTATACCCCATATAAATGTAGAAATTGTAATTAAACTACCTAAAATAATGCTTGAAATTAAAAACACTTGTGACAAAAAAGAGAATTTAGTTCCTCCAGAAATTGTGTTCTTAAATTTGAGAGATGCACTTTTTTGTAATATTTCGTTCGCTTGATTAATTTTTGATTGAGCTTCTTCTATGGAAAGATTATTAATTTGCAAACATGATATTATTTTTTTTACATCATATCTGACGCGTTCTTTTGCTAAAACTCGCGTTAGATATATGTATAACATAACAAGTAAACAAAATAAGATAGTATTAACAACTATAAAAATAATAATATTAGACATAATTAATGCTTGCAAATCATTTATAAACGTAGCAAATGGCCAGTTTAAATAATATCCATAATAAATATAAGTATTTAAGAAATTATTCATAAAATGAATAATCATACTAGGGAATATGCTATTAGAGACGATGGATACATATCCCATTAAAAATCCTAAAATTGTTGCATAAAAGAATTGATTAATATTAAGATGCATAAGTCCAAATAGAATTGAAGATATTATTAATACGTACCTTGTGTTTCCACATTTTTTACCAGCATTTAATATTATTCCTCTATGTAAAAATTCTTCGCAAAATCCAGGTAATATGCATGATAATAAAAACTCTCTAAATAGGAGTTCATAACTAAAAGTGACAGTTGTTGTTTGAGATATGTTTTCATAACCGAGCAATGAAATAATGCTAGAAAAGAATTGAGCTACAAAGTTGTTAATAAAATATAAAACAATACCCAATATGAAAGCAATCCCAATCATTCTTGCACTAATTTTTTTAAAACCTGTATCTTTAAATGTTTGCTTAAAGTTTTTGCTAACAAATATAGTGTACATTAGCAAAGGTATTGCAAACATAACCATAATTTGAATTAAAAAAGATGAAATATATTCATTTTGAAGTAATCCTAGATATCCTAAAATAAAAACTATAGCAATTAAAATCATTGCTACAAAGTAAATAATATTAATTTTAAAAAAAGTTTTATTTTTCATGTAAAATTTTCAAATCCTTTATTTGTATATGAATAAAATTTATTTTATTAGTTAAATTTGAATAATTGACAATAAATAAATTATAATCAATATTACTAAACATATTGAAAAATATGATTTACCTTCTATTGTAATTTTTTCTTTTTCAACGTTTTTATAACCATTAATAGTAAAATATAACATTGTTGTTATAAACGCAATAAATAAAATTATTGCTATTAAAATGTATGTCCAGTGATTATAAGAAAGGTTAATGTTAAAGTAGGAAAGAGTTAGTGATAAAAAATTGTTTGTAAAATGAATTGCAATACAATATAATATGTTATTTTCTTTATACATTATTACTGATAACAATAAACCTATCAAAAATGGATAAATTGTTTGGTCAATCGACATATGGTATAAAGAAAATATTAATGAAGTCATTATTATTGAAAATACTTTCCCATAAGGTTTTAATCCTTTGAAGATTAACCCTCTAAATAATAATTCTTCGCAAATTGCAGGGAGTATTACCAAAGATATTAAAGAAATAAAATAATTAGGTGTATTTAATTCATAAGGAATAGTATTTAAGCTTATACCTAAATCAACTAATAATGAATCGACAATGGTAATGATTGGGTATAACAAAAGGAATGATAGTATAGCAATTACAACATATAATAATAATTTTTTTATGTTAGGTTTATAAATTATTTTGTTATCTTTGTTTTTATTAATGAAAACAAATGTAAGTAGTATCACAAGATACATAACAGATGCAAGAATTAAATAACCATAACTAGTATTAAAAAATGTTTGATATTCAGTATTAATATTAGCAATTTTACATATAAATATGGCAATTATTGTGACAATGACAATTGCTAATTGACTAAGCAAAAAAGCTGATAAGAATGCTATAGAACTATCTTTAATTGTTAATTTTTTTTTCTCCATAGATTTATTATATAAAATTATAATTTTTTTAGCAATAACTTAACAGAATTTTATTAAGACAAAATGACTTTTTAACAATATTTGACATAAAAATTAAATTGAGAAAATACAATATTTTAATAGGAGTAATATGTCAAATAAAGATTATTCAGATAAAAACGTTTTGATATCACCAAATTGTAAGATAGGTGAAAATGTAAAATTTGGATATAATGTATGTATACTAGGAAATTCAATTATAGAAGATAATGTAGAAATTGGCTCAAATTCAGTTATTGAAAATTCTTCTATAGGCAAAAATGTTATTATATTATCAAGTTTTATTAAAGATTCAATAATTGGTAGTTTTAGTACAATAGGTCCATTTGCACACGTAAGAAATAATAGCAAAATTGGTGAAAACTGTAGGATAGGCAATTTTGTTGAAATCAAAAATTCTATTATAGGCAAAGGTTCAAAAATGGCACACTTAACATATATAGGAGATGCGGAGATTGGGATAAATTGCAATATTGGTTGCGGTGTTGTGTTTTGTAATTATAATGGAAAAATAAAACAAAAATCATATTTGGGTGATAATGTTTTTGTAGGTTCAAATTCTAATCTTATAGCACCTGTTATTATCAGTGATAATGCTTATATAGCAGCTGGCAGTACAATAAATAAAGATGTTGATGTGGATGAATTGGCAATTGCTAGAGCTAGACAGGTAAACAAAAAAAATTTTAATAATCCGTATTTAGATAAATAAAAAATAAAAACTTTATTATTTATTACGATTTTTCTTATTTTTTATATAATTTTCAAAAGATTTTTGAAATTTAAACAATAAATATATATCAACTATAATTACATTTATCAAGATTATCCAATCAAGTGTTGATAACTCTGACCAAGGGATAAATCCACCACCAAAAAAACATACAATTAAATTGTCGATTCCTCTAAATATAATAGTAATAATTAAAAAGAAAGAAAATTTCATTTTTGTCATACCTGCAACAATACATAGTGCATCATCTGGGAATATTGGGAAAGTAAATACAATAGGAAGCAATAATTTGCTTTTTGAATCAATTAAATCTTGAGCATTTTCAAGTTCCTTTTTCCCAATTAATTTTATTGCAATTTTTTCTCCAAATTTATCACCAAGGAAAAACAATATTATTGATGAAAAAATTGTTGCTATCCATGAAATAAAGAAAGATATCTTAGCTCCGAACAATATACATCCTAATACCACTATCGCGGTATTTAGTACAGGAACGAAACAAAATAATACAAATAGCAATATTTCAATCAATAAAAATGTAAGTATGCCATATTGTTTACTGTCCAATATTAGTTTTCTAAGACTATCAATATCTGCTATTCCACAAGCTCGAAGTATCAGATATGTAATTATACTTATAAGCGCAAAAATTATTAATATAAAGCATAGTTTTAACCAGTTCTTCATATTTTCATTATATGAATTTGAATTGTAAATGTATTTTAAAAATAATAATATTTAAATAAAATAAAAACCAATAATTGATTTAAAACAAATCATGAATTATAAAAAAATTAAAAAAATTTATTTTTTAATAAATTTTTTATATTCTTTATAAATAATTTCAGATAATTCTTCAATGCTTTTATCACTATTGATTACAAAATCATAATTATTATAATTGTTATTATCAATTTTGTATAATTCTTGATATCTTATATTCTCAGTATTCCAACGGTCTTTTAAAATTTTGATTGCATGATCACGTGATTCAGCTTTTTCAGTATCACGATTAGAATTTAATAATCTATCTGCTGCTGTATTCCAATCAATATCTATAAAGACTTTAAATGAATCGGGTATAAAATGCCACGCAAGTCTAGAATCTATTATAACATTATCATTGATACGAGTTTTTCCAATTTCTTCAATTTTATTGTCTATTATTTTATCAATGTCTTTAATTTTATCATGGCTTTGTTGAAAATGAAGTATGTTGTCGTATCCATGTTGTTTTGACAATTTTCGAAACATATCTCCTGTACATACATAATCAAAGTTATATTTGCTACATAAGTATTTGCTAATACTTCCCTTACCACTACATGGTTTGCCTGTAATTGTAATAATCATTTTTCTTCACCTACATTAATCTCATAATCTCCATTTTTATCATCATAAGCATCTTGTTCGTCTTTTGAATCGCTGTTTGCATTATTTTGATTTTGATAATAATTTAGTTCATTATATAGTCTATCAATTTCTGATTGTTGTTCTGTTAACTCTCTTTGCTTATTGTTTATTGATACAATTTGAACAATACTTATAATTAAAAGAAGAACAATAATACTTATTGCTAAAGTTAAGAATAATTTAGTTTTTTTTGATTGAGTCATTTTTCTTTTTCCTAAAAATTTTTGATTTAATTTTTATAATTATATTATACCATTTGTTTTCTAAAAAGACAACTAAATTTTTACTTAGATAATTAAACCATAAATATCCTAGTAAATATGCAATTATTAGAGCATAACTGTGTTGACCAAGATTATATAAATTAATTAAAATTACAAAAAAAATTGAAAAAATTGAATAAAAAATAGTATAAATTATATTTTTTACAATAATTTTTTGAAAATTTTTAGAAAATATAATAAAAATTAATTTTGAAATTAATCCCAAAATTAGTCCAAAAAATAAAAATACTAAAAAACAATTTAATTGATTAAAAGTTGAAAAAATCATTTGAATATTTTCCTAAAAAAAGGTTCCTTTTCTTTTCCTTGAACAAATTTTATTGAATTTATATTGCCATTTATTTCGGCACGAGTTGTAGAATTATCCAATTTAACTAATTCTAAATTTTCTCCAGTTATCATTAAACCACCATAATTCGTATCTAATTGAATTAATTCTGGTTTTAAACTAATTATTTTATTTGTCCCTGATACAGATAAGTTTGATTTATTACTCAAAACTATAAGTTGTTCTTTTTTTATTTCTTTTTCTTTATTTTCCATATTTATCCTTTTTTTAATATATTTATTCTTTTTTTAATTATGATTAATTCTAAATTATTTGACAAATTCTGCGTATATTTTTTATAATATAAAATATTAATTTAAATTAAAATATTTTATTGCATTTAGGTTAAATTAATTAAGGGGAGAAAATGAAAAAAATATATACTTTTGCATTAATATTATTTTCAATGATTTCATGTATTATTTTTTCGGCATGTGGAGATAAATATTCTGATTTGGATATGAAGTTCTATTCTTTGAATGGAGATGCAATCAGTTCCATCAATTTAGTTATAGACAACGCAAATCAAGATAAACAATCTACAACAATTGGCGTAAAATTTTTGAACATTGATGAATCAGATATTGGCAAAGTAGAAATTTATTCTAGTCCAAGAGAATTAATTACTGTTTCAAATGCTAGATTAGAAAATGACACTTATTATGTTGACATTGATGCTAATATGGTATCTGGAAAAGATGGGAAATTAATTGTCAAACATTATGCATCAGGTAAAACTGCTAGTATAAATTTAATTATCGGTAAAAAGTCTAATGAAATTTCAACAAATGATAATTCATATATTATTTCAATCCCCGAAAATGAAAATAAAGAAGTATTAATCAATTCAAATGGAATTGTAAATTTAAAACCTTCTGGAAGTACAGATAATGTCTATTTTAAGTTAAAAGACAATACAAATATTCAAAATTTAAATTTTAAATATGCAGATATTGATTCTGATGATAGTTTAATTGAAGGATTTTTAGTTGGCTCTAATGTTCCAATTGGTTCAGAATTAATCATGTACCCTGTCACTTATATGGAAGGATATGAAATAACTGAATATCCACAAAACGAGATTAGATTTAAATTTATCAAAACTCTTGACAATGAAAATGTATATTTGTTTACAGATGAATATCATCAAGAGTACTTAAATTCAGGTGAAACTATTTATTTAATTTCAAAAGATTTGGGAGTAGTGACAACTCCGGATAATAAACAATATAATTTTAATAATATACAATTGGTCTTACAATATATACAACAAGAAGAATATTACAATTTTGATGAAGGGGATATCAATTATTACGATTTTTATGAAATTGAAATTATAACAAGTGATGAAAATATATCAACTTACAACACAGGAAATAATATAGTAGTACAAGCAGTTGACTATACTCAAACTGATGTAAATGTCACTATAAGATTGGTTCCAAAAAATTGTGTAGGAGAAATAAGTGTTATTGAAAAATCTTTTAAAGTTAAGGGTGAAGTAAAACCAAGTGATATTAATGTTGAAATGCAAGGCGAATCTATAAATGTTGACAATAGTATAGATTTGTATGATTACTATATTTTTGGAGGAAGTGCACTTGGGGCTTTGTTTAATTTTAGTCCGATTGTAGATTATAGTTATTCTGATTTAAAAAGAATGGTAATTAGTATTCAACCTGAGATTTTGAATGCGTATATATCATCAAATGGAGATTTCGTTGGTGTCAATAGAATTTTTACAGATGATACATTTACAACAATTGTGACTAGCAATGATAATGCAGATTATAAATATCGTGATAATAAATATGTTTTGGAAATCTATTTGTATAATCAACCACTGAAATTTTATTATGATACAGAAACCAATTTGCTATTATCTGAACCATTTGATAATGTAGATAATTTATACATAAAATATGTTGAAACTGATAATGTAAATGATAACTATAATTTAACAATAAATGTATCTACAATTTATTCTGGAGATTATAAATATTTAGAAGAGATATCTAATACTAATATAGATTTGGTATTTAATAGATTGGAAGGAGTAAAAAGTCTTGATGTCAATGCGGGATATTTAAGTCAAGAACAAGAAGACGGTTCATATCTCGAAACTATTTATACTGACAACAATGCAGAAGGATATGTAGTAAATAATGTTTATTTAAATAGATTGGAAGGAACGGACAATTCGAACATCCATGCATATATTTTATATGTAGGTCCAGGGAATGTCTTAGGAGAAAGGGATAAAGAATTATCTTCAGCAAATTTTACAATTAGTGTAGAAGGCGGGAACGGTAATCCGTTAATGTTAAAACAATATTCTATCAATGATGGTAATGGAAAAGACAGCGAAGATAATTTAATTATTGGCTCGCAAACTATTGATTATAGTTTTAATGCTAACAATGGTGTTTCAAATGCTATTTTGTTTGTGTTTAATAAAAATACAGATGTAGGACAATACAAAATTGCGTTTAAACATGCCAATGGATTTACTTTGGTAATTAATTGTTATTTATATCAAAAATTAAATGCAACTAATATTGGATATGATTTTGAAGAGAATGATAAAGCATTTAAAAATTCTTATGTTAATGCAGATAATATAACAAATTATTTATATGAAGATTATACTGTCGATTATATTGTAGCAGCAGGACAAACTTTAAATTTAAAAGTGCTATTAGATGATTATTTTATTAATTCTGCGTATGTAATAGGATATAATTTCACAGCAGAATTTGAGACAACTGTTGAATTAGTTTCAGATTATATGAAATTAGATATTCTTAATAACTCCACTAATATAACATTTGTTAAAGGAACTTATTTCAATGATAGAAATTACTATATTAATTTAAACATTATTGTCCGTGTACAAAACTATTCGGACATTATTACACCTGATGGATATATTGAAATACCAATTACAAAGACTTTCTTTATTTATGAAGAAATTGCGAATGATGATATCAAAATTAATTTAACTAGTGTGGATAGATACATGCTTGAATATTTAGGTTCATATTATCTTGACCAAGCTCATGCTAACTTAGAAGTGTCTATAATTGGTGAAGATAAACAATATTTATGGAATTATGTTCAAGCTCACAATCAAGAAGAAGAATACAATATTGGTGTGACAAGTACAGAACATGTTGATGAAAATACAGGGGAAACAATAATTGATAATCAATATAAAGTCGTTTGGTATACAGAGAACAATGATTTTATAACGACCGATAGTCAAGGAGATAAAAATATTGAATTAATCTTTAGCAAAGGACAAGATTCTTATACTACATCATACTATAAAGACATTTATGCTGAAGTAAAACAATTTAATACCACGTTTACTTTTAGAAGTAGAGTGACAGTCCATAGACCAATAATTACCCAATCAATCAGAGTAAATAGTGAAGTAAATATAACAGTTGATGATAGGCAAGACTATTATATTGATTTAAAAGCAGGAGAAGAATATACTGTTGAGACTGAGAATTTTTCATCAGAAGGTAATGTGACTAATGATGAAATTTATATGGTAATTGTTGATAATCAAGGTAATCAAAATTATAATTTTATTTCTATTGATTACAAAACAAATACTTTGAAGGTCAGAGATGGAGAACTAAATACTAATATTGATTTAAAATTAATTATATTTGCTAAAGATGCTTTGAATCAAATTATTTCACAAAGTACTGCTGGATTTGATGACATTACTAGTTTCTTATTAAATGGCGATGATGAAAATCCTAATTTATATAAAAATGCTTATGTTGTAATTAACTTATATGTATCAGATGGCTCAGCGTCTAACCCATATATTATTAATGATGCAGACGATTTTTGGGAAATTAATGATAATATTGATGCACACTATAAGTTAATGAACAACATAGATTTGTCTAATACAAATTATACTGGGGAAAAGAAAATTTCAAACTTTTCTGGTAGTATTGTCACATATCAAGATTCTAATGGCATAAGTTATACTTATACTTTGTATGGAATTATATTGGATAACAATAACTTAAATTTGTTTACAAATTTTGCTGGAAGTATGTCTAATATAAATTTCAGCGTAAATTATCAATATAATTTATTAATTGGTTCAAATTCATATCTAGGTATTTTTGATATAAACACTGGTAGTTTGAATAATGTTTCAGTAAAATTTAATGGCTCGGCTAATATAAATAAATTATCAGCTACAGCTCCTTTTATATATTTTGGTTCACTAGTGGGTGAAAATAGGGGAGAAATTATTTATACCTCAAATTCTATTGTTGGAACTGTTGGAACGATTGATTTGACAGGTGATGGGCAAGTCTATTTTGGTGGATTAGTAGGAAGAAATTTATCAAATATTATAGGATATGATAATTCAAATAATACAATTATAAATGCTAATTATGCATTAAATAATTATACCAATAGCAAAAATTCAGATGTAATTTTTAGTGTCTATATTGCGAATGAAGGTGCTATGGCAGATATAGATATTCGTTCAAATTTGACACATGTTGATTCTGCAATTGGGGGAGTTATTGGAATAAATGATTATGAAAATGATGACGAATTAGGTAAAATAACTATTGGAATATTAAATAATTCGTTTGCAACAGGCAGTATAACTGGTCTAAATAATGTTGGTGGTGTAATTGGTGTAAATAGAACCCCTAAAATAACGATGTCTGTTAACATAGGCAACGGTCAAATAACAGGTATTAGTCAAACAGCTAATACTTCTGGAGATAATAGTAATGATATCTACTATGTGTCAAATGTAAAATCAAATGTGGTTATAAGTGCACAAGATATGGTTGGTGGTATTGTAGGTTCAGATGATGGTGGCAGTTATAAAAATGTTCATTATCAAATTTTGTCAAGTACAGGTACAGCTATAACTGCTAATAGTAAAGTTGGAGGTATTGCAGGAAGTTCAGTTAATGGTGTATTTGTTTATTGTTCAGTGATGAGTTATCGTTGGGATTATAATGCTTTACGTTCTAATAACAATTATATTACAGCATTTAATTACGAACCTGACATCGTTGGTGCAAACTTTGTTGCAGGAGTAGTGGGATATGCTACTAACGATGGAAATACTCAATTTGACGATGGTGTTAATGAATTGGAAACGGTAATTGTACAATTGTCTAGTGTCAATGCATATATTTTGGCAAATACAGGTACTGCTTTGATGTCAGATGTAGGTGGATTGTTATGTAATGGACAATCTTCTAACATGTCTATCGTATATAATGCATATTTTATGGGTAAACTTGAAGGTGATTTCTTCTATGAAGTCAATTTCGATTCGTCTCAAAAATTGCCATTAGCAAATAATACTAATGTTGTCTTTAATAATGTTTATTCAGTTGTTGTCGATAATGAAAATTTAGTTTTGGGCAATTATGCTGATGGATATGGTCAAATGTTAATAGGCTCTGATAACGATAATATGGAAAGTTGGGTAGATTCGGTAAATTGGGCTTATAATGTTGAAATCAATGGTGGATATATATATTTATTAAATGAAAATGGTGAAAGTTTATTTGAAATGTCTCCTACTAGTTTATCGGCAATCATTAAAGATGAATTCAAATTATATTATAATGATGTAGAATTGTCTAACATATTACATTTAGATTATTATGAATTTAATTTAGATACAACTGATGAAAATTATACTTTGTTATATAATAATTTGAATGAAAAATATAATACTTATGACTTAAAAGATTTATTTGAATTTGAATATGCTCCAACAAGTTTAAGTCAAATAAGAATTTATGCAGAAAGTTCTAATAGTTCAATTATTTATGTAAATAATGGCGAAATTATTGTTAGAGATGTAGGACAATGTTATATTACATTTATCTCAGTTTTAAATACTTCTATTAGAACTACAATTTTATTTGATGTTTCGTATGCAACTGGAAATAATTTAATAATTAGTGATAATGCACTTTCATATAATAGTATCGATGGTAAAGATCAAAATATAGCCTATAATAAAGCTAAACAATATTATATAATGTCAACAGGTTCAGTTGAATACAATCTTATACAATATGAATATTTAGCAAATGAAGATATATATTTACGTGTAGAAGTAGGAATTAATAGTGATGCTGAAATAGAATACAATTATGTTGATATCCCTAATTATATTAGTATAAGTGGAGCTATTGGAATTACAGATGAAATTAATGAAAAGGTTATATATACAATAAATCCTAATACTCCTTTTAGCATATCAATTTTAAATTATTTAGTTGATGGGCATTTTGATTTTACAATCACACCTTATACTATTATCAAATATACTGATTCAACTTTGGGAAATATTGAAATAGATAGAATATTAACAAATGAGATTAAATTTAATTTATACACAAGACAAGGTGCTAGTAAAATTTTATTAAATTATGATTCTATTAGTCTATATCCTAATGACAATACTACGATAAGTGCATTTGTCACAACAGATATTGAATTATCCACTCTGGATTTAAACAATGATATACAATATAGTTTTGTTTTCTATGATACTACAACTAATGAAATTTTAAATGATTGTAATTTGAGTGCAAATATTGAATTAATAAGGAATGATGGGCTAGATGAATTGACTGGTTTACAAACTATATATTATCGTTTGACAATCAATGAAAATGCTCCTGCTTCATCAAATAAACCTATTGGATTTAGATTAACATATACATTATTAAATGGCGAAAATGCTAGTATTGATTTTACGATTTTGCCACAAAGAATTAATAAAATAGAGATAAAAAATTATGTTTATAGTTCAGATGATGGAAGTTCTATTAGTCAAAGCGATGTTTTACGTCCTATAGGAGAAGGATTGATAATATTAGATATTGCTCCAAGCAATGGATATTATGATTATTTGGAAATAACAGATGAAACTGGACGAGAAGAAATAATTTTTGCTCAAATTGATGGAGTCAATGGTAGCAGATTGTCGGTTATGGACCAACCTTCCAGTGATGGTAAAGGTATTAAACTAATTAAAGATTATGATAAATTTAATGGCAGTATATATATTGCTACAATGATAAGCAATACTTATAGTTCAATGCTCCATACAATTAAAGTGACAGCATATTTAAACAATGGAGAACAGATAGGAAATAGTTTCTATTATAATATCAATGTAAAAATGTTGCCTGGAATACAAGTGGAGTATTTAAAACCTAATGGTGAAACGGTATACTCTTATAATGATTCTAGTGCAAATATTAGTACAATTTATGTGGCAAATAATGTTGACACAAGATTTAGAATTTCAACTTCTAATTCAGATGGAAATGTAGATATTAATCTTGATAGTACATATTTTGAAATGATTGAAGAATACAATGGATATTATTCTTTAAGATTTAAAAATAGCAACTCAAATTTAATTGGACAAACATTTGATATTGCGTTCACTACGCGTGCGACATTAGATAATGGTGATTATGAAGAAGCTAGTTTGACATTAACAATTCAAATTGTTGAATTTGTAATTCATGATATTAGTGTGACTCATAGCAAAACAAACAGCAGTGGAGATACAGAAATTTATGGAGATTATGGCGTTGATATTGAATTAGAATTTTATTTTGCCGAAACAGATATAAGTTATTTTTATGCAAATTCTTTTTGGAATAAAGTATATAGATATGATAATACGATAAATGAAAGTAGTGGAGCTCTTTATTACATCAATGAAATATTAAAAGATTTAAATACTGATAGAAGTGAAAATAATGGTAATAAAAATAAATTTTTAAATTTATTTAATTATGATGTAGATGATAAAGGGGTAATAAAAGGTATCAGTCTAGATGGCAACACTTTAAAAGTTGATTCAGGTAATTTGGGTGCAATAATTAATTTAAATTTTATTTTGAATTTAAATGATAATAATTATTGGGAAATTAACTCTTTAAATGATAATGTGACAACAAACATTTCAAATCAAAGAAACGAAGATGCTAAATTAAATTATAATTTCAAATATTTCTTAAATTTAACAAATTCTAATTCATTTGAAGAACCAGAAGTAATTACTAGTGAAGAAGAATTTTTAAATATGCAATCAGGAGAAAACGTAAATTATATTTTAGCAAAAGATTTAGTTTTTGATAATTATTCACCATTAGATGTCAATATAAAGACTTTTGATGGAAATGGACATACTATAACAATTAGAAGTTTTGATCTCTTTAATGATGAAATTATTTATGCTGGATTGTTTGAACAAATTTATGATGGTATGATTGTCATGAATTTGAATGTGAAATATCAAACAACTAATAATGGTATTGGTTCGTATTCATTTGGTCAAGTGAGTCCGTCTGCGTCATCATTTAATATTAACTATGCTGATATTTGCAATAATACGGATATTAATTATTCTAGAGCATATTTTGGAGCTATAACTCCAATAAATAATGGAATAATTACAAATTGTAATTCAAGTGGATATGTAGCATTGCATGCTTCAACGATTGAAGCAAAAACAACTAGTTATAATATTGAATTTTATATGGGTGGATTGGTGGCTGAAAATTCTAGTACAGGTTATATTACTAATTCAACTTCTAGTTTATCAATGTTTGCACTTGCAAATATTGGTGGATTAGCATACAGCAATGCAGGTAAAATTGTCTCATCATCATTTGATGCAGAAAATTCAATATTTGATAATGATTATTCTTATGTAGGTGGCGGTCTTATTTATGCTTATAACAATTCAGTAGTAAATACAAGTTTAGTTAGTGTAGCAGGTTTTGTGGTGAATAACTCAGGAGAAATTTCAATGAGTAGTGTAAAATCTAA
Source organism: uncultured Clostridia bacterium (assembly GCA_944384445.1). GTDB lineage: Bacteria > Bacillota > Clostridia > Christensenellales > UBA1242 > Onthoplasma. The sequence goes on along the minus strand of CALWTL010000001.1, from coordinate 19,118 downwards.
TAGTACAAACTTGTATGGTGGTACTATTGGTAATATATCTGCAAAAGATATATCAGCTGGATTTGTTTATTCAAATACTAATTTAATTTACGATTGTTATGTTAATTTGTCTAAAATTGGTGCAAATAATAATAGATTTTCTGGGTTTGTTAATGGCAATACTGGTTCTATTATCAGGTGTTATACTTATATTAATGAAGGTAATAGAAATTCTTCTGAAGTTAATATGTTTGCGCCGTTTGGAACTACAGGAATAACTGATTCATATGAAATTATGATTGTACCAGATGGTTATAATAATAGAGTTGATGGACTATCAACTGTCGAAACTTCAAAAATGGCTATTGAATCTTCATATCCAGCATTTACTTTTGGAGATAATGAAAGCGCTGTATGGTATATAGAATCTGGATTGACACCAAAGTTAATTGTTAGCAATGAAAAAGTTGAATTTAATTCTAATCAAGCAAATAATGATAACATGTATTATGGATTAAGAAATATAGAAATAATTAGAGAAACTTTAATAGATGATGACGGACATGCTACAATTATTACAAAATATAATATTATCAATGGCAGTTATGGTACAAAATCTAATCCATATTTAATTTATGACATTGATACTTGGAATTATTATTTTACAAATGAATCTACAAGTTATTATAGATTAATATGCGATATTGATTTTAGTTCTATAAATGGCAATCCTTTAACAAGTGAATATACGTTTAAAGGAAATATTCAAGGCAATAACATGGACATTTCTGGATTAATGATTTATTCGGGTTCAACTTTAAATAGCATAGGATTATTTAAAGAAATGATAGGAGCGGATGATGTCTCTATTCAAAATTCAGTTCGAAATCTTGATATAAATGTTAAATCAATTTTGGCGACAAAAACAATGGCAGTTGGTAGTTTAGCTGGAATAATTGAAAATTTTAATATTTATAATATCGACATAGATGGAGAAGGTATAATTATTGTTGGTTCAAATGCTGTTGGTGGACTTGCGGGCATTGTTAGAGGAAATTTCAATATTGAAAATATTTCTAGCAACATTGGAGTAAATAGTACAAGGGCATCATCTGGATATAGTTATTCTATTTACTTATCTAAAAATAATGGCAAAGACGTTTCATACAATTTATCAAATGTATATTATGCTGGTAGCGTCATAGGAATTTTAGATGGATATCAAAATTCAAATTATAATATAAATTCTAGTCGTGACTTATCTACTGCTATGTATTTTGACGTAGAAGATATAAACATTTCAGGTAATATAACAACAATAGGAGATAGTGTTGGTGTTGCATTTGGTTTGATTGGCGAGCGAGTTAGAGTAAAAGATGTTGATGTTAATATTAATGGTGGTTCAATTTCAGGTGCTCAATATTCAGCTCTTTTGGCGGGTGAGAATCGTGGTATAATATTAGATTCTATTATTAATTCTCAATCAGATAGTTTATTTAATAATTCAAACAGTGTTTCTGCTGGTCTTGTCGGTTTAAATTTGGGTGGATATGTTGAAAATGTAATTGTTAATACAAATATATACAATACTTCTACTAGTCATACAGTCGCAGGTATTATTGGTAGAAATGTCAATGGATATATTAATAATTCTATTTATAATGGAAATCTTTTAGGATTTATCACTGGAGGAATCATTGGTTCAAATTATGATAAAGAAACAATTATTAATAGAACTAGTGGTGCTGGTGCGATTGAACTAAATTCTCAAATAGCTGTGCCTGAAAATAGTTTGATATATACAAATAATGGTATTGAAATTAGTGAAAAAATTTATAATGTGTCAATAAGTGTAAATTCATTATATTATTGGCTTGATAATATGAATAATTTTTATACTTATATTAATAATCAAACTTCATTTAACGATGCCATTAGGGCTTCGCGAGTATTAGGTTTATTGATTGGTCTATCTAATAATGATAATAACGTATTTAAAATTTCACTAAAAGAAAGTTATTTGACATTTAATGGGGATAATAATGACACCTTAATGGGAATTATTGATTCAGCATTATTGTATACAGGCAATGAAGAATATGACATTCCATATTCAAACATTATTCAACTTGATGATGAATTATTTAATTGCACATATATAACTTATATATTAGGTGCAAAGGTCTCAACATTTGACGCATGGAATAGAGAGAGTTATTCTAATTCAAGATTGGTATTTACTTCTGAATTTGAAAAAATAAATAGATTAGATTTTGTAGTTATAAATGGTGAAGACATTACGAATTTGAAAAATTATTATATTAGTTCAGATAATGATAAAACTATTATAAATGATAATAAATACGTATTTAATTTGATAAATCATACTGATAACAATTTAATTGGTTCGGAATCATTCAATTTATATTATGAATTTTTATTAAAATATTTTGATGAAAATTCTGATTTAAAAATTGAGATTATTAGTACAAATTATTCTGGCGACTCTAGTTCATACACTGAGTCATTATCAGCAGATGATATTGCAAATAAACTTTCCAATGACAATGCTTATATTAGTTTTGAAAAAAATCAATCTATTCAAATTCAATTTACAGGCAAAGTAAATGGAGAAGATGTAATGTATATGTATATTTTCAATTTAATAATCTAACTTTTTAGATTGACAAAATATAATAATGTGGTAATATGCTTATATGAAAATCGATTACAATAAATTAATGCATGAAGAAATAAGTAGTTTTGGTTCTAAACCAAAACTACTTTTGCATTGTTGTTGTGCACCTTGTTCAAGTGCAGTCATTGAAAAGTTGAAAGAATATTTTGAAATAACATATTTATTTTTTAATCCTAATATATATCCTATAGATGAATATAAATTAAGAAAAGAACAATTTAAAAAATTAAATGTAAACGTTATAGATTTAGGTTATGACCACAATGAATTTTTAAATTTAATAAAAGGTAAAGAAGATGAAAAAGAAGGTGGAATTAGGTGCAATATTTGTATTGCAATGAGATTGGAAAAAACGTTTTTATATGCTAAAAACAACAATTTTGATATTGTCACTACTACATTATCTATAAGTCCACATAAAAATGCTGAATTCATCAATATTACAGGTGAAAATTTGCAAAAAAAGTATGGTATAAAATATTTGCATGCAGATTTTAAAAAAGAAAATGGTTTTTTGCGTAGTACACAAATTGCTAAACAAGTAAATATGTACAGACAAAATTATTGTGGTTGTGAATTTAGTGCAAAACAATAAATTCAATCATATATATCTAATATGATTAATGAAATTTTAATTAACAAAACTAATTTAATTAACAATATAAAACAAGTAAGACTATGTAATCCTAATTCAAAAATTTGTGCAATGGTCAAAGCAAATGCGTATGGTGTGGGTATGAAAGAAGTGGTTAAGACTATTGATTCGTTAGTAGATTATTATGGCGTAGCTTGTTTTTTTGAAGCAAAAAAATTACAAAAATTAACAAAAAGAAATATATTAATTTTAGGTTCTCTTGATTTTAAAGAAATTAATACTCAATTTTCGTATTCGTGTAATTCATTAGAAGATGTTAAAAATTTAATTAAATTAAATAAAAAAATAAATATTCATATTAAAATAAATACAGGTATGAATAGATATGGATTTAATTCAATAAAAGAGTATAAGAAAGCTTTAAATTTAATAAAAAATAGTTTTTTAAATTTTGAAGGGTTATACACACATTTTGCCACGGCAGATAAATTTGTTAAAGAACAAGTTAATAGATTTATGCCATTTATATTTATTGCAAAAAAAATGAAATTTCACCCTTTAATTCATGCAGATAATAGTTTAAATAATATTTTACATAATCACAATCTTGATTTAGTCAGAATTGGTTTTAATCTTTATAATAATACAAAAGATAACTTTATGCCAGTTGTAAGTATAAAAAGTAAAATCGTCCAGATAAACGAAATTAAAAAAGGAGATTTAGTTGGATATGATTATCGTTTTGTAGCTTCAAAAAATATGAAAATTGCTATTGTTCCGTTTGGTTATGCAGATGGTTTTGATTTGGGCTATATTGGACTTGAATTGTATGTCAAAGATAAAAAATGTAGAGTTTTAAATATATGTATGGATTGTATGATGATAGATGTATCTAATTTAAATATAAAAAAAGGAGATGAGATTTATATTTTAAATAACATCAACTCCTTAGAAATGTATGCAAATTATATTAATTCAACTGAATATGAAGTTATGACAAAATTTTCTTATGCTAGAGCTAATAGAAAATTAATAAATTAATTATCTATGGTCACCACGCATCATAAAGATAAATAATATCAGTCGCAATAAAGATAAAATAGAAGTGACTAGTGCTGCAACATATGTCCAAGCTGCTGCATTCAAAACTTTTTTCACTCCATTGGCTTCTTCTTGGTCCATTTCACCTGTTGCGAGAAGCATTTTTTCTGCTCGTTTGCTAGCGTTCAATTCTATTGGTAAAGTGATTAAACAAAAGATAATATTTAAGGCATATAAACCTATACCTATATATATAAACCAATCTGCTACTGTGACATAATAAAACACTTCCATAATTAATCCAATTAAAATCAATGGCCACATTAGCAAACCTGATATGTTTATTACTGGTACAAGAGCATTTCTGATTTTTATTGGAGCATAACCTTCTCTATGTTGAAATACGTGACCGATTTCATGTGCAGTCACACCTATTGAAGATATACTACTTTGATTATATACAGCTTCTGATAGTGAAACAGTATTAGTTTTAGGGTTAAAATTATCAGTCAAATTTCCACGAATTGGTTGTATTTTTGTGTCTATGCAACCACCACTGTCTAACATAAAACGTGCAACTTCATTGGAAGTTTTGCCATGTTTAGTTTGTATTTTATTATATTGATTAAATGTTGAATACACTTTTGATTGAGCCCATATTCCTAAAATTATTCCTGGTATCATAACTATTCCTAAAATGTAATATACCATATAAGAATAAAACATATAATTTCCTCCATTTATTGATATTTAATATTATTATAAAATAATACAAATGTCAAATATTTATGTCGTATTTAATATAAATATAATTTTTATTAAATTTTTTAATTAAATAATTCAAGAAGATTGGATATATTTAAACTTAATAGATAAATAAGTTTCAATTAAATTTAATCATTAATAATTATTTAATTAATTCTTTTAAAATACAATTAATATAAAAATTTATAATGTTTAAATTTATAAAATTATATAAATAATTCATTAATATTATTTTATTAATTAATTTTAATTATACAGATTTAAATACACAAAAAAGATAATAATTTATAAGACTATAAAAAATTACGAATTAAATTATTAAAAAATTATAAAAAAATTAAAAAAAGATTTAAAAAATATTAGTAATTAATAATTCTTTGTGTTATAATAACATTGTAGATAAATGTCATATTTTATAAATTTTTATAGACAAAGGGGTGTATATGAATATTTTTAATGAAGTTGACAAATTCTTTAGTTCATTGAAAAATTATTTAAATTATAATATTATTTTTATTATTTTTGTTTCATTGTTTTTATTGACAGTATTTTTTGTAATTATTTCAACTTCTAGAGCTTATGAAGCAAGATTAATAAAAGCTATAGATATGTTTAATAATTATTTTATGGATAATCCACAAATTACAGAAGAAAATCTTGTCCCTTTTAATAATAAAATGAAATCAAGAAAAGTGCCAAAACAACTGAGAAAACAATGGCAACAATTCGTACTTTATCGTGAAAATAAAGCTAGTTATTATATGTCTTTTGAAATTTGTGTGTCCACCCCTATCAAAAATAGTACATACAAACGTGATATTACTGTAATGAATATTTTAACATATATATATGTTTTTGCTTGCATTCTATTAAATTTATATTTTTCGTATGAATTTTCACAAGATTTAGATTTAATTTTAGTTTTACAAAGAGTATTATTATGTCCTATTATCATTTTAGTTTTAAATTACATAATTACTATTTTCTTAGATTTAAGGCATAATGCAATAGTTAGCGACCTTTATCAAAATTATCAATATTTTGAAGTAAATATTGACAAAGCTACTCAAACACTTCCAGAGTATGTAGATTATGAAGTTTTATTTGATCGTAATGAAATAAAAAAAGGTATTCCAATTCTTTATGCTTATTTGCAAAAACGTGCAGAAGAAGAAAAGCGTGAATTAGAGCGTGCAAGACTCAAAAATGTTGAACATGAAAAATTCAATTTTGATGAATCTGGTGTCGAAAGTTCCTTGGTTTTGGAACGTGCCATGCAAGAAGCCGAAAACTATATTGCAGAACGAAAAAAGTACATGCAAGACATGGAACAAATTAATAGTGATATTACACAAGAAGAAATGAATTTTAGAGAAACTACAAAAGAATATCAGCGTCAAATGCAAGTAAGTAAAGAATCATTTGATAACTTTAAATCTCAATTAGAAGAAGTTTCATCAACTATTGAAGCGAATTACTTGAAAAAACAAATGCAACAAGAATTAGATCATCAAAGGAATCTAGAACGAGATTATGATACAAAAACTGACAGTCATAAAAAATTATTGGAAAATTATCAAACTGAACTAACTTCAGTAGAAAATTCAGTTAAAGGTGCTCGTAGAACTCTCGAAAAGGGTATGATGAGTGAATTTGATACATATAGCAATAAAGTGTATGATGCAGCCATGAAAGCTGTAGAAGATAGAGAAAAAGAAGCTAAGGATAAGTTAAAGCAAGAAATCAAAACTTTAGAAGAAACTATAGTTTCAAAAAATAAGGAATTAGATAATATTTATAATCAAAATCAAATATTGTCAGAAAAGTTGGAACAACTAAATGCACAATTGCAAAATTTGCAATATCAGAATCAACAACCAACACAACAAACTGAACAACAATCATACATTCAACCTGAGCAAATTATTGAAAATCAACAAGCTATGAATTACTCAAATTCAGATTCAGAATATAATAATCAAAATGTAAAATCTAATGAACAATATTATTCACAAAACGAAAATTCACAAATAGAAAATCAAATTGATGAAAATAATCCTGAACAAGTAAACGTTGAAGAAAATAATCAGGCGGTTGAGACAAATGACCAAATCAAAAACATGAACGATGATATTCAAGGGGAAGATAATATCGTACGTTCTGAAAATGTCTTCACTATTCAAGATAATGAAAGCAATGAAAAAAAGAAAGCGGGCAGACCAAGAAAAAATAATGACGAAACAGATGAAGAACCAAAAGAGAAAAAGAAACGCGGTAGACCTAAAAAAGTTGTATCTGTAGAGATGCAAGAAAAACCTACAAGAAAAGTTGGTCGACCAAAGAAAAATATTCAATCAGAAAATGTGGAATCGGAATTAACAACTAGTGAACCTAAAAGACGTGGTAGACCTAGAAAAATTCAAGAAACCGCAGTCCAAAATAATGAACCTTTAGAAGAAACAAGTAAAGAAATTAAATCTAGTAAACGTGGTAGACCGAGAAAAGTAATAACTAGTGATATAAATTCTAATTCATCAGATTTAGCAAAAAAACGTGGTAGACCTAGAAAAGAAAAAATTGAATCAGACGAAATAAAAGAAGAAAAGAAGCGTGGAAGACCTAAAAAAGTTGTATCCGCAGAAATTCAAGACAAACCCGCAAGAAAAGTAGGTCGACCAAAGAAAAATATTCAATCAGAAAATTCAGAGTTGGAATCAGCGAATAGTGAACCTAAAAGACGTGGCAGACCTAGAAAAATTGATTCTTTGCAAACTCAAGAACCTAAACTAAATGATATTGATGCATATTTAAAAGAAATTGATGACCAAATAGCAAAAGAAAATGCAAAGATTGAAGAAAGTAAAAAAGAATTAGAAAAAAATTCTAGAATCAATAAGAAAAAATAAAAAGAGCAATTTGCTCTTTTTTTTATGATTAAAATTTTTATCTAAGCATTTAAAGCTTTTAATAATTCTTCAATATCAATTTCATGTATAGCACAAGCTTCTTCTAAAGTTTCCATTTGGGAAGCAGGGCAATATATACAATGAAAACCAAATTGAGTTAAAATTTCTTCAGCATTTTTATGATTTTCTAATACATAAGCAATAATATCAGTTTTTTTGAATTTTTTCATATATTCTCCTTATTAATTTCATATCCACATCTATGACAGTATTTTGAACCTCTTATTAATTTATTTTGACATTTTGGGCAAAATTTAACATCTAAAGAACTATTATTTTGAGATTCAAATTGTTGCTTTATATCTGTTTCGTGACTTGAATTAGTATACTCTGTTTGTTTAGATTGGTCAACTGTTCCATTAACATTTTTTATATTAATATTTTTTTCATTTGAATCATTTTCATTATAATTAGAAAAAAATCCAGTATTATTTTTTATAAGTTCTTTTTGTTGTTTCTTTTTTATTTGTTCTTTTAATATTAGACTAAATGTATTTAATTTAATTCCTATTTTTTCTAAATGCTTTGATACGCGATTGTTAATATCTTGCTTCATTGATGATGATAAAATTATGTCATCAATATTCTTTTTTAAAAAATAATTTATTAACAATTCTTCTATATATCTATTTATCATTAAGGTTGAAGTAAATGAGTCTGGATTAGGTTCAAGAATTAAAATTGATTCAAATAATTTTTTGGCATCTTCAACATTGCAATTATATGTAAATGATAATAATACTTTTGCTATTCTATTGTTTATCTCAATTTTATCTTTGTATTCAAATTTAAAATCAAATGGTTTTGTATTGACAAAATATAAATCTAATTTTATTTTTTTTAGTTTATCATTTTTTTTCCTTTGTTTAGAACATAATTCTGGCAAGCTTGCATCATTTAATACAAATTCACCATCTTCTATTTCTAAATAATTCTTATCTTTATAATTAATAAAACATACTATTTCTTTAGGTATGTTAATTTTTGTACCATTTTTAATTGTACAAAAATTTGATGTCATTATTCCTTTATTGACATCATCAGGAATCAAGGAATTTAGTTTATTTTTTAACCAATTAAACATAATAAAATTATATCATTTTATTTTTTAAAATTCAAGTTTAAATAATAAAGTTGACATGTTATTTGAATGGGTGTATAATATTTTAAATGCTAAAAACTGTTTTAAGTAAATTAATGATGGTTTTATATTTTGTATTTGGGGCTTTAATTTTAGAAGCAGTTGCTTTTCATATCCTTGGTATGGGACTAATGCCTGAATATTTTTGGTATAATTTTTCTATTATAATGTTTATCGCTATTTTAATTTTTATCATACCTAATTTTACAGCGCAATATGTTATTTATACCATTATTCTTGGTGTTCAAGCAATATTAATTTATGTAAATTATTCATTATATGTTATCTATGGTGACCTTTTTTCAATTGATATGTTTAGATTAATTGACGAGGCTGGAGCCGCCATGACAAGTGATTTTATATATTTTTCAGTTATATTACAATTAATGCTTGTCTATATTTCTATTGTTATATTAGGTTATTTTATGTTGAAGAAATCAAAAAAAGATAAAATTAAAATTCGTCAACATTATTCCATATTTAATGTAATTTTAATTTTAGCATTACAATGTTTTGCTTGTACATATTATATTGATGAACGTATTTATATTAATAATTTAGCAGATATTAATAGTTCAGATTATGTTTCTAGTGATACATTTTTAATGAACACAAGCTTCATGAAATACAATAGTTATTCTAAATTTGGAACGTATGGTTATTTTACTAATCTTTTATTAGGTATGAATGATAAAATTGATGAAGAAATACAAAATGCAACTATCAATTATTTTAATTCTGGAAACATTTATAATACTAGTGACGTATTTGGAATAGATTCTAGAAATAATGTTATAGTTATAATGATGGAATCTCTTGAATGGTTCTGTTTTGGAGATGGTAATTATGATCCAACTTTGAGTAATTTATCATATGAACTTACTCCTAATATATATTCTTTAATTTATGGCGAAGATTATTTACAAGATACAAATAATATGAATATTGACAATGATAGTTTGATAGCAAAAAATTTCTTTTCTAAATCAAAAACAAATTATTCTGAAGGTTATGCAATTTTAGGTAATTATCCTGTTGGTGAAACGCTAGCTGATATTGCTGGAAAAAATTATGATAAATCACTAAAAGCTTTTAATTATTCTATGCCAGGAGTGTTAAGTAAATTAGGTTATAATACATCTTATGTTCATTCACATGTCATTTCATTTTATGATAGAGATCAAACTCATTCAAATTTGGGCTTTGAGAACGTAATAGGCAAAGATAATGTATTAGATTCAAATGGTGACCCCGTTTATAAAGGTGATGACTTAAAATGGGATCATTGGGCTGCTGAAGGAGATTTTGCTAGAAATGCTATTGATTATATTATTCCAACAGATTATAATGAAAGACCTTTTTATACATTTTATTTAACAGTATCATCACATGGTTCTTATGTAAATAATGAAAATGAGATAGATTGCATAAGATATCAAAATTATGTTGTTTACGGAGAAGACGATTGTATTTATAATGAAGAAACAACGTGTTGGGAATTAAATCCTAATATACCTAAAGAAGATTTAACATATACAAACTGGTTTACAAACGTATTAAATAATTATTATGAGACAGATCCAGATTTATGCGAAGAATTAATTTATTATCAATGCGGAGTTATGGGATTAAATGAAGCTATTGGCGTAATAATAGATAAACTAAAAGAATATAATATTTATGATGAAACTACAATAGTATTATTTTCGGATCATTATTCTTATTATAATAAATTATCTAATAGGGTTAAAGGATTTGATGAAAATGATTATTCAAGTATAGAATTAAACACAATTCCATTAATAATTTCTAGTCCGGGTTTAAAAGAATATAATTCGAAACAAACAGGAGTAGATGATATTAAATTTATAGAAAACACAAGATTTTGTTCGGCCTATGATATAATACCAACATTATTTGATTTATTAGGTGTTAGTTTTAACGAAAATTTATATATAGGACATTCATTATTTAAACCATTAGATAATTATTACGTTGTAGATGGAGAACCTACTGATATGGTTATTTATTACTCTAATACGGGTGGATTATTTTGTAAAAATTTATATACATATAATATGAATGACTATGTGTTTAATGGTATGGAATATAGTGAAGATGTTATAAATTTATTTAACTCTGAAATCAAAAATGTATTGACGAAAATGAATTATTTACACATTTTAAACAATAATTATTTGTATAGTTATATTAGTACAAGATAAATTAAAAAAATTTATTAAAAAATTGTTGACAATGAAATAATTATATATTATAATAATTTTGTTGTCAAAGTGCCTCGATAGCTCAATGGTGGAGCACTCGGCTGTTAACCGATAGGTTGTAGGTTCGAGCCCTACTCGGGGCGCCAAGATATTAAAATAGTGCTATGTATTAGCACTATTTTTTCTTTTTAAAATATATAGTCTTGTAAAATATTTTTTTAATTTTATTTTTTATTTAAAATTTAAATTGATATATCGTTTTAGTAATATATTGATTTTTTGTTAATTATATGATATAATTTAATTAGGAGATTGTTATGGCAACTCAATTAATTAAGGAATTTGAAAAATTTTCAGGGAAAGATGCTAAACTTCAAGAAATATTTGTATATGCTAATATTTCAAGAAGCAAAAAAGAATATGTACCCCTATCAAATTTACGTGTATATATAAATGACACAACTTTTCGAAAATTAAAATCAATTAAAGATTTTGAAAATATTTTAACGCAACAAAAAAGAACAGGAATTTCTTTACTCTATGTTATTGATTCAAAACATGCTGATAATGTTATCTTAAGTAGTTTTGTTCCAAATGATTCTGAATTAATGGAAAAAAATATTTCTATGCCAGATTTATATGTATCAGACTCTATTAATGGAGTAAAAGAAGATGGAGATGTAGATCTTGTTCAATATGGTTTGAAAAGAGCTGTAGAGATTAACAAAAGTGAAACTTTTAATAATTCAGACCCTTATGTGTATGTTGAATTGGCAAATGACTCTAATATGAAATTTGTAAAAAAAGATGATATTGGGTATTATGAAGGAAGCAAATTTATTTCTTTAGAAGATATAATAGTTGCCGATAGAGGAGCAGACGTCTTAGCAATTATTCAAGATAAGGATTTGTACACTCGTGATAATAATTATGTGACTAAAATTTTTACTTCTGCTACTTGTTCTATTGGTAGAGTTAAAGCAAAGGAAGAAATTGATGTTGCAAATTTGAAAATCCATTCGTTTTCTCTTGATTCAAATGGTGCAATTATTGAAGAAGTGAAAGATATTGATTCTCACTATTCTGAACAATTCACTCATAAAGAAGATGATAATGTATATTTAGATACCATAAATTATCAAACAAATCGAGATGATAATGGTAATTTTATTAAAGTAAAATTTAAAGGTTATGATGTAGAAACATTAGTAGATATTTCATCTTTACATGAAATTACTAAATCTGGAGAAGTTGGAAAACAAATTAACAAAAGAGAATTTTTAGATAATAAATATAAATACATTGGTTTATCTTTATTTTATGTTGTGCCAGACTCTGATATTAAAATGGAAATACAACCATTAACAATTGAAGAAGTGTCTTTATCTTATGATTATATTAAAACTATGGAAGTGACTAATAATGAAGATGACATTTTAAAAGATGGAACATATTTAAGGTTAAAAGACGGAAGGTATATTGAAGAAAACAAATCTGTAAGACCAAATTGTTATGAATTTATTGCTTTTGAAGAAACTGATTTTGATGCATATTTTGTTTTACTAGAACCGACAAGTGAACAGAAAGGATTAATTGTTGATAAATCAGCATTTGTTAGTAAATCTTTAGTTAATTTCAATGGACATGAATTAAAATTAAGTAATGCAGTTAAAATTCGATTATCTGCTAAACCTATGAATGAATGTGATGTAGTTCAAACTTCTAGCACAAGTCAAAAAGTTGAAACTTGCGAAATTTTAACTAAATTATCTTTAAATGACGATGGTTCAATTTTCTATGATAGAGATGGGAGAGTTATAAAAATATCTAAGTCAGAAGAAGAAAAGGCTACAATATTAGAAAATGCAAGAATTGATTTTATAGAAAAATATAAAAAAGGTCAGTATGTTATTGATAGAGTTGTCGATGATGAAGGTAATTTAACCGAATTAGATGTACAAAAAAATAGATATACTATGTCAAATATGACAAGCAAAATAGATTCTGCAAACGAATTATATGAATATAAATTTTTTAAGAATGGTAAACTTGTTTATAATACTAAAACTGGGAAGTTGGAAGGCGGACCAAAATATGACACTAAATCTGCTATTTTAAAAGAATTGGGCAGAGGTGGTGCAAATGTCTTTATAGCTTCGGCATCACTTTTATCTCTAGGAGGGTTTTTCTTATTAGCAATAGCACCAGTTGCCGCTGTTGCGACTCTTGCTTCATTGGCAGTTTATCCTTTGGGAGCTTCTATTGTGCATGCAATTAAAGGTTCTATAATTAATAATAGAAAATACAATTATAAAGATAGAATAGAACAAAATCGTAAACAATTAAGCAAAGAAATTGATGAAGATTTATCAGAAATTTATTCTCAAACTAAAGAAGTTTCTATAAAATCAAGTTATGAAATGCTAAAAGAACATTTTAAAAAAGTATTCATGGAATCTCATGACGAAAGTTTAAGAAAATTGAAAGGGGCTGAATTAGAAAGAGAAATAGATAAAAAAATTAAAGAACTTTCATCTGAAGATTATTTAAGATTAACAAAGTATGCAAGAAGTAAATATATACTTGCGTTTGTTGATAGAATGAATAAGGTTGAAGAAAAATTAAATTGTTTTGCTTCTACTAAATATTATTCAGATTTTAGGATTGAAAATGGTAAAGGAGAGGTCACTCCTGAAAATGCTCCTTTATTTAGTAAATATCGTGCTGAAATGCTAAAATTAGAAAAAGAAATAAAAAAGTTAAGAAAAGCAGTAAAAAGAGATCCATCACTTCAAACTAATTTAGAATTAAAGGTTGAAGAATACAAACAAAAATCTTTAAATTATACATCTTTGGGTCAAGAACAGGGACGTGATGAAAAATATGATGCAGTCTCTGAAAAAGTATACATGATAAAAGGTTTAATTGCTTGCAAAGAGTTTGGAGATATTTTAGAAGAAGAATTTGATAAAGATTTAGATGAAAAAATGGTTTTATCAAAAGATGAAAAAGAATTTATTTCGCATTTGGACTATAATCCTTCTAAAAATGTATTTACTTATGATGGTAAAAGATTTTCATTTGAGTCAATACCTTCTAAATTAGTTGGTAGGTTAGGGCTAAGGAATGTTTCTGAAGCGGAACATGTTTTGAATGTTTTGATTGATAAACTATCAACTTATGGCAAAGCTTTGCCAAAATATGAATATGAGGAAGGTAATACATTAATTAAATCAAAAAATGCAGATGCAGATATGATTGTTTTAGATAAAGAAGATGAACATGAAGAAGAAGCGCATGTTGAAAGAGTAGAGGAAGAAATACATGAAGAAGAGATTCGTCATGAAGAAGAAGCGCATGAAGAAGAACACCGCAAAGAAAAACCTCATGAAGAAATCTTAAAACCAAAATCTAGATTAACTATTGCTAATTTAGAAAGATTATTAAAAAGAATTGATGAATTGAATAAATTAGATGAAATGTATTTTGGTCCAGATGAAGATATGGTTAGAGACATTGATGATAAAATTGCAGAATTAGAAAAATTAATTCGTGAAGATTTACATTTATTAAAGAGTGCTGGAAAAAGCAAAAGCGACAGGTATGTAAAATACAAAAAACGAATAGTTATTGCTGAAAAAATGTTAAAAGATCATCAAATTTTAAATGAAAAACGTGCTAAAATAAATGTAGGTGCGGTAATTTAAATTTAATAAAATCCAATTAGCAAAGTGGCGATTTGCTAGGAAGTGTTGAAAAGACACTCGCAGGTATGCGTTGTATATAATTAAGGTGGGTACATTTACCAATTAGGGTGGAACCGCGGCGATGTCGTCCCTATGCAATATTTTTGCATAGGGTTTTTTATAAAAAGGAGAATGTATGGGTAATTTTGATAAAATAGTTAATTTATGTAAAAATCGTGGATTTATTTTCCCGGGAAGTGATATTTATGATGGATTAGCAAATACTTGGGATTATGGTCCAGTTGGTGTAGAATTAAAAAATAATATTAAACGTGCTTGGTGGAAAAAATTTGTTCAAGAAGCACATAATTCTTTTGGTATAGATGCTGATATATTTATGAATAGTAAAGTTTGGGAAGCTAGTGGACATACTGCAAGTTTTTCTGATCCTAAAATGGATTGCAAAAATTGTAAAACTAGACATAGGGCAGATAACTTAATTGAAGAGTACAGTAAGGGTAAGGTCAATCCAGACTTAATGACTAATGAAGAAATGGAACAATATATTAAAGACAATCATATTAATTGTCCAAAATGTGGAAAGTCTGATTGGACCAGCATAAGGAACTTTAATCTTATGTTTTCAACTTCACGTGGCGTGACAGATGAAAGTCAAAACTTGATTTATCTTCGTCCTGAAACTGCACAGGGAGAGTTCGTAAATTTTCTTAACGTTCAACGTAGTATGCGTGCAAAAGTACCATTTGGTATAGCTCAAATCGGTAAAGCATTTAGAAACGAAGTGACTCCGGGCAATTTTACTTTTAGAACAATAGAATTTGAACAGATGGAACACCAATGGTTTTGTAAAGCTGATACAAGTTTGAAATATTATGAAGAATTTAAGAAAAAAGCTATGGATTTCTTATTATCTCTAGGTTTTAAGCAAGAACATTTAAGATATCATGACCATGATAAACTTGCACATTATGCAAAAGCAGCCTGTGATATTCAATATTTATATCCTATAGGTTGGGAAGAATTGAATGGTATTCATCACAGAGGTGATTGGGATTTGAGTAGGCACCAAGAGTTTAGCGGAAAATCAATGATGTATCTTGACCCTTATACAAACGAAAAATATATTCCTAATGTTGTAGAATATTCTATTGGTGCAGACAGATTAACATTAGCTGTTATGTGTGAAGCTTATGATGAAGAAATATTAGACAATGGTGAAACACGTGTCGTTATGCATTTCCATCCTGCTATTGCACCATATAAAGTTGCAATTTTACCTTTACAGAAAAACCTTAGTGAAAAAGCAATGGAAGTTTATTCAAATTTATCAAAACATTTTATGGTGACTTATGATGAAGCAGGTAGCATAGGAAAAAGATATCGCAGACAAGACGAAATAGGTACACCTATGTGCGTGACAATTGATTTTGATACATTAGAAGATAATACAGTCACAATTCGAGACCGTGACACAATGGAACAAATTAGAATTAAAATCAATGATTTAGTAAATTATGTGAATGAAAAAATCAAATATTAATTTATCTTTCATTTTAAATTATTTTGATTTTATGGTAATAAAAAAATATAAATTTTTTGATTGAATAAATTTTAGTAGAAATAAAAAGTACTACAATGATTTTAATGTTTAAATTTTAAAATTTTTATAAATTTAATAATTAGTTATTGAAATTTTTTAAATTTTTCAAATCCATTTGATTATATTAATATTAAGTTTTGGGTATAAAACACAATAGTGTTTCACATACTTTTAAGAATATAAAAGTGTAATAATGATATTGTGCATGATATTCAAAATATATTAGAAAAATTTTCAAATAGGTTGAAAGATTTAATGCAAGAAAAAAGTTTGAATATAAAAGAATTATCAAAATTGACTGACATTCCTAGGTCAACAATAAATAGTTGGACATTAAAGAAAAGGTCTCCTATGATAGATTACTTGTGTGTTCTTGCAGACTTTTTTCAAGTGTCAATAGATTATTTGCTTGGCAGAGAAGATTAAAAAGAATTCGTTTTACACGAATCCTTTTTTTATCAAAGTTTACTGTTAATTGTTGCTTTGCTAGCATAAGCAAACTATAACTTTACTTGCTTTGATAAACTTAATATTAAGTTATTAGTATTATATAAAACACAATTGTGTTTTGTCAATTTTTTTTTAATCAATTTTTATAAAAGCTAAAATAAAAATTTTTTATTCAAAAACTTTGAAATATTCTTAATATAATGAATACTAAATTGATTATTTAATATTAACATTGACTATAATGTCAACTGAGACTTCTTTAATTAATTGAAGTGAAATTTTGTATTGTCCTACACCTTTAATTGTTGGGAAATCTTTTATCATATTTTTGTCAATCTTTATTCCATCATTATTAAGTGCTGTGACTATTTCTTGTTTTGTAATTGAACCAAATGCTTTGCCATTACTTCCAACACTTAATGTAAAATTATAAACTTTATTTTTAATTTTTTCAGCTATTGACTTATATTCTTTTACGAGTTCCGAATGATGAAACTCTTTTGCTTCCAGTTGACCTTTGTGATCGTTTAAATTACTTGCATTTGCCACTTTTGCAATCCCTTGTTTTATTAAAACATTGTTTGCATAATTTGGATTAACATCAATAATATCGCCAGTTTTGCCCTTGCCTTTTAAATCTTTAATTAAAATAATTTTCATATTGACCTCTATAATTAATTTATCATAATAAATTATATTTGTCAATTTTTATATAATTTGTATAAATTATTTTATCTTGAGAAAAATATCAATATGGATGTAGTATGTAGGAAATATAGTTGTTTATACAATGATAGAGCAAAATGTATACGCAATAATTTAAAAATTAATAGTCTTGCAAATTGTGAAAATATAAAAATTGATAATTCAAAAAAAGTTGAAGATGTTTCTTTGGACATGTTTAGTCATGAACCAAATATTGCACCGTATCATCATTGTAGGACAATGAATATATTGTGCGATAGTAGTAATTGTATTTTCAATCGAACAGGGGAATGTTTTTCAAACGGTATTTTTATAGGTAGTACTATGGACGAAGCACCATGCAATAGTTATGTACCTAGATAAAGAAATTTATTATTTTTATAATGATATTATAAATTATTTTTCTATGGTGTAATCATCTTCGTCTAAATCAATTACTGTTTCTTTTTTTACTAAATCTTTGATATTATGTTTATTTTTCTTTAAACGATTTGTCACTTTAATACTAGTAAATATTTCCATTACTGAGTTAAATATTATTGCAATTCCTAGAAAGATATTAAAGATTCTTTCACTCTCAAAAGGATTTGCAATAACTAAAATTCCTAAGATTAATATGATAAATGCAAAAATAGTATCAAACCACCAATTTTTAGCTCCAAGTCGTCTATAATTGAATGATTTTTGCATCTTGTTAAGCGAAGCAAATATAAATAAACTACCTATTACAAAGGCAAATACTGATATGTTTGTTAAAACATTTGATGATATAGCGATAATTATACCAAATAAAATATCAATACAACCTATCCAAAAGCCTAGTTGCTCATAGCCATAAATGAAATAGTTTACAATTTCTATTATTCCACATAAAACTAAACCTAGTCCAAATAACAATATTATAGTGAATTTTGTTGTTTCAGGGAAAAATATTAAACTTATTCCGAATATCACACATAAAATATTAAATATAATTGATGTAAATTTAATTTTTTTAAAAAAATTTAGCATACATTCTCCATTATTAATTATTAACTAAATTCATTTTATAATAATATATTTCCTAACATAACAGATAAAATAGTACATTTGTATAATTATAAATTATGTCAAAATTTATTTTTTATTAGTAAATATTTTAAATAAGTTGACAATGTCTATTAAATTATTTATAATATATTCATGTTAATTAGACAATTGACATTACTATTATAATTATTTCTGATAATATCAGCACATATATTTA